>CAWEHT010000073.1:0-17080 GCA_963808455.1 uncultured Chloroflexia bacterium | reverse complement strand
ATGCATTGTCTTTTATCCCTAGTGCAACACCTATTACCTGGACCACACCTGCCGGGAATATCGCCTGGGTAGTGCCATGCACCTGGCAGGATTGGCTGACAGACCAGCTTGCCGAAGTCAGCAGTTTTTACAAAACACCACGCCCGGCAGCAACCTGACCTACTACTTCCGTGTGCAACCGCTGGCCGAGGAGCCGAGCCTCTCCCCCCCGTGGCCACACAGCCGGGTTCCCTGGCGCCTGGACGGAATCCGGCCCGGTGTAAGCCTTGCTGTTGGGGTTCCTCAAAAAGCGTTTACCTGCCGATTTGTGTTGGGCACACCGGCCCAGCAACCCAGGCCTGACCCCGATCAACTGATCTTAGAACACGTGTCGCTCGTTCACTCTCCCCATAAGCAAACGCCCACAATTATCGCAATAGGTTCTTTCTCACCCCGGAGTTGTGATTTTACTCGGGCACGGCGGGTCACCCACAAATGCCACCGGTGACCTCGGCAACCGCCCGCCCCCCGCGGCGAGGGCGCCGGCGTCATAGATTGACAGGAACTCCGGCGGGACGGCACGGCGCTAGGTCGCCTCGCGTGCCTGGACCACCGGCAGCTGGCCGGACAGGCTCGCCTGCTCTGCGCGTAGCCCGGCCTGGGCAATGGCCCATTCACCGGCCAGCTTACCGACCTCCGCCTGGCAGCGGTCACGTTCGGCAGCCGCGGCTTCCACCGCCACCAACGCATCCAGCAATTCGTCCTCGCTCTGCCGCAACTGTCGGCGCAACTGCTCCTGGTCGCTTTGCAAGTCCTGGAGCTCTTTTGGATTGCGCACCTGGCGGCCGTCAGACGTCCTTCAGTCCGCGCGGGCTTGCACTCGGCGTCGCCTGAGCGGATTCACGCTCCTGCTGGACCGCCTGCCAACGGGACAGCTCGCCGGAAGCGGTCCCCAGCGCCTGCCGGGCTGCCTTCAGGGCGACGGGCTGATGCAGCGTGGCCGTGATCTGAGCCAGGCGCGGCTGGAGGCCCTCGACTTCCAGGTCTACGTCGTTCAACTGCGCCAGCAACATCACAGGTCGCATCCCATCGCCTCCCCAGCATATGAACAGAGAGAGTTATCGGGCAGGATTATACAACATCCTTATGGCCGAGGAGGAATTTCGGGAAACGTTGCGCTTTGTTCGCTTGTTGCGCATTGCGGATTATGCTACAATGGTGATGGTGATGACCAGATGCTGCGGCTTTGCTACGAGGAGCCCCATGGGCGAGCCCATCCGTATCATGATTGTTGACGATCATCCGCTCTTCAGGCAGGGTTTACGCCGTGTCCTGGAGATAGAATCGACATCAAGGTCATTGCGGAGTTCGATGACGGGCAACAAGCCATCGCCAACGCGCCGGTAATCAAGCCCGATGTGATCGTGATGGACATCAACCTGCCCAAGGTGAATGGTATCCAGGCTACCAGCCAGATCACCGCCGATATCGAGGGGGCCCGCGTCATCGTGCTCACCGCCTACCACGACGACGAGCAGTTGTTCCATGCGCTGAAGGCCGGGGCCGCAGCCTATTATCCCAGGAACGTGGACGCGCGAAAAGCACTCTCGGCCATACATGCCGTTCATTCCGGGAACTATGTGATCGGCGAGGAAGTAATGGCGGAAGCCGCAGGTCGCCGCCTGGCTGCTCAAGCAATCGAACTCGTCGTCTTCGACGAAAGCCCCAGCGAATGTTCGCACCGCTTTCGAGGCGCGAGTGTCCAGTCTGCAGCTGATCGCTCGTGGCGCGAGCAACAAGGAAATCGCCCATGAGCTCAAGATCAGCCGCCAGACGGTGAAGAACCATATGAGCTCGATCCTGCGCAAGCTCGCCGTGAACGATCGGCACACAGGCAGCCGTGCTGGCCTTGCGCCGTGGTTGAAACGCCTGGAAGATCCGAACCGCTTGACTAGGAAGGCCGATGCATAATCCCAGACTGCGAACTACGAATCAGAAGCTTGCTGTGTGCCTAACGAGGGGTCCAGCGCGAGCCTGATCCGAGCTGGCCTTGATCATTGTGCTCATCGCCATCGTGGTCCCCGCCATCTTACTCATCGTGGACTACGTACTGCGCCTCTGGGTGATTCCCACGCTGCAAAGCCTGCTCAGGCTGGCAGGGAAGTGATCTCTCGACCTAACTCAGGCCCCCCAAATGTCCTCGTCGCCATGGCGCCGGGTGTTCCATACCCAACAGCGGCCGGTCAGGCTCTGCTGGAGCTGCTCTACCCGGCGCGCTGTGCCGGTTGTGGGCGTCGCAGATATTTCTCCTGCCTACAGTGTGCCAGCCCACCGCTGCGGCCGGCGCCCACGGCCCCGCTGCGGAGGCCGCCCGGCCTGGCCGGCGGGCCCTGCGCAGCCTGCCGGCGTGCCTCGTGGGCCTTGAACGAGACCCTCGCCCACGGCCCCCTTCGTTGTGCCCCTTGCGCCCGGCCATCCATGCCTTCAAGTACCGGGGCCCGCGCCCTCGCCGAGCCGTTGGCGGAGCGTTTGAGGGGCGGCGGTGGCTGGAGACCGGCCTGGCCGCGGACTTGATCTCGGTGCCGGTGCCCCTGCCGGCTCGTGAACGGAGCGCGGATACAATCAGTCTCCCCTCCCCCCGCCACCGCGCCGTCCCACGGCTCGCACCGCTCAACGCCGAGAACACGCTACTGCTGCGGTCACTGTAGGCTACACCGTCACAAACTGCCAAAGCCCGCCAGGAACGCGAGGCCAATGTCCGTGCCGCCTTTGCGTGCCCGCGCACGTATCGGCCTGCGCCTGCTCCCCGTGGACGACGCGCGCACCACGGGAGCCACGCCGGAAGCCTGCGCGCTGGCGTTGCGCCTTCAGGGAGCCGTCGCCGTCTGGGGGCTGGTCGTCGTGTGAGCCCAGCTGGGATAAGCCAGCCTTGTGCCGCAAGTTGCACCGAGTACAATTGGACCTTCGTTGACTTTTGCCTCTAAGGCGCATACAATCCAAGACTACCCGATCTGGAAAGGAGCACGGACCATGCAGATAAACATCTCCGGCAAGAACCTCGAGGTTCCGCTCTCTTGCGAGAGTATGTCGAAAAGAAGACGGCTCGACCCGACTGGTATCCGCCGAATGTAAGCGATGTGCGTGTGGAGCTGTCGGTAAAAAAAGGCGGCGGGCCTCCAAGGACCGCCAGGTCGCGGAGGTTACCTTGCGGACCAAGCAGGCAGTGCTGCGTGCGGAAGAAGCTTCCGCCGACATGTTCGCCTCCATTGACGCTGTCATGGATAAGATGCACCGTCAGATCGACCACTATAAGGGCAAGCGTCGGTCCAAGCGGTCTGCCGCAGCAGCGGCCCGGCCGTCGGGGAGGCGACGGAGGAGGAAGCTGCTGCTGTTTCCTCTTTGCGTCTCCGCCACCACAAGCGATTTGCCATGGTGCCCATGGACGAGGAAGAGGCCGTTGACCAGATGGAGCTCTTGGGTCACGATTTCTACGTGTTCTTCAATGTCAACCAGAGCCAGCTGACCGTCGTCTATCGCCGGCGCAGCGTTTACTATGGGCTGATCCAGCCGGAGGTTCGGGTAGAAGGCGCATTCTCGTGGGACTGGCGGCCTGAGGGCCTGGGGACCGACCGCACGAACGCAGGACCTCGGCGCCATCGGAGTTAGTTGTGCCGACCCCGCCGGGGCGAAGAGCAGCCGCCACACTCTGGGCAACCTGGACTCGTTCACCAGCTTCTTCGCCGAGATCTGGCCCATTTTGGCGGCTGCGAGAGCGCGGCGAAGCTCCTGGCGCATGCCAAGCTGGACAATAAAGACCGCCAGCGCCCGCCGCAGCGGGCCGTAGAAGCGCTGATACAGGCGCCGGCGGCTGCGCCAGAGATTGACGGTTGAATGCGCGTTAAACTTGGCGCGCGCCTGGCACCCCCATGGCGCACCATTGCCGTGGGCTGGCAATTGGAGACGGCGGGCCCGCCGTGGCGTGCGCGCCAGCACCAGTTGACCTCTTCCGCGTACATGAACCAGCCGCCACACTTCCAACAAACCTGCGGCCTCGATCTATTCGCGCCGCACCATCAACGACGCGGCCCCGAGCACGAGCTTCGACACGGGAAGGTGCCCCCGCAGCGTAGGCGGCGCTGTGGGGTAGCGGCCGTCTGGGCCGGCAACTCCAACAACCAGGCCGGGCGCGGTGGGAACAGATCGAACGAGAGCTTAGCAAGCCTATAGCCCAAAAGCGCTATGCTGGAAGCGGCCGTCGGGGTAGCGTAGTTGTGGCCCCACGCCGCCGGCCTCCCCATGCTTGGCCAGGAAACCGGCCATGAGGGCGTATTTCTCCCACCAAGTTCGGCATCTCTGATTTAGCAGCAACAACCTGGCCCTGAAGGCGCTGGGCTTCAGGGACCGCCGCCCCGGGCTCCCCGATGTGGCCGAGGCCCCCGCCGGCGGTGCCGATTTCTGGCAGCGCCGCGGCATGGCTCCGGAGGCGCCTGTGGATCTGGTGTTGCTGCTAAATCCAGATGCCGAACCCATCGGGGATGCCATCGGCCTCATGGCCGGTTTCCTGGCCAAGCATGGGGAGGCCGGCGGCGTGGGGCCACAACTACGCTACCCCGACGGCCGCTTCCAGCATAGCGCTTTTGGCTATCCAGGCTTGCTGCAGCTCTGGTTCGATCTGTTCCCACCGCGCCGGCCTGGTTGTTGGAGTCCGGCCTCAACGGCCGCTACCCGCCGCGCCGCCTACGCTGCGGGGGCGCCTTTCCGTGTCGAACTTCGTGCTCGGCGCGTCGTTGATGGTGCGGCGCGAATCGATCGAGGCCGCAGGTTTGTTGGATGGCGGCTATTTCATGTACGCGGAAGAGGTCGACTGGTGCTGGCGCATACGCCGCGCGGGCCGGCAGTTCTATTGCCAGCCCGCGGCAATGGTCGTGCACCATGGGGGTGCCAGCGCGCGCCAGTTTCGCCGCGCATTCAACCGTCAATCTCTGGCGCAGCCGCCGGCGCCTGTATCAGCGCTTCTACGGCCCGCTGCGGCGGGCGCTGGCGGTCTTTATTGTCCAGCTTGGCATGCGCCAGGAGCTTCGCCGCGCTCTCGCAGCCGCCAAAATGGGCCAGATCTCGGCAGAAGAAGCTGGTGAACGAGTCCAGGTTGCCCAGAGTGTGGCAGCTCTCTTCGCCCGGCGGGGTCGGCACAACTAACTCCGATGGCGCCGAGGTCCTGCGTTCGTGCGGTCGGTCCCCAGGCCCTCAGGCCGCCGGTCCACAAGAGAATGCGCCTTCTACCCAACCTCCGGCTGGATCAGCCCATAGTCTCCGCTGCGCCGCCGATAGACGACGTTCAGCTGGCTCTGGTTGACATTGAAGAACACGTAGAAATCGTGACCCAAGAGCTCCATCTGGTTGACGGCCTCTTCCTCGTCCATGGGCACCATGGCAAATCGCTTGACCCGGCTGATGCGCGAAGGTTCCTCGGCGGCAGCTTCCTCCTCCGTCGCCTCCCCGACGGCCGGGCCGCTGTCTGCGGCAGACCGCTTGGACCAACGCTTGCCCTTATAGTGGTCGATCTGACGGTGCATCTTATCCATGACAGCGTCAATGGAGGCGAACATGTCGGCGGAAGCTTCTTCCGCACGCAGCACTGCCTGCTTGGTCCGCAAGGTAACCTGCGCGACCTGGCGGTCCTTGGAGGCCCGCGTGTTTTTCTACCCACAGCTCCACACGCACATCGCTTACATTCGGCAGATACCGGTCGAGTCGCCCCATCTTCTTTTCGACATACTCTCGCAAGGAGTCTGTAACCTTGAGGTTCTTGCCGGAGATGTTTATCTGCATGGTGCATGCTCCTTTCCAGATCGGGTAGTCTTGGATTGTATGCGCCTTCCAGGCAAAAGTCAACGAAAGTCCCGTATTTGTGCTCGGTGCAACTTGCGGCACAAGGCTGGCTTATCCCAGCGGGGCTCGCGCGACGACCAGCCCCCAGACGGCGACGGCTCCCTGAAGGCGCAACGCCAGCGCGCAGGCTTCCAGCGTGGCTCCCGTGGTGCACACGTCGTCCACGAGCAGCAGGCGCAGGCCGGATACATTGCGCCGGCACGCAAAGGCGCCGCGGACATTGGCCTCGCGTTCCTGGCGGGCTTTGGCGGTTTGTGACGGTGTGGCCCGTGCCCGCAGCAGTAGCGTGTTCTCGGCGTTGAGCGGTGCGAGCCGTGCCGCGAGCGCGGTGGCGAGCAGGGCAGACTGATTGTATCCGCGCTCCGCTTCACGAGCCGGGTGCAGGGGCACCGGCGCGATCAAGTCCGCGGCCAGGCCGGTCTCCAGCCACCGCACCCTCAAACGCTCGGCCAACGGCTCGGCGAGGGCGCGCACGCCCCGGTACTTGAAGGCATGGATGGCCGGGCGCAAGGGCGCGACGAAGGGGGCCGTGGCAAAGATATCGTTCAAGGCCCACGAGGCACGCCGGCAGGCTGCGCAGGGCCCGCCGGCCAGGCCGGGCGGGCCTCCGCAGCGGGGGCAAGCGGGCGCCGGCCGCAGCAGTCTGGCCTGGCACTCTGGGCAGAAGAAATATCTGCGACGCCCACAACCGGCACAGCGCGCCGGGTAGAGCAGCTCCAGCAGAGCCTGACCGGCCGCTCTCACGGACGCCAGCCGCCATGGCGACGAGGACATTTGGGGGCCCTCAGTTAGGTCGAGAGATCACTTCCCTGCCAGCCTGAGCAGGCTTTGCAGCGTAGTCACCACCCAGAGGCGCAGATCGTCACCCACGATGAGTAAGATGGCGAGGACCACGATGGCGATGAGCACAATGATCAAGGCCAGCTCGATCAGGCTCGCGCTGGACCCCTGGTTGGGCACGCGCGACCCCTGATTCGTAGTTCGCAGTCTGGGATTATGCATCGGCCTTCCTAGTCAAGCGGTTTGGTATCTTCCAGGCGGATCCAACCACGGCGCAAGGCCAGCACGGCTGCCTGTGTGCGATCGTTGACGGCGAGCTTGCGCAGGATCGAGCTCATATGGTTCTTCACCGTCTGGCGGCTGATCTTGAGCTCATGGGCGATTTCCTTGTTGCTCGCGCCGCGAGCGATCAGCTGCAGAATGGACATCTCGCGCGTCGAAAGCGGTGCGAACATTTCGCTGGGGCTTTCGTCGAAGACGACGAGTTCCTCGAATTGCTTGAGCAGCCAGGCGGCGACCTGCGGCTTCGCCATTACTTCCTCGCCGATCACATAGTTCCCGGAATGAACGGCGCGTATGGCCGAGAGCAGCGTTCGCGCGTCCACGTTCTTGGGATAATAGGCTGCGGCCCCGGCCTTCAGCGCATGGAACAACTGCTCGTCGTCGTGGTAGGCGGTGAGCACGATGACGCGGGCCCCCTCGATATCGGCGGTGATCTGGCTGGTAGCCTGGAAACCATTCACCTTGGGCAGGTTGATGTCCATCACGATCACATCGGGCTTGATTACCGGCGCGTTGGCGATGGCTTGTTGCCCGTCATCGAACTCCGCAATGACCTTGATGTCGGATTCTATCTCCAGGACACGGCGTAAACCCTGCCTGAAGAGCGGATGATCGTCGACAATCATGATACGGATGGGCTCGCCCATGGCACTCCTCCGTAGCAAAGCCGCAGCATCTGGTTACTCACCATCACGCATTGTAGCATAATCCGCAATGCGCAACAAGCGAACGAAGCGCAACGTTTCCCGGAATTCCTCCTTGGGCATAAGGATGTTGTATAATCCTGCCCCGATAACTCTCTCTGTTCATATGCTGGGGAGGCGATGGGATGCGACCTGTGATGTTGCTGGCGCAGTTGAACGACGTCAACCTGGAAGTCGAGGGCCTCCAGGCGCGCCTGGCTCAGATCGCGGCCGCGCTGCATGAGCCCGTCGCCCTGAAGGCAGCCCGGCAGGCGCTGGGGACCGCTTCCGGCGAGCTGTCCCGTTGGCAGGCGGTCCAGCAGGAGCGTGAATCCGCTCAGGCGACGGCGAGTGCCAAGCTCGCGCGGACTGAAGGACGTCTGTACGGCGGCCAGGTGCGCAATCCAAAAGAGCTCCAGGACCTGCAAAGCGACCAGGAGCAGTTGCGCCGACAGTTGCGGCAGAGCGAGGACGAATTGCTGGATGCGTTGGTGGCGGTGGAAGCCGCGGCTGCCGAACGTGACCGCTGCCAGGCGGAGGTCGGTAAGCTGGCCGGTGAATGGGCCATTGCCCAGGCCGGGCTGCGCGCAGAGCAGGCGAGCCTGTCCGGCCAGCTGCCGGTGGTCCAGGCACGCCAGGCGACCTACCGCCGTGCCGTTCCGCCGGAGTTCCTGTCAATCTATGACGCGCTGCGCCCTCGCCGCGGGGGGCGGGCGGTTGCCGAGGTCAACGGTGGCATTTGCATGGCGTGTCGCGTCGCCGTGCCCCCGAGTAAAATCCACACTGCGCGCGATGGGTCCGAACTGACGTATTGCGATAATTGTGGGCGTTTGCTATGGGGAGAGTGAACGAGCGACACGTGTTCTAAGATCAGTTGATCGGGGTCAGGCCTGGGTTACTGGGCCGGTGTGCCCAACACGATCGGCAGGTAAACGCTTTTGAGGGACCCCGACAGCAAGGCTTGCACCGGGCCGGATTCCGTCCAGGCGCCAGGGAACCGGCTGTGTGGCCACGACCCTGAGCTGTTCGGCTCCTCGGCCAGCGGCTGCACGCGGAAGTAGTAGGTCAGGTTGCTGCCGGGCGTGGTGTTTGTAAAGACCTGGCTTCCGGCAAGCTGGTCTGTCAGCCAATCCTGCCAGGTGCCGTCGCTGCCCAGGCGATATTGCAAGGTGTAGTCCAGGTAATAGGTGTTGCCTGGGATCGTAGCGATGGCAGGGCTCAGGGCGCCGCCCCAGCCGATGGAAAAGTGACGGTTGACCACAGCGGTCGGGACGTTCGAGAAGTTGGCCACCGGAGCCGGCACCAGTGTGACGGCGTCGATCAGGCCATAGTTGCCGTGCCAGGTGAAGGGGCTGTCGATGCGGGCGAATACGGTCATGGTCATGGCCTGGGCCGTGGCGCTCAGGTGCAGGTTGCTCCAGCCCGACACCGTATGTGGCCGGCCGTCGGAGACCCACTGCACGGTGCTGGCTGTGGGGTCGCTGCCGCCGGTTGGGTCAAGGCCCAGCATTTTGAGGATGTAGACCTGGCCCGGCGCATCGTACGGCTCGTTGGCGTTGTATGGACAGGGCGTGCTGCCCGCGCCCGTCGCCGCTCCGCCACAGAAACTGACCAGCCAGCCGCTGAGGCTATAGGTCACCCCCGGCGTCACGGCAACTTGTTGATATATCGCGGCGTCAAAGGGCTTGCCGTAAGGAGGGGAGCAGGGGACGGTCCCGCATTCGTTCGGCTCGGAATCTTTGGCGTACATGCCCCAGGCATCGTTGCCCTGCAGATGCTCGACCCAGCTATTGAACTTGCAGTTGTAGTCCTCGGTGATGCGGGCGTACAGGCTGTCGATGTCGGGCGGGTAGTCGGTCCGCAAGAGGACCCCGTCCCAGCCCCCCGGCAGGGCGCCCAGCACCGAGGCCCCGCGCTCGGGGCACTCCATGTCGCCGTTCACGAGTAGATTTGTCGGAGGCACGTAATCCACCGCAGCCACGGCCTGCGGGGCCCCCGACCAGGAAGTGGTTGCGCCTGGCTTGCCGTGGCCAGAGGCAGCAGCCACACGACTGCGATCAAAGTGCCGGTAAGCAGTCGCATTTCACCCTCGACCCCAGCCGAGACAGAGCTGATGCTGGCAGCGGTGACTCGGGGTTATTGCCGACGAGCAGTTGATAGTTGGCGGCCGGCAACCATGCGCAACTATCAACAATCAACCCGGCATTTGGCGTGAGCGCCATTACAGTTGCACACGCTCCCAGCATAGAGGACCTCACGCAGCATCGCAATAGGACATTGGTGGGGTTGCGGGCCGGCGTGCCCGGGGCATGGCCGCTGCATCTGGTGGCCGGTCAAGTGGGAAGTGATACTACTGAGGGTTGCGATAACCCATGTCATAATCCTGGTGAGTCGGATGAGTTAAGATTGTGGCTCATTGGGATGTGCCCCGCGCTTGTCCTTTGACGCCCTCCAGCCCTTATGATAGACTGAGTCACCAGCGCGGTAGGAAAAATTATGGGAGATTGCAACGCGAATGAACAACCCGCGTTCCTTACGTAACAGCCTTATTTACGCCTTGTTGCTGATTGTGCTGGCCGTCTTCTTTGTGTCGTCCTTTGCCCGCAATAGCGAAGGATCGGTCAAGACGGTGGATATCGGCGACGTGGCCCAGCAGGCCGCACGATGGCACAGTCCGCCAGATCACGGTCAACGGCGACGATCTGAGCGTAGATCTGGCCGACGGCACGAAGGAGAAAGCGCGCAAGGAAGATTCCGTCAGCGTGGTCGATACGCTGCGCAACCTGGGTGTACCCGAAACTGCTTTCGGCGCCGGCTCCAACCAGATCCAGATCACCATCCAGCCACCGAGCATGTGGTCTAACCTGGCGCCGATCCTGGCCTCGGTGCTGCCGGTGCTTTTGTTGGCCGGCTTCTTCATCTTCATCCTGCGCCAGGCGCAAGGGGCCGGCAACCAGGCCTTCACGTTCGGCAAGAGCCGGGCGCGCCTGTTCACCGGGGACAAGCCGACGGTCACGTTCCAGGACGTGGCCGGCGCCGAGGAGTCCAAGGCCGAGCTGCAGGAGATCGTCGAGTTCCTCAAGGAGCCGCAGAAGTTCGCCTCGCTGGGCGCCCGTATCCCCAAAGGCGTGCTGCTGGTGGGGCCGCCGGGCACCGGCAAGACCCTGATGGCCAAGGCCATCTCGGGTGAGGCTGGCGTGCCCTTCTTCTCCATCTCGGGCTCGGAGTTTGTCGAGATGTTCGTGGGCGTGGGCGCCAGCCGGGTGCGCGATCTGTTCGAGCAGGCCAAGCGCAACTCGCCCTGCATCATCTTCATCGACGAGATCGATGCGGTGGGGCGCCAGCGGGGGGCGGGGCTGGGCGGCAGCCACGACGAGCGGGAGCAGACGCTGAACCAGATCCTGGTGGAGATGGACGGCTTCGACACCGACACCAACGTGATCCTGATCGCGGCCACCAACCGGCCGGACATTTTGGACCCGGCGTTGCTGCGGCCGGGGCGGTTTGATCGCCAGGTGGTGATGGACCGGCCGGACAAGCGGGGGCGGGAGGAGATCCTGAAGGTGCACGTGCGGGGCAAGCCGCTGGAGCCGAGCGTGAACCTGGAGACGGTGGCGCGGGGCACGCCGGGGTTTGTGGGTGCGGACCTGGAGAACCTGGTGAATGAGGCGGCGATCCTGGCGGCGCGGCGCAACAAGCGCAGCATCGGGACGCAGGAATTTCAGGAGGCGGTGGAGCGGGTGATCGCGGGGCCGGAGCGCAAGAGCCGGCTGATCTCGGACAAAGAGAAAGAGATCATCGCCTACCACGAGGCAGGCCACGCTCTGGTCATGCACATGTTGCCAAACAGCGATCCGGTGCACAAGATCAGCATCATCAGCCGGGGCATGGCGCTTGGCTACACCATGCCTTTGCCTGAAGAGGATCGCCTCTTGACGGGGCGCAATAAGCTGCGAGATGAGCTGGCCGGGCTGTTGGGTGGGCGCGCCGGGAAGAGCTGGTGTTCGGCGATGTGACGACGGGCGCCAGCAATGATTTGGAGCGCGTCACCGCCGTCGCCCGGCGCATGGTCACCCAGTATGGCATGAGTGACGTCCTCGGCCCGCAGACCTTCGGCGAAAAGGAAGAACTGATCTTCCTCGGCCGCGACATCGGCGAGCAGCGTAACTACAGCGAAGAGGTGGCCGAAGCCATTGACCGCGAGGTGCGGCGGCTGGTTGAGGAAGCGCACACACGGGCGCGCGAGATCCTGGCGACCTACAGCGAGAAGCTGAACGGTATTGCACGCGGCCTGATCGAGAGGGAAACCATAGACGCCGCTGAATTCCAGGCGCTCTGCGCTTGATTTTGCAGGCCTGCCAGGCGCCTGTAACATGTCCTCATCGCACTGCGAGGGAGCATGGATTGCTGACCCCGTCGTCCGCCGGACCCGGGCCCCAGGCAAGGCCGGCTTTTTCTGACACGGGCTGCGTGCTGTAAGAGGTCCGCGCCCCATGGAGAGCCGCGCGCACTCGCTGGATCACGCCCGCTTGCCGGGCGCCATGGATCTCATGCTGCTGTTCATGGTGCTGATCTGGGGCGTCAACTACAGCATCATCAAGATTGCTCTGGGCAGCTTCGCACCCTTCGCCTTCAATGTTCTGCGGTTCGGTCTGGCCACGCTGCTGATGCTGGCCTTGCTCAAGGCCCGCGGCGAATCGCTCCACGTAGCGCGGCGTGATATCCCTGCGATGATCGTGCTTGGGATGACGGGCCACGGCATCTATCAACTCCTCTTTATCAGCGGCGTGGCGTTGACGACCCCTGCCAATTCCTCGTTCATCCTGGCAACTATGCCGATCTTCGCCGCCGTCTTCGCCCACTTGCAGGGCGTCGAGCGGGCCAACCGCACTGTCTGGGCAGGTGTATTGATGTCATTTCTCGGCATCTTGTTACTGGTGCTCGGCGGGAACGGGCCTGGCCTGGAGCTGCAAGGAAGTACGGTCGTGGGTGATCTGTTCTGCCTGGGCGCGGCCTTGCTGTGGGCCGCCAGCATGATCACCGGCCGTCGCCTGCTCCTCCGCTATTCGCCGGTCAAGGTAACGACGCTGCAGATGTTGGTCGGCACGCCGTTGTTGATCGTGGTCGGTCTGCCGTCGATCCTGGCGCAACATTGGTCTCAGGTGCCGCTGGCAGCCTGGGGCGGAATATTCTATTCCGCGGTGCTGGCAACGGTCGTGGGCTACATCCTGTGGAGCGTGGGCCTCCAGCGGGTGGGCAACGCGCGCACGGCGATCTATTCCAACGTAACGCCAATCATCTCAGCCGTTAGCGCCTGGCTGCTGCTGGGTGATGGGCTACGATTGGCTCAGATCATCGGGGCTGGCGTGGTCATCGCCGGCCTGCTCCTGGCGCGACGCGGTAGGGTCTCGGCAGCCAGCGCGCTGAGGGCCGTGCGATCTGAAAGTGAGCCGGCCATGTAGCCACGAAGCAGTCCCAGGGTTGGGGTGCTTGAACAGCCGCGTTGCCTAACCCTCGGCGCCAGTGAGCCCTGAGCGTCGCGCGACGATTCGATCATACGAGAATGTGACCGGCCCCGGAGTTGCAGAGTGCGCGCCCACTTGCTGGCCGTTGCCTACCGGCTCCAGCACTACTATTTCGGCGAGTGGCGGCTGGACAGGTGGGTGATTTGCCCGGCGTTGATATGTGCTGTGCTTCTTGCGCCCTGGACCCTGCTTCGCGGCGAGGGCCTGGCCCCGTGGGTGGCTGGTTGGCGCGCCCCGGCTCTTGGGCTGGCATTGCTGTTTGCCGCCGGCACGTGGCTGTGTGAACGGTGGGCGGCGAGGCGCGACTACATTATCTTTGCCGGCCAGCCGGCGGCCGCCCCGACCGGCCATCCTCTGGCGCCGGCCGACAAGGTGCCTGTGCAGGCCAGCGGGTGGTTTGAGGTCGCGGGCAAGCGCCAGTCCTTCGCCTGCCTGCCGGCCTTCTGGCGCACTTTCGCCACGCGTGAGCACGCCGTGATGGGGCTGGTTCGTCCTGGCCGATTCATCGCGATCGGGCATGTGCCCGATCGTGACGTGGGCCTGTGGTATGTCTTCTTCTGCCCTGAAAGCCTCCTGGAATTAGCGCCGGGCCGGCTCGCCTTTGGGGGCGAATCGCGTCGTGCCTTGCGCATTACTTACCAGGCCCTCACTTCCGGCGCGCCAAAACCGGCGTGGCGACGTGGGCCGGCCCGCGTCGCCACGGTCTACCTCTCGTTCGACGACGAATCAAGCTTGCGGCGCGTTTGGGCTGACTTGCTTGCCGACGGGGATATCTCCAATGAATAGTGTAGGCAACACCCTGCAACGAACGGATCCGAAACTGATAATTTTATCATACCCGGTCGTGTCGTATGTAGCTTCTCTTACGGCCTTTGGGCATGTTGTGTGCTATAATCAATGAAGCAGTGAAATTGAAACCGCAAAGACGTCTGTTCTTGGCCCAGGCCTCTCTTGCCTGGGTTTTTTGTTTCTCGCGCAGAGCCTGAAACACGCCGCCGCACAGCTTGGCGTTTGCTGTTAGGCGACACCACAGTCATTTGGGTTGAAGGAGTCGAGAATGGAGTCGGAACGCTATCTCGGAACGGTCAAGTGGTTCAGCGCCGAAAAAGGTTATGGCTTCATCACCCGCAGTGAGGGCCAGGATGTTTTCGTGCACCAGTCCGCGATCCAGATCGCGGGCTACCGGACCCTCGAGGAAGGGCAGCAGGTCCAGTTCAGCATCGAGGAGGGGGCGAAAGGCCCGAAGGCTGCCAATGTCACCCCTCAGTGATGCTCTGGTGCCGGGTGATCCTGTCTTTCATCCCAAGTACGGCTTTGGCACGGTGCACAGCCTGACGCGCCGCGATCGTATCCACCCGATCCACGAGCCGACCACGAACGACGCGGCGTCGGACCGTACCGAGGATTACTACGATATCGTCCTGGAAGAGGGCGGGACGCTGCTGGTCCCGGTCAGCCGCGCCGCCAGCGTGGGCCTGCGCCGGCTGACGAGCGGCGTCGAGGCGGTCAAGGCCGGCTTGTGCTCGCCAGCCCAGAGCCTGCCCACCAGTTCCCGCGAACGCGCGGCGGTGCTGCGCTTGCGGGAGCAGCTGGCCGAGCCGGCGGCTTTGGTCCATTCGGTGAGGGACGTGCTGGCCCAGAGTCGCGATCGCACCCTATCGGCCGGCGAAAAGGCGTGGCTCGGTACGGCGTGCCAGCGCCTGAGCACTGAGGCCGCGCTGGTCGATCACATTCCCAGGTTCCAGGCTCAGGCGGCCATCCTGGAAGTGGTGCGCGAGTTGAGCGTCCGCTGATGCGCTGCTCGCCGGCGCGTGCGTGCCAGATCTGAACTGCTGCCTGTGCCCGATTCTTTCCATCCGGCCATCGCGCGCAAGCTGTTGCAAGAGGTTGCGCGCCCGGCTGGACTGGAGCCCACCCCCGAGGCACTGACCGTGCGTGAAATGACGGTGGTGCAGCTGATTGCCTAGGGCCTGAGCAACCAGGCCATCGCCCATCAGATCGCATACAACAAAAGTAGATTGGAGTCGCCAGGTGGGCGACTCTTTTGTTGTGGCCAAAGCTATCGTTTGCGCTGATGACGCAGCAGCACGTACCCCTTACACTGGCAACTGGTCGCAAGATCACATTCCAGGTAGGGAGGCTGCGTTGAGAGTCCTGCTCCTCTATCCCGATTGCCCCGACACCTTTTGGAGCTTCAAGCATGCGCTCAAGTTCATCCGCAAGAAGGCCGGTGCACCGCCCCTCGGCCTGTTGACGGTGGCGGCCATGCTGCCGCCCGAGTGGGAAGTCCGGCTGATCGACCTGGGCGTGCAGGGCCTGGCCGATGCGGATCTCTCCTGGGCTGATATGGCTTTCGTTAGCGCGATGATCATCCAGCGGGATTCGGCGTACCACTGCATCGAGCGTTGCAAGCGGGCCGGCCTCAAGGTCGTGGCCGGAGGCCCGCTCTTCGCCGCAGAGTACGACCGCTTTCCCGAGGTAGACCACTTCGTGCTCAATGAAGCGGAGCTGACCTTGCCCCCCTTCCTGGCCGACCTGGCAGCCGGCGACCCGCAGCGCATCTACGCCACCGCGGAGTTCCCGGATATCCGGCAGACGCCGGTTCCCAGGTGGGAACTCGCCGATTTGCGGCACTACGCCACCGCCAACATCCAGTTCTCGCGCGGCTGCCCTTTCAGCTGCGATTTCTGCAACATTACGGCGCTGTTTGGCCACAAACCCCGCACAAAGACCGCAGCCCAGGTCATCGCCGAACTCGATCGCCTGTACGCCTTGGGCTGGCGCCACAACGTCTTCTTCGTGGACGACAACTTCATCGGCAACAAGCAGATCCTCAAGACTGATATCCTGCCGGCCATCATCCAGTGGCGAGCAGGCAAGGCCGGGATGCCGTTCTGCACCGAAGTCAGCATCAACCTGGCCGACGATGCCGAACTGCTCCGCCTGATGGTCGACGCCGGTTTCGGCGCGGTCTTCGTGGGCCTGGAAACGCCCAGCGAAGCCGGCCTATCGGAATGCAGCAAGACGCAGAATCGCAACCGCGACCTGTTGGACAGCGTCAAGCGGCTCCAGCGGGCCGGCCTCCAGGTGCAGGGCGGCTTCATCGTCGGCTTTGACAGCGACACGCCCAAGATCTTCCAGCAGCAGGTCGATTTTATCCAGTTGAGCGGCATCACGACTGCCATGGTCGGCCTGTTGCAGGCGCCCTATGGCACCCGTTTGTATGAGCGCATGAAGCGCGAGGGCCGACTGAGCAGCGAGTTGAGCGGCGACAACGGTGATGGCTCGACGAACCTGGTGCCGCTGATGGGCCTGAACGCCCTGCGCGAGGGCTACCGGTGGCTCTTGGACCAGATCTACTCGCCGCAATTCTATTACGCCCGGGTCCGTACCTTCCTGCGCGAATACCAGGCGCCGAAGGCCAGCATGGGACTGGAGCTGGACTATCTCATCGCCTTCTTCCGCTCGGTGTACGAGTTAGGCGTGCGGGGCAGCGAGCGAGCGCAGTACTGGGCGCTCCTGTTCTGGACGCTCGGCCGGCGGCCCAAGCTGTTCCCGCTTGCGGTAACCCTGGCCATCTCCGGCTACCATTTCCGTCTGGTCGCAGAGTCGCGCATGTGGTAACGGAAGGTAGCCTCCTGCCGTTCGCGACAGGCGCCGCGAACGTAGCGAGCCCCATATACCAGACGGCATACACCAAAGAGCAGGGGGGCGCCTGGCCAGGCGCCCCTGTTTGCTAGCCCTAACTCTAGCGGATGTGCTGATGACGGGGCGGCGCGCTCGAGCTATACTGCCAATCAAATAGCGCACACCCTGCGGGTGAGGTGGCAAGGTCGATGAAGTCGTGAAAATCACGCCGAGCGAGCCAATTCCTATGGGCAACAAAGTAACCCGCGTGCTGATTGCCGACGACCAGGCCAGGGCCCGGCGCAGCCTGCGAGC
>CAWEHT010000072.1:0-6489 GCA_963808455.1 uncultured Chloroflexia bacterium | reverse complement strand
TGTGCCGGTGCCAGGGTAGAGACGGACCGCGTGCCGAGCTCGTCTTGCGTCGGCCAACGGCCTCGAAAAACCTTACAGACATGTACTGTTCTCCTCACGTATCCTAAAGGGACGCGCCACGAACATCAGGCCAACGGAAAAGGCTTGGGCTGCTGCGCCGTGTGCGGGTGCTCCGGTCCCTTGTACACTTTGAGCTTCTTCATCAACTGGCTGCGCAGCCGGTTGCGATTCAGCATGCCCTTTACGGCTGCCTGGATCACCCGCTCGGGATGCGTGGCCAGCTGGTCACGCAGGCTTATTTCGCTCAAGCCGTGCGGGTAGCCCGAGAAACGGTAGTAGTTCTTCTGATCGAGCTTGCGCCCGGTTGTCCGCACTTTTTCGGCATTGATGACGATCACGAAATCGCCGCAATCCATCGACGGGGTGAAGATGGGCTTGTGCTTGCCTTTCAGCACAATGGCGATTTGCGTGGCGAGACGTCCCAGGGTCATGCCGGCAGCATCGACCACGTACCATTGCCGGCTGGCCTCGGCGTCTGCTATGGTTGCACTATAGGTTCTCACGTCGGTCTCCCCTTCCAGGTCCGAGCGTCGGCACGCTCGAACGTACAGCTACTCGTACTCCACGCGCATCAGGCACAGCCCACAGGCAGGTGCCGGCGCCGCAGCCAGCGCCATCTCGCGGCTCTTGAGGACGGCCTGCAACTTTCCGGTTGGCCATGCCCCAAGGCCCACCCGCAGCATCGACCCCACCAGGCGGCGCACCATGCCCCGGAGAAAGGCATTGCCCACGATATCAAAGATGATCCACGGTGCACTGGCCCGCCAGGCCGCGCTGTAGATGATGCGCTCGGCGCTGTGACCCGGGGCCGGACGCCCAAAGGCCGAAAAATCATGTACGCCTTCCAGGCAGCGGGCCGCGGCCTGCATTGCCGAGACGTCGAGCGATGCCGCAACATGGCAGGCATGCTGCCGCTCCAGTGGCGACCGGAGCGGCTGGTTCAAGATGGTGTACCGATAATGGCGCCGCCGGGCGCTGAAGCGCGGATGCCAACCTGCCTCTGCCAGCCCAAGATCCAGGACCACGATGTCCTCAGGTAGCTCGGCGTTCAAGGCCCGTTGCAGCTCCGCCAGGGAGTGCTGCCACGCCATCTCGAAGGCGATCACTTGCCCCTCCGCGTGAACGCCGCTGTCGGTCCGGCCGGCTCCCACCACACGCACGGATTGCCCCGCGATGCGCCCGAGCGTGGCTTCCAGGGCTCCCTGCACCGTGCGCCCCTTGCCCTGACATTGGAAGCCAAGATAGCCGGCCCCGTCATACGCCACGGTCGCCCGCACATAGAGGAACAACCCGTTCTCATCCACAGCAGTTCAGGCTCCGGGCTGGCGCCGAGTCACACGATCATCAGGCCTTCTTGGTGGTCTTGCCAAGGTCGACCAGTTCCAACATGACCATCTCCGCCCCATCGCCGTGCCGGGGCCCCAGCTTGCGCAGCCGGGTGTAGCCACCGGGCCGCTCGACAAAGCGTGGGGCGACCTCATTGAAGAGGCGTTTCGTCACGTCCGGATCGGTGATCACACGCGCGGCCAGACGATGGGCATGCACATTGTTGCCGCCCGCCGCGAGGCCATGCTTGGCAACCGTGATCAGATGCTCAGCTGTGTCGCGCATCGACTTGGCTTTCGCCTCCGTCGTGTGAATACGATCGTAGCGAAAGAGGTCCGTTACCAAATTGCGCCGCAACGAAAGGCGTTGGCTCGCATTGCGGCCCAGCTTATATCCTGCCACCCGATGTCTCATCAGGAAACTCCCAGGGAATGCTCTACAACGATGGTTCGTCGAACCACAGTGGATGGGCCGTTAGATCTCGTCCTCGACCTCGCCAGGCTCCTCATATTCGGCCGTCTCGGCGCTGGGCTGGTAGGCGATCGCCGAAAGGTAGCCTTTGATCCCCAGTTTCTCGACGAGCTCATTGAGCGATTTCCGTCCGAAGTTGCGGATCGCCAGGATCTCTTCCTCGCCACGCTCCAACCGCTCCAGAACTTCGCCGACCTTAGTGATGCCGGCCCGTTTGAGGCAATTGTACGCGCGCACGGTGAGCTCCAAATCCTCGATCGGAACGTCGTAAATCCGGCTTGGCACACCGCTCCGCGATTCGACGGGCACCTCCTCAGACGGGATCGCCTCGGCGCCCGCAACCAGGGTCAAATGGCGAACAAGGATCTTGGCAGACTCGCGCAGCGCAACATCCGGCTGTGTGGTTCCGTCCGTCCAGATCTCTAGGTTGAGCCGATCGTAGTTGGTCTGCTGGCCGATCCTGGCGCGGCCTACGGTGTAGTTGACCTTGCGCACCGGGCTGTAGATGGCGTCGACCGGGATCTCTCCAAGCGGCAGTTTTCCGCGCTCCTCCGCGGGCGAATAGCCACGCCCCCGGCTTACCGTTAACTCGACGTCCAGATCCACTTCAGCCGAATCCGCGGTCAGGAGCAACAGCTCCGGGTTCACGATTTCCACCTCGGGAGGGCAGATCAGGTCGCCGGCAGTGACCGGGCCCTCGCTGCGCACCTCCACATGCAACCGCATCGGCTCGTCGACCTCAGACTTCAAGCGCAACTGCTTCACGTTCAACAGCAGTGACGTGGTATCTTCTCGCACGTGAGGGATGGCCGAGAACTCGTGATGCACACCACTCACCCGCATTGAGCTCACTGCTGCGCCTGGCAGGGAAGAGAGCAACACGCGGCGCAGAGCATTGCCAAGGGTGACGCCATAGCCGCTCTCGAGCGGGCCGATGGTGAAACGCCCATAGTTGCGCGACGTTGCCTCGCGTTCGATCTTGGGTAAAACAAAGTTCAACAAGGCTTACCCCTCCCCCCTTGGATTGCTGCTCACGGGTCACGGCACATCGTTTGCAACTCGTGCACACCAATCCGGCGGGGCTAGCGGCTATAGTATTCGACGATCAACTGCTCGCTCAGCGGGATGTCTACGTTTTGCCGCTGTGGCCTGGCGACGACTTTGCCGCCAAGGCTTGCGCCATTGAACTCCAGCCATTCCGGCACGGCGCGCTCACCCAGCCGCTCGACCCTATCCTTGAAATACCTGTTGGCCCGGCTGCTCTGGCGCACTTCGATCGTGTCGCCAATTTCTACCAGGTACGAAGGCACATCGTGCTTATGTCCATTGAGCGAGAAATGCCCATGGCGCACCAACTGGCGTGCCTGGGGCCGGGAACTGGCCCAACCCAGGCGATAGATGACATTGTCAAACCGGCGCTCGAGCAACTGCCAGCAGCATCACGCCGGTCATGCCCTTAGCACGGGCAGCCGTGCCGAAATAGCGCCTGAATTGACGCTCGAACACGCCATAGACCCGGCGCGCTTTCTGCTTCTCACGCAACTGAAGGCCGTAATCGGACTCTTTGCGCCTGAACGTGCCCTTCTTCCCGTGCATGCCGGGTGGAAAAGCCCGCTTCTCCGCCGAACACTTGGGCGAGTAACAGCGTTCACCCTTCAAATACAGCTTCATGCCTTCGCGGCGGCACAGCCTGCAAACCGGTTCAATGCGTCGTGCCAATTTATCCCTCCAATCAGGAATCGTCCGAGAGGTTTACGGCTTGGCGACCTTCATCCCTCTCCAGTATCGCACCCTAAACGCGGCGCTTCTTCGGCGGCCGACAGCCATTATGTGGAATCGGCGTGACATCGGTGATCGAACGCACACGCATGCCAGCGGTCTGCAGGGAACGGATAGCGGCCTCACGGCCTGGCCCCGGCCCTTTCAGAAACACATCCGCCTCACGCATGCCCAGGTCCATCGCCATCTTGGCAGCCTGGACCGCAGCCATCTGGGCCGCGTACGGGGTGCTCTTCCGCGAGCCCTTGAAACCCGCAGACCCCGTGCTGGTCCACGCCAGCGCATTGCCTGCCGGATCCGTGACGGTCACGATAGTGTTGTTGAACGTCGATTGGATGTGCACCTGCCCCTGCGGCACCATCCTTCTTTCACGGCGTGGCCCCGCACGGCGCGGGCGCTTGGCGCCCGGAGTCGTTGTGCTTGGTTTCGGCATCCCCCATCTCCTGAATTCGTACAAAACCCTGTATCACGAGGCCCCTACAGGGCGCACGTGAGCTCGGGCAACCGCCCACGTTACTTGCGGGCGCGCTTCTTGCCGGGCACCGTCTTTCGGGCGCCCCGCTTGGTGCGCGCGTTGGTGCGCGTGCGCTGGCCGTGAGCCGGCAAGTTCCGCCGATGACGTAGACCGCGGTAGCTTCCAATTTCCTGCAACCGCTTGATGTTCATGGCAACCTCGCGCCGCAAGTCCCCTTCGACGCGGTAGTTCTTTTCGATCACGTCACGTAGCTTCGCTACCTGCATCTCATCCAGGTCGCGAACCCGGATGTCAGGATTGACATTCGTCATCTCAAGGATCTCGTGGCTCGAAGCCAGGCCAATCCCAAAGATGTAAGTCAACGCGATCTCAGTGCGTTTTTCACGCGGCAAGTTAACGCCAGCGATACGAGCCATCCGCCCCTCCTAGTTACCTTGTCGCTGCTTGTGTTTCGGGTTTTCGCAAATCACCAACACTACGCCATGGCGCCGGACGATTTTGCACTTGTCACACATCCGTCTCACCGAAGGTCGAACTTTCATGCTGATCGCTCCCTCTCCTGCCGCCGGGCTGTACGCCCGACGACCCCTCACAAGGTGGTCAAGATCTCGGACTGGCCGTCGGTGATCGCGATCGTATGCTCAAAATGAGCACATCGCTTGCGATCCGCCGTCACCACAGTCCAACCATCTGGCCTGACCTGTGTCCGCCAGGTGCCGGCATTGACCATGGGCTCGATGGCCAGAGTCATGCCGGCCCGGAGGCGCGGGCCACGCCCTGCGCCGGCTGGCACATAGTTCAAGATCTGCGGGTCCTCGTGCATCTTATGTCCGATACCATGCCCGGTGTACTCACGCACAACGGCAAGGCCCTCGTTGACGACATGCGCTTCAACCGCCCTCGAGATATCGGCCAGAAAGTTGCCGGCCCACGCCTGCGCGATACCGGCCCACAACGATCCTTCCGTGGCAGCCATCAAATGCTGGCTCTCCTGGTCCACTTCGCCGACGGCGTAAGTCCAGGCCGAATCCCCAACCCAGCCTTTGTAGATGGCCCCCACGTCGATGCTGATGATATCGCCCGGCTCCAGCCAGCGTTCCTCGGTCGGAATGCCATGCACCAACTCTTCATTGATCGAGGTACAGATCGTGGCAGGGAAGTCGTTCTGGCCTGTGTAAGGATAGCCCAGAAAAGCCGGCACGGCATCATGCGAGCGAATGATCTCCTCGGCACGCGTGTTCAGGGCTGCGGTCGTCACCCCCGGCTGGATCATCTCACGCATGGCTTCGTGGACCCGAGCGACGATGCGGCCTGCCTCCCGCATTTCGGCGATCTCGGAACGGGTCTTGATGCCGATCATGCGACGCCCGCGCGCTGGCACGCACCGACAGCTGCCAGCAGATCAGCCTGAACCTGAGCCGCCGGCCGATCGCCGTCCACAACCCGCAGCACGCCATGGGCAAAGTAATAGCCCATCAGCGGCGAGGTTTGCTTGTAATAGACAAACAGGCGATTGCGAACCGTCTCAGGGTCGTCATCCGCTCGGCGATAAAGCTCGCCGCCGCACTTGTCGCACTTGCCGGCCACCGCAGGCGGATTGAGGTCGACCTGATACATGGCCTCGCACTGCCGGCAAACGCGCCGCCCGGCCAGCCGGTTCACAATCACATCGTCGTTGACTTCCAACAGCGGCACCAGGCTGACTTGCTGCCCCCTGGCAGCCAGCGCTTTATCCAGCGCATCGGCCTGCTGCAGCGTGCGCGGGAAGCCATCGAAAACCACACCATGCACGCAATCCGGTTGGGCCGCGCGCTCCATCATCATGCCAATCGTGACATCATCGGGCACCAGATCGCCGCGGCTCATGTAGCCCTTTGCCAAAAGGCCCAGCGGCGTCTCGTTCTTGAGGTTCGCTCGGAAGATATCGCCCGAAGACACCTGCGGCAGCCCGAGCTGTTCGGACAACATCCGCGCCTGAGTGCCCTTCCCTGCACCAGGCGGGCCGAGCATGATCATGAATAAGGGACGACCTGGCGACTCATCCATGTCCGTATCCTCTGCCCTTGCCCTACTTCCTGATGAAGCCTTCATAATGCCGCATCAGCAACTGGGCTTCGAGCTGCTTCATAGTATCGAGCACGACGCCAACGACGATCAGCAAGCCCGTGCTCGAGATCAAAAGCGTGCTTGCCTGGGTTCTGTTCGCCGCCGCAGCGCCAAATATGAAATGCACCGCCCAGGGCAAGATGGCCACGAGCCCCAGAAACAACGCCCCGACCAGGGTGATGCGTGACAGCACCTTGTTCAGAAACTCCTCAGTCTTCGCCCCAGGCCGGATGCCTGGAATGAAGCCGCCCTGCTTTTGCAATACATGGTTC
>CAWEHT010000071.1:0-15983 GCA_963808455.1 uncultured Chloroflexia bacterium | reverse complement strand
ATTTTAGCGGCTGCAGGCTGCGGCTGTGGCCGAGGCCGGGTTCAAGGGTGTACTGGTGTGGCGTGGCACGGGGGCTGCGAACCACCACAAAGAGGGTTGAGCCAGGACTCGGGTCAAACTTGGGCCGTTCGTGAGGAGGCTAACGTGACTAACGCTAGAGGTAGCCAAAGCTCCCGCCAGCAAGGGCATGGCTGGCATGGTCATAGCTGTACAGCTCCGTCAGCTACGTGGATGGCACGCGTGGCATCCTTGAATACCGGGGCCACGACATCCCGCCTAGCTCCCCGAGCACAGTAATTTCGAGGAGGTGGCCTATTTTGCTTTGGAATTGCCACCTGCCGGCCGTGAGACTCGAAACGATGAAGGCGGAGAACCGAGATTGCCGTCCTTTGCCACCTGAAATCATCACCGTCTTGCGGTGCCATCCGCGCGACGTGGATCCCACGGCCGTCATGCGCACTTCCGTCTCGATGCTGGCCTATCTCGCCACCGGACGCGGAGGATGTCGAGCCCGCGAGCAGCGCAAGGTCTGCCGCCTGCTCGGCCAGATCGCCGCCCATCCTGGCGGCTTCTGCTTATTCCGCGACGGCCGGCTGCCCATCCGGCCACGCCAGGGCGACGACAATGCGGTCAACTTTCTGTGGATGCTGACGTTCTCGACGGTGCCGATCTCCAGGAACTGCTCCATAGCTTCCTGCACGGCACGCCCGTGGAGCGGCCCTTTCAGCGTGCCCAGGGCCGAAGTGATGGCTGAATGCAGGTCCGATTCGGTTGACGCGGTCACGTGGGCCGTAAAGGTGGAGGCATTCATTTCGTGCTCGGCAAGTAACAGGAGATACTGGTCCAGCGCCTTCACGGCGGTCGGAGCGGGGTCTTCGCCCGTCAGCATCCACAGAAAGTTGACCGCATTGTCGTCGCCCTGGCGTGGCCGGATGGGCAGCCGGCCGTCGTGGATGCGCAGGAAAGCCGCCAGGATGGCAGCAATCTGGCCGAGCAGGCGGCAGACCTTGCGCTGCTGCGCGGGCTCGGACATATCCTCCGCGTCCGGGTCGTAATAGGCCAGCATCGAGACGGAAGTGCGCATGACGGCCATGGGATCTGGGTCACGCGGGATCGTGGCGGAAGACGGTGATGATTTCAGGTGGCAAAGGACGGCAATCTTGGTTCTCCGCCTTCATCGTTTCGAGTTGCTCGCGGGTTGGCAGGTGGCGATTCCAAAGCAAATAGGCCACCTCCTCGAAATTACTGTGCTCGGCGAGCTGGCGGATGTCGTGGCCCCGGTATTCAAGGATGCCACGCGTGCCATCCACGTAGCTGACGGAGCTGTCTGCTATGACCATGCCAGCCATGCCCTTGCTGGCGGGAGCTTTGGCTACCTCTAGCGTTGACACATTAGCCCTCCTCACGAACGGCCCAAGTTTGACCCGAGTCCTGGCTCAACCCTCTTTGTGGTGGTTCGCAGCCCGTGCCACGCCACGCCGAGTACACCCTTGAACCCGGCCTCGGCCAGGCGGACCACAGCCGGCAGCCCGCTTCAGAAAATTGGCACGAACCACTCCGCCCCGATTTTGCACTTTACGCCGGTGCAGGGGCCGGCGTCAAGTGCGATAACACCCAAAGCCCGCAGGCAGGGAGGGCGCGGGGATCAGGCCACGGGCAACAGAGAACGGCCTCCATTGCCCGTCCTCTATCACCCGTTCCTGTCGCCTAACCTCTTTGTGGAGTCTTGAGGGACAGCTTGGCAAATTCTTCCATCAGCATCGGCTCGGGTACCGCACCCTCGATTTGCACGGTTTCATTCATAACGGTCCGCGGTACGCCCATGACTTGATACCTGGTGGCCAGATCGGGGAACTCCATCACTTCGACCATGTCGGCGGTCACGAGATCGCTTTCGATGGCCATTTGGAAAGCGAGCAAGACAGCCCGTGGGCAATACGGACAGGATGGCGTGGTGAAGACCTGGACATGGACCGGTTCTTCCAGGCCGGCCAGCAGCTCCTTGCTCCCTTCGGCAAGCTCCGACCGGCCATCGGATACCAGCTTGACGGCCTCGAGCAGCCCGCCAAACTCATAGCCCGAGGGGATGCCATAGAGCCGTATGCCGTAGTCTTTGGCCCCCGTGATGGCCACCGCCGGGGCCTTGTCCACACCGAAGGCCCGAACCATCTCGGGATCGCCCTCGAAGTCGAATACTTCCAGAGTGAGCTGATCGGATAGAGCGGCGACTTCCTCCATCAACTCGCGAGTCTCCGCACAATATTCACAGTCATCGGAGCGCGTGAAGACGGTCAGTTTCACCGGATTCTTGACATCGGCAAGCATGACACGCACGTCATTACGAATTTGGTCATTCAGAAGCTGCATGATCCACACTCCACAATCATTCAAAGCGTTCGGTTGTACTTCCGGCTCAGGTGCCCCTCATCCCAAAATCCAGCAGGGCAAGGGCGCCCCTGTCTGGACCCTCACCACAAGCGCGCCAGGCGGGATTCGATGCCGGCCCACGTCTGCTCGCCCACCCACGTATAACGCACGTTGCCGGCGCGATCGATCAAAAACGAAGTCGGCAGCGCGCGGACGGCGTACAGATGGTCGCTGACCTTGCCGTCGGGGTCCGGCAGCAGCGGAAAGGTCACGCCGTATTGCTTAGCAAAAGCCTGGGTCAGCCCGGCGCTTTCCTCGACATCGACACCCACGACGGTCAGGCCGTGCGGCACCCCATCCTGGCGATAGATGGCCTCCAGATCGGGCAACTCAGCCCTGCAAGGCGGGCACCAGGTGGCCCAGAAGTTGAGCAGAACGATCTGGCCGCGCAGATCGCTCAATCGTAAACTGCGCCCGTCTACGCTCGTCAGCGTGAAATCGGCCGCGGGCACGACACCCGTAGTTTGGGTCAGGGGCAGCGCGGCCTCGCCCCCGGCATCCTCCCGCGCCCGAAACAACAGCCAGCCGCCCAGCGCGGTGGCAGCCAACCCAAACACCAGCAAAGACCAGAGAATGAGCGGGTGGCGGACGGTGCCGAAGCCGGAGCGAGCAGGGAGCCAGGATTCCGGGGCGGAACCTGTCGCATGTCCCCTGTTCCGTGCCCCCTCGTCAGGGCTGGGCGGCGGCAAGTCGAGCGCTCGCGGCAACTTTTTCCACGCGATAGCTGCTGCTGAATTTGGTCTTCCCGTTCAGCGTGTTGATCGCCGAGCAATACTTGACTTCGGAGAGCTCGATGGCGCGTCCCAGTGCGTCGGGCTCGACGTCGCCAAACGCCACGTACTCGAGGGCAATGTGCGTGAAGTAGTTGGGCGCCGACTCGGCTTGCTGGGCCTGCGCCCTGATCTTCAGCCCCTGCACGTCCTGGCGCTTCTTCTTCAAGATGCTGATAACATCCATGCCGGTGCAGCCGAGAACCCCCAGCAGCACCAGCTCCATCGGGCTTGGCCCGCTATTCAGGCCGCCGCTTTTCGCGTTCTGGCTGTCGATCACCACGGCATGATTGCCGGCCTGGCCGACGAACTGCAACCCATCTACCCACGTAATAGAAGCCTCTTTCATCACCTGCCACCCCTCGCCGTCAGCCCTCTCGAGCTGATCGATCCTCATCGGCGGTAGCCCAAGGGTGCCTCGAGTCAACGGCTGGCTCCACTCTGCCAGCCCTTTGCTATTCGATGCATCCTCGGGCCTGGGGTTACAACTAGGCGGCTGGGATTCGAGAATATGGGGCAGAGGCGATGCCCTCGTTGGCAGCCAGGACCCCGGTGCGGACGAGCGCCAGCGCCGCGTGCCGCGATATCGGCAGCCGCATAAGGCCTGGCGATGGAGCGCGCGCAGGCGGCCATGCGGTTCAGGGTGGGATTCCCAGGCGTCAGCAATTCCACCACCCGGCTGGCCACCGGGCCGGTCCCGCGCACGTAAGCCCCAGCGCCCTCGCGCTCGATCCAGGCCACGTTGCCTTCTTCCTGCCCCGGGATGAAACTGGTCACCAGCGCGGGGACGCCCATGCAGGCAGCTTCGGCCAGCGTGCCGGGGCCGGCCTTGCTGATGAGCAAGTCGGACGCGGCCAGCCAGTCAGCCATGGCATCGACGAAGCCGAGCGGGGTCACGGGAATGGGCCAGGGTGTGGCCCGGAGCTGGCGCAGCAACTCGCGGTTGCGACCGGCGATGATCGCCATCTGGGCCGGCACACGCGCCGCGGCGAGACGGCAGGCGATGGACCGGGCCATCAGCGATACCTTGCCGATGCCCGCGCCGCCGCCGGTCAGCAGGATGAGCGGCAGGTGGGGATCGAGGTTCAGCCTGGCCCGGGCAGCCGCCTTGGCCGGCAGCTGTGAGACGGCAAAGGCGCGCCGGACCGGCAGGCCGATGACACGGACACGCGCCGGGTCCATGCCGCTGGAGATGGCCTGAGCCCGCGCCTCCTCCGTTGCCACGACGCACAGATCGACCCCTGGGCATAACCATGCCGGATGGATGGTGACAGGGTCGGTCACCACGGTGACGAACGGCGCGCTGCTGCCGGTCTCGCGCAACACGCGCAAAGGGACGCCTGTCAGCAGCGGGTGGACGCTGATGACCAGGTCGGGGCAAGAGGCGGCCAGGGCCGAGTGCAGGCTGCGACGCACCAGCGGATAGCAATAGCGCTCGCCCAGCATCACCGGCTTGCGAGATTCCGTGACATGGTAGATCAGGCTGTACAGCTTGGGAGCATAGTTGACACACGGGCCATAGCCGGACGAGAAGTGGTTGAACGGGAAAGGTGTGTGATCGTCAAGCAAATTGAGCAACGTGACGTGTGCCCGGCCTTCCATGGCCTCGGCCAGGCTGCGCGCTGCGCTGCGATGCCCGCCTCCAGCGTCGGTGAAAAGGATCACGACCTCTGCTAGAGCATGGCCGGTTGCTGCAATGCCCTTGGCTCCTTCGGCCCACTCCACTGGCAACCGCGCACCCACCGGCATCTGCGCCCGCGATGTGCGCCGTACCTTGGTGTTATCCGCCATCTCCGCACCTCCTCCCTGGAATCCTGGATCGCGTAAGATCCAGGATCAATATGCGCCGTCACCAAACAGCACCTGGGGCACGGTGCGCATGAGAATGCGCAGATCGGTCCCCAGTGACCAGTTCTCTCCATAGTATATGTCGAGCAAGACCATCTCGTCGAAACTGATATCGCTGCGCCCACTAACCTGCCACAGCCCGGTGAGCCCCGGCAGTATCTCCAGGCGCTTGAGATGCCACTGTTGGTATTGGGCGACCTCGCTTGGCAAGGCAGGGCGCGGCCCGACGAGGCTCATGTCACCACGCAGCACGTTGATCAGCTGCGGCAGCTCGTCGAAGCTCATGCGCCGGATGAAACGGCCCACACGCGGTGCAGCGCGGATCATCTTTGATCTTGAACAATGGGCCAGAAGCCTCGTTGCGTCCCCTCAACTTGGCTACTTCAGCTTCCGCGCCACAAACCATGGAGCGAAATTTGTAGCATATGAAAGGCTTGCCGTCTCGCCCAGCCCTTTCCTGCCGGAAGAGGATGGGGCCGGGCGAATCCAGCCGGATGGCCAGGGCCACAAGCAGCCACAGCGGCGCCGACAGAACTACCGCCAGGCCGGCCAGGGTAATATCGAAAGCACGCTTGACGACAAGGTTGAGCCCTCGTAGGGCAGTCTGCTTGATGCCGATCAGGGGGATCCCGTTGATGGCCTCCACATCGACGCTGCCCAGGCTGAGTTGGAAGAGATCCGGTACCACGCGCGGGCGAGCGCCCGCCCCCTCGCATTCGGTCATCAGGCGCAAGATCTTGTGATGGTACTGCCAGGGCAATGTGATGATCACCTGATCGATCCCAAATCGTTTCACGACGGGCACCACGTTATCGACAGGCCCCAGGGCCTTGATCGGGCCGATATCGGTGCAGCCTTTGATCGGATCATCATCGAGGAAACCCACGACCCGATAGCCTAGTTCGGGCTGCGCGATCAGGTTTCGTATCACTGTGCGGCCGACCTCGCCGGCTCCGACGATCAAGACGCGATCAACGCCCACGCCGACCTGGCGCAAGCGCATCATGATCATGCTCCGCAGAAGCCGTACCAGGCTCAAGAGGACGATGATCAAGAGGCCCGCGTAGATGAAAATCATCCGCGAGTAGAACAAGCGGCCGATGAACGAAGCGATTACGATCATCAGCATGATGCTGGTCGTGGTGGAATTGATCACCGCGTAGCACTCGTCGAAGAATGTGCGTGGGCGGTTGGCGTCGTAAGCGCCCTCGCGGCGGTTAAGCAGGACCAGCACGACCGTCAACAGCGCCACGAGCGGGAAGTACACACCATACGGGACGTTATTGGCCGGATCGACGGCGCGGAACCATTGCAGGTCGTAGCGCATCCAATAAGCGATGCGGAAGGCTAAATTGATGAACAGTACGTCCGCCAGGAAGGTGGGCCAGGGTACCCAGGGGCGGATATCTTGTTTCACCCCGCGCCTCCGAGCACGACCCGGTACAGCTCGGCCGTGGCCGCCGCGGTGCGCGCCCAGGTAAATTGGGCTGCGCGCGCTTGTCCGCGCCGGCTCAACTCGCCTGCGAGGCCAGGATCTCCGAGCACCTGGTCGATGGCCGCGGCCAGGGCCTGAGGATCTTCGGCATGCACCAACAGCGCAGCATCACCCGCTACTTCAGGCAAAGAGGAGGTGGCCGAAGTAACGGTGGGAGTTCCGCAGGCCATAGCTTCCAGCACTGGCAAGCCAAATCCCTCGAACAGCGATGGGTAAATGAACAGATCAGCAGCCCTATACCACCAGGGCAGCTCTGTACGGGGCAAGAAACCAGGAAACAACACCTGGCCTTCCAGTCCTCGCTCGATCACATGGGCGAAGATATGGCGATAGAACCATCCGGTACCACCCGCAATCACGAGCTTGGGTGGGGCGACGGTGGCCCGCCGGGCAGCGCACCAGTCACCGTAGGCATCGATCAGCCGCACCAGGTTCTTGCGCGGCTCCAGGGTACCGACGAACAAGATGAAGTGTTCCGGCAAGGCACGGCGGGCACGAAATGCCCTGACCTCTTCCGGGGCAGCCGGGCAGAAGTCATCGGTGACACCATTCGGGATGACCTTCACCCGCCCGGCCGGCACGTTGCACAAGGCGATGACGTCGCGGCGCGTGCTCTCCGACACCGCGATCACGGCCGCCGCCCGGCGAGTGGAGGCCAGCGTGATCGATTTCAGGTAGATCCGGTTGAACGCCGGGAACGCTTTCGGGTACCGCATGAAACTCAGGTCGTGCACCGTCACGACCGTCGGACAGGCTGTGGCCAGTGGGTTAGCATAGGCCAGGCCATGCAGCAGATCCAGGCCACGCGCGAGCCATGCCAGCCGGGTTTGTTCCCACAAGATCCGTCGCCAGGGCCGGCGCGTGTCCCAACGGCTGCGCTCCACGGTCATGCCATCCGGCTGCTGAAATGCGGGGTCGTAACAATAGGCGGTGCAGCATAGCCCGCCGGCCGTATCAGGCAGATGTTTCAGCAGTTGCTGGATATATCCGTTGATGCCCGCGCTGCGGTACGTGCTAGACAGCTCGAGCAGATGAGCATTGAGACCGATGCGGTGAGTCATCTGCGCAGCAATTCACCCGTCATTATAGCATGGTCGCAGCCAAACAGTACAAAGCCGGCCGCGACGGGCGCGGCCCACATAGCCGGACCTGACACGCTCGGCCGCGTCGAAAAACTGCCGAAGGCGCGGGCAGGGCGGCCTTGTCCGCCCTTTCGCTGCCGGGGCATGGCATCACAGGTACTCGGCGTCTTGCCCCGCGCCAGGAGACGCCCGTCACGGGGCAGCCTCCATCAACTGCCAGTAAACCGCAGCGGTTTCTGCCGCGATGCGGGCCTGCGTGTAGCGAGCGAGAACGCGCTCCCTACCCTGCGCCGACAGTTCGGCGCGCCGCGATCGGTTAGCTGCAAGGGCGGCCAGCGCCTGGCTCAATGCGTTCACGTCACCTTCGGGAAAAATGATCCCTGCATCGCCGACCACGTTGGGAATCTCGCCGCATGATGAACCGGCAACAGGTACACCACACGCCATCGCCTCGATCAGCACGCGGCCGAACTGCTCGGTCCAGTTGGCGCAGCTGCGCGAAGCGAGCACCAGTACGTCGAGCTGCCGGTAGAAGCCCGGCATGGCAGTCAACGGCAGATGCTTCAGGAAATGGACAGCGTCCCTGATCCGCCGGCAGCTCCCGTGCTGCCAGGTCGGCAAGCCGCCGCGTTCTGGGCCATCGCCAAGGATCAGTAGCTTCCAATCGGGGCAGGGCAAGGCAGCGCAGGCACGCAGCAAGATGTCAGCGCCTTTCTCCGGCACGAGGCCGCCGGCATAGCCGATGACGAACGGGGACGGGGCCGATGCGGCAGCAGGGAGCCGGGAGGAGCCAATGGGACCGGGTGCCGCTATCCCCTATTCCCTGTTCCCCATGGCCGCGCTCGTCACTGCATGTCCCTGTTTCCGGGCTGGCAGGGCTGAAGATCGCCGGGTCGACCCCGAACTGTGGGATCACGCTGATGGGTCCGCGGTAGCCTTTGTAACGGAGCACCGCTGCGGCAGCCTCGCTGCCGGCGATGGCGTGCGCGGCGCGCCGATAATTCGCTTGCTCGAAGTGGCGAAATGGCCAGGGATAGCGACGGTGCAGATTCTGCCAGGTGAAAAAGAGGCCACGCCTGCCGATAGCCTGCCCGACCTGGAGCAGGTGCCAGGTCGCCAGGTTATCAGGGTTCCTCGTCGACATGCAAGACATCAGGACGCAGACGGCGCAGCAAAGCGCCGGCTGTCGGGTAGAAGTGCAGGTGATATTGCCCGCTGAAGACCAGCGGCGCGATGCGTAGCTCGTAACCTTGGGTGTGGGCGCGCTCCATTTGCACGGTGCCGCGGCGATCCGCCAGACCGGCGGGGCGACGGCGATCAGTTCGATGCCGGGCTGGCGGGCCAGCTCTTCCAGCTTACGCTGGTAGGCACCCACCACCAGCGCTTTGCTTACCATCACGACGCGGACGAACATCCCCTCAACAGCTGCCGTTGGCAATTCGTAGCTGGTCGCTGGCGACCGGCAACCAGGGGAAGCTATCAACGATCATCCCGTCAGCGGCAAGGCCAGTTCGCAACCCTACTTGCATTTGTCCGGCAATGGTGTAAGATAGAAGCAATCATGTTCAAGGTCGAACATGCCATAATCACCCGCCGTTCACCCTAGCCCAGGGCGCGATGGATTGACGCATCCATTGCAAGGAGGCCGAGCCATGGAAGTCATCAAGGTATCAGCCCACTCGCGTTCCACAGCCGTCGCCGGTGCTATCGCGGGGGTGATGCGCGATTATCGGCGTGCCGAAGTTCAGGCCATCGGTGCCAGTGCGGTGAATCAGGCCATCAAGGCCATTGCCATCGCCCGGAACTACCTGGAGCTGGATGGCATGTGCATCGTTTGCGTCCCGGAGTTCGTGGAGATCGACATCGACGGCCAGGAGCGCACAGCGGTTAAGCTGATCGTTGAGCTGCGCTAGGCAGCTTTAGCGTTCCCTCCGGCTCCCGGCGGGCCGATTGGTTCTTGCAGGACCCTGGCGGGGGTGGGAGTGCCCGTGTGCCCGTGACTGTTGCCCAGGCTCTGGCGGTGCTTCGGGTGGCGGCCCATCCTTGGCTGCGGAGAAAGTTCCGGCCTCGCCCTGGTCCCCCGCCAGGTCCTCTGCCGTATCCCCCGGCTCTTCGCTCTCATCACGGCCCACGAGCGCATCATCGTCGCCCGAAGCCAGCAATCTCTTGCGCCGCTCCTCGCTTTGCGGGCAACCGGCGCAGCCCGAGCCCTCGCCCAGGGCCGCCCGCTCGGCCTCCGAGACGGGGACCTCGATCATCATCTTGGAATCATTTGGGCCCAAGACCAGGGCACTCACAGAGTTGCGCAGCACGTGCACCTGCTTGACCTTGCCCGGCCCCTCCGGCGTCTCGATTGTGCCGTTGACCCTGGGCAAGTACCGGCGTGCGTTCGCCATATGACTCGTTCTCGTAACTGAGGCAACAGAGAAGTCGTCCACAGAGGCCCGAGATTCTCGGTAGGATTGAGCGGCAAGTCTTGTTGCTTGGCCATCTTGATCGACACGGGCGTGAAATCGCGGAGCCAGGCGCAGCAGCACAGCTGGCGCCCGCAGCGCCCATATCCGCCCAGCGTTTTGGCCGCATCGCGCACGCCGATCTGGCGCATCTCGATGCGAACGTGGAGCGCCTGGGCCAGTTCGTGGACCAGGTTGCGGAAATCGATACGCTGCTCCGCCGTGAAGTAAGCCAGAAGGCAGGTGCCTTCAAAATTGTACTCAACGCCGACGATCTTCATAGGCAAGCGCAAAGCCGCCACGCGTTCACGGCACACGTTGAGAGCTTCGGGCTCGCGATGGGCTTGCTGATCTTGCTGCACCATGTCGAGCGCGGCTGCACAGCGCAGTACAGGCTTCAGCGTGCCGCTGATTTCGGCGGCGGAAACCTCGCGAACAGGCTGCACGACCAGGCCCAGCGTGCGGCCGCGCGACGTGTTCACCACGACACGATCGCCGGCCTGCAGGTCCTCATTGCCAGCCGGGTCGAAGTAATAGACTTTGGTCACGGGTTTGAAGGCCACCCCGACAACCAATGGCATGCGATATGCTCCTTCGGATCTCTCCGATGACCATCGACATCTAATGTGCAGGCGCCGGCAAACGCAAGGCCAGCACGTCCAGCGCCAAACGGGCGTTGACATTGGCGCGGATACGCTGCAGCGTGCGGATAACGTCGGCCAGAGCGCGGTCGATCTGGGCGGGGAGGAAACGCAGAGCCTGTGCTTCGAGCTGCTCACGCCGGTCGAGGTTGATCACGGCCTCGGGCAAACCCCGCTGCACTAACAGCAGGTCCCGCCACCACGTGGCCCACAAGCCCAATGTCTGCTCGATATTCTCCGGCTGGCGGCCCAGGGACTCGCTGTAGGCCAGGCGGCCGATAGCCTGCTGCCCCGTGAGCATGACGAGGTCGTCCAGGCGCCGGGCTCGCTCCTGCCACAGGTCCGGGTCCTCGTGCACCCGCACGGCCCAACCCAGCCGGCCCGCGCTGAGCGTGCCAGAAGCCGGGCGCGATCGGCCGGCACCTGCCAATGCGCCATCAGCGCAGCTTCGACTTGCGGAATGGGCAGCGGGCGAAGCCCCAGGAGCTGGCAACGGGAGACGATTGTCGGCAGAACCAGATCACGCCGCACGCAGGTGAGCACCAGGATGACGTGCCCAGGCGGTTCTTCCAGCGTCTTCAGGAGAGCATTGGCCGCCGCCGGCGTAGCGCGTTCGATCTCTCGTAGGATAAAGACCCGATAGGGAGCTTCCAGTGGCGACAGCGCTGCATCACGCTGCAAGGTGCGCACCTGTTCGATCTGGATGGTGTTCTTTTCGGCGCTGATGATCTGGACGTCTGGGTAGGAGCCCAGCGCGAGACGTTGGCAGGGCCGGCAATGGCCGCACGGCTGGGCGCCTGGCTTCTCGCAGAGCAAGGCCTGCGCGAACGCGCGGGCCAGAGTAACCTTGCCGGATTGGGCCGGACCCGATAGCAAATAGGCGTGGCTGGGGCGGCCGCTGCTTACGCCCCGCGCCAGTAGGTCCACCGCCCATTCATGCCCGATTATCGGCCAATTGGCCATGCCCAATCCTCGAGTCGGACCGAAAGCTGGAGAGCTTTCGTTTTACCGGTTCACCTCACCGTCGTCATATGCGGAAGGTGAAACGACACCGGCCAGTCCCGTTATTGTAACATGTCTTCCACAATTCGAGAATTCGGCCCACCCAGGTGCGGGTCAGCCCCCTTCTGCCGGCCTGGCCTTGATCAGAACGGACCACGTGCCACGCTGCACAACCTCCGCGCCCGCTGGTTGACGATTTCGACGTTCAGATTGACCACACCGCCGCCCAGTCGCCTGACCTCCCTGCATTCGGCGATGGCCAGCCGCGCGGTGATGGTATCGCCGATCTTGATCGGCGCCTTGAACTTCCAGTCGAGGCCCATGAAGGCAAGCACGGTCTCGCTCAGAATGCCAAGGCGTTCGGCCAGGCCCGTGGCGATGGCCAGCCCCAGCATGCCGTGGGCGATGCGCTCGCCGAACATCCCCCTCCGCGGCTATTGTGGCATTCGTGTGAATCGTGTTCCAGTCACCGCTCAAGGCAGCAAATGAGACGATATCGGCCTCGGTGACGGTGCGCCCCTGCGTCGTGGCAACGTCGCCAACTGCGAACTCATCGAAATACAGCCCGCGCCGGGCCATCAGATTCGCCATCCCGATCCCCCCTTCCTGGCTGAATTGTACTTGACGGTCAGCAAAGGTGTCAACCGCTGCCGGCGCGGCGCCAATTCGGCCATGAGGTGTGTCTGCGGTATACTGCCCCCAAGTAAGACTGGATAACCCCGCTCTTCTGCTTCAGGCTCGCCGCTGGCCGGGCGCGGGTAATGGCCGGCAGGGGGTTGCGAAGCCAGCGCCTTGCTTCGTGGGCGCTGTGGGGCGAGGCCGTTCAGCCAAAGGGGAGGACGTATGGGCAACCATCATCGCCATTGGCGGCTTGGGCCGTTGGGCCTTTGTTGTCTGCTCCTGGCCGTTCTGCTCGCCAGCTGCGCCACGCGACCGGGCGGACAGACGGTGCAGCCTTCGGAAGGCACAGCGACTAGCGCGCAGGGGACAGGCCCTACTCGCCAGCCCCTCGCCCCAACCCCGCATACCGAGGTCCCTACCCCCTATCCCCTGATACCCACGCCCTCTAGCCAGGCGGTGAGCAACCAGATCATGACCGTGCTGCCGCCCCTGCCCGCGGTTTTCCAGTATCAGGTTGAACATCAAGCCTGCCAACGCCCCGTCGGGGGCAGACACGCGGATCAACGGCCAGTACCGGGCCGGCGCCTGGCAGCAATCGGCACAAACCAGGGCACAGTCGACCAGCACCCAGCCGGCGCAGGAGATGATCGCGATATCCGGCACGACGTACACCCGACCGGGTGGCGGTCCGATGTGGACACGCTGGCCGGGCATCAGCTTTGACGCCGCCTATGGGCTGACCTCGCCCTTCACGGTGTTGCGGCTCTTCCCGGTGGCAGACAGAAAGGTGCGCGGCCCGGCCGCGCAGATTCCGGGCGCACCGGCCCCAACCTACCGCACTCAGACCGAGGTCTCTGTCGCTACCCTCAGACACCTGCTGGAGGCCGGCGCCGCGACGGTGGCACCCGACGCGGCGACGCGGTCCACCTTGATGCAACAGGTCGCGCCGCTCGCCATCACCCAGACGATCACCTACTGGGCCACCGACGCCGGCCAGGTCTATCGCGCTGGCCGCCACGCTGGTTTCGGCGGACAGCGCAGGCCAGGCCACGCCCTGGATGCAGGTTTCCTGGCTTTTCTGGGGCTACTTCGCTCCGGGGCAGCCCATCGCGGCCCCGGCCCAGTACCAGGACGCGCCCAGCCCCGAGGCCGGCGCCCAGGCCTTGCCGACCTCCACCCCACGCATGGGTTCCGGCAACGCCAGCCTGGAGGTGCGAGTCTTTGCGTCGCCGGGCACACCTGCCGAAGACTTAGCCGTGACGGTCTATCCTGCGGGGGACAACCGCCAGCCGCTGGACTGGCGCAGTCAGGCTGATGCTCAGTTCCTCTTGCCGCCCGGCCGCTACGACGTGCTGATACAGATGGATTACGCGAGCAGTGGCTACACGATATCGAGGTGGGCGCCAATGCTCCGGTAAGTCGCGATGTGACCTTCGACTTCGGCACGCTCGAGCTGACGGTGCGGCGAGGCGGCAGCACTGTCCCCGTCGATGTGGTCACCTATCCTGCCGGCAACCACAAGAGCTGGGTTGACTGGCGCTCCGAAAACCCCGCAACCGTGCGGCTGCGCGCCGGGCTGTACGACGTGGAGATCGCCTACGACGACTACAAGGAGCACCGGATGGTGACAAATCTGCGTGTCAGCGCCGGACAGACCACGAGCCAGGTCATCGATCTCCCGCAATGATCAAGCGAGCAGGGAGCCAGGGGACGTTCGACTCCCTGGCCCCCCGTCATAGAGAGGAGCAACGAGATGAACGTCAAGATAGACGGGGTCAGCGACTCGTTTCAAGCTTTCCTGACAGAGGCCGCCGGCCATGCAGGGCCCTGGATGCAGGCCGTGCAAGGGCTGGACAAGGCCAGCGCGCTTGACGAGAAGACCAAGGAGCTGGCCTATCTGGCCGTGCTGGCCGCCCTGCGGATGGAGAGCGGCGTGCCGTTCCACGTGCGGTCGGCGCGAGGGGCCGGGGCGAGCCGTGAAGAGGTGATCAGCGCCATCCTGGTAGGCCTGCCCGCCGCAGGCCAGGTCGTCGTGCAGGTCCTGCCGGCGGCGCTGGCAGCCTACGACGCCGAGTAGGCCACCCAACTTATCCTGCCCGGCTTCCGGCCCGCTGCGAGGGCCAGGAAAGGGATGCCTTTCCTGGCCCCTACTCCCCACTCCCTACTCCCTCTGCCGCAGCTATCGGCTGGCTCACCCCTCCCCGCACGCGCAACCAGAACGCGCCGCCCGGAAGGCTGCCCACGATGATGACGAGCTGCATCAGGATGGATACGGCCAGGGCATGGTCGGCGGGCACACCCACCAGCCCAAAGAAGAAGGGATAGACGGCCTGGTTGACGCCCAGCCCGCCGATCGACACCGGCAACATGAGCACCAGGGCGATCAGCGGGTTGAAGAGGAAAATGGAGCCCAGGCTCATCAGGCCGCCGATGGCCTGTGACAGCGACCAGTTGACCATGGCTGTGCACACGATGCCCAGCAGGCCGATACCATAGGCCAGCGCCAGGGCGCCGTAGCGGAAGCGATAGGCGCCGAACGCGGTGGAGATGTGTCTCCAGGCCGGCGCCAGGGGAGCCAGGGGGCGCCGGCCGCGCGGCGAGGTCACCAGGCCGCGTAATCTCCGGCTCAGCAGGAGCGCAAAGCCCAACGCCAGATAATCAACGCCATCACGTCGCAGTCGCCGGACATCAAGCAGGGCGTGGACGCGCGTGCTGCTGAAGGCAAAGGACACGCGGAGCAAGGCGCTGGCGACCAGGGATTGATGTTCGGTTACGCCACGCGTGAAACCCCGGAACTCATGCCCGCGCCCATCATGTTCGCGCACCAACTTGGCCGGGAACTCACGCGCATCCGCAAGATCGGCAGGGTAAAATGGCTTCGTCCCGACGCCAAGTCGCAGGTTTCCGTCCGATACGTAAACGATCAGCCCGTCGAGATCACCAACGTTGTCATCTCCACCCAGCACAGCGCGGACGTGAAGCACAAGACCATCAAGGAATTTTGCATCGAGGAAGTGATCCAGAAGGCGCTTCCCAAACGCCTGCTGACGAAACACACCGTTTTCCTCGTCAATCCGACCGGCCGTTTCGTCGTCGGCGGACCGCAAGGCGACACCGGTTTGACCGGACGCAAGATCATCGTGGACAGCTACGGCGGCATGGGCCGTCACGGCGGCGGCGCGTTCAGCGGCAAAGACCCGAGCAAAGTGGATCGCAGCGCGGCTTACATGGGCCGTTACGTGGCCAAGAACATTGTCGCGGCAGGCATTGCCAGCAGCGCCGAGATTCAATTCGCCTATGCCATCGGCCATCCCGAGCCGGTCAGTGTCTGCATCAACACCTTCGGCACCGCCATTGACGGCATCACGGACGAACAGATCGAGAAGGCTGTGCGCGAAGTGTTCAGCTTCAAGCCTGCGAACATCATCAAGCAACTCGACCTGCTCCGCCCGATTTACCGCAAGACGACTAATTACGGCCACTTCGGCAAAAACGACCCCGACATCACTTGGGAGAAAACGGATAAAGTCAAAGAATTGAAACGCGCCTTAAAAATAATTTGAAGTTTCAAGCTTTCAGTTTTCAGTTGCCGTTTGCCCTGCTGAAAACTTGAAACTGAAAACCAAGAACTTAAAACTTATGTC
>CAWEHT010000070.1:0-12942 GCA_963808455.1 uncultured Chloroflexia bacterium | reverse complement strand
TTACTACGACAAGCCGAAGTAAAGAATCAGGAGGCGATCTTTGGGCTCCCTCCCAGACCCGCAAGGCAGCGTGCCGGGCCACGGCCAACGTGCCGCGAAGTCACGGGCGATCGTTGGGGTGCCGGCATGGCTGAAGCTGCCCTGCTGCTGCTCTTGCGCGATAGCGTGCGCCGCTTTCAAGACGCGGCGAAGCGCTACGCCGAAGCGGAAGAAGCGGCGCTGGATCGGCATCGCCAAGAGCTCGACGAGGCACTTGCCGAGCGCGATCGGGCCCGCCAGGCCGCAGATGAGCAGCATGGCGCGGTGCGCAAGGCCCTGGGTGACGCCAGGGCCGCGCTGGGACGGGCCGGCCTGCCGCCGGGAATCGAGGACTCCGGTGATGCCTCGCCAGGAGCCGTAGCGGAGGATGGCACGTTGCAGGGGCTTGGGCAGCTGGCCCAGGCTGCGAGCCGGAGTGCCGCCGGCCTGGCGGAGCTGGTGATGAGAGTGCTCCTGCCAGACATCCCCACCCCCTCGCGGCGCAAGTCCGTATTGTTCGCCCCGGAGGTGCGGCTGGCCGCATTATCGGCAAACCTCGCCGTCCTGGCCGCCTGCTTCGAAGATAGCTCCTTCAGCGTCTGCCAGCTGCCGGGTGGCGAGCCGATCGTCGCGCACGAAGGTGCCGGGGGCCGCATCACCGCGTTGGCGGTTTCCGCGACAGGCCGGCAGATGGCCGTTGGCCGAGAACGGGGTGGGGTCCAGGTAATCGAGTTCGGCAGGGACAAGCCGATCTACCAGGCCAACGTCCTCCCGGTGGACGTCGCCAGCCTCGTGTTCTCATCCGATGGCCGGTACCTTGCCCAGGCCAGCGAAAACCTTGTCTCGCTGCTGGATATGGCTGCGGGTTCGGGCTGGAAAGAGTTCTGGCACGATTCCCCCGTGCAATGCCTCGCTTTTTCCCCGCCGGGCAGCGATGCCCTGGCGGCCGGGTACCGCGATGGATCAGTCGTCCTTTGGGATATTGGCCGCGGCCTCCGGCTGCGCCGGGACCGGGTCAGGCTGCAAACCGCATCTGGCCCGGTCAGCCGCCTGGCCGTGAGCTCGGATGGCGCGCGCATCGTGCTGGCACACAAAGACGAATGCGTTACCGTGTGGGAGGTGGCCAATCGGCAGCTGATGCACAGGTTCTGCCCGTTCACGGCCCCGCTGACGGCGTTGGCCCTGGCGCCCGCCGGGGGCCCGCTTGCTGTAGGCCTCGCCGATGGCCGCATCCAGCTGCTCGACATCCTCAACGGCGCAGAGATCCGCAGCCTGCAGGACGCCGTCGGGGCGCCCTTGCGCAACCTGCAGTTCGGCCAGGACGGGCAAGAGCTGTTCGCGGTCGGCAAGGACCGGACGCTTAAGGCATGGGGTGTGGACCAGGGGCGCTTCGAGGGCCCTATCAGGCAGCTACAGATCGCTGTGACCAATGCCTCCCATTTGCGCGGTTCGCTTCTTGAAAGATCAGAGGCCGGCTACGAGAGCCGGCTCGCCGAGGCAGAAAAGAAGCGCCAGATCGCGCTATCGCAGGCGCGCGCCGTCTATGAAGCCGAATTGGTTCTGCTCAGGGCCAACGCTTTGTCGATGATTCAGTCCGCCGGCCTGCAAGCAGCGCGTTGGCAGGACGGGGCCTGGCATGATTGGCAATTAGCCGTCGGGAACAACCTGCCATCAGCGGTGCGCATCGGCCAGCTCGAGAAACGAGCGCGCTGGGACACGCTGGCCCTGCCGGCCCTGCTGCCTGTGCTGGGGGCGAGCGGCATCGTGATCGAGGCCGCCGGCCCGCAAAAGGAAGTTGCCGCGCGGATGATCCAGTCGCTCCTGGTCCGCCTCTTGGCCCTGGTCCCTCCCACAAGGCTGCGGATCACCGTCGTTGACCCGATCGGCCTCGGCCAGAACGTTGCCGCTCTCATGCCCCTGGCGGACCACGATGCGGCCCTGATCACCGGAAAAGATCGGACCGAGCCACAGGATATCGAAGGGTGCCTCGCCGACCTGGACGCACACATAGAGGGCGTGGCCCAAAGATGCCTGCGCGGCCAGTCCAACACGATCGAAGAATACAATGCGCAGGCAGGCGAGCTGGTCGAACCGTACCGCGTGCTTGCGGTGTTCGACTTTCCGGCGCACTTCACCGAGACGGCGGCACGGCACCTGGCCGGTATCGCCCACAACGGGCCTCGCTGCGGCGTTTATGTCATTCTCCTGGTGGACGCCGGCAGCGCGCTCCCGCACGGCACCGGCCTGGCCGATCTGGAGCAAACCTGCACGGTCATAGCCTCGGATACGCACGGCTTCGTATGGCAGGATCCAGTCTTGCAGGACTGCCGGCTCGACTTGGACGAGCTGCCCGGCAAAGAACTCCTGGACCGCATCATCCAGATGGTTGGTGCGGCCGCGGCAGACCCTTAGAATTGGCGTTTCTGGCCCGTTCTGCGAGAGAATAACCGGTATGACAGCCATGGATAGGGAGCAAGGCCACCGATGAGCACGTTCTACATACCAGAAAGCGCCATGGCCATCGTGGCGCACCCCGACGACATCGAGTTTACCTGTGTGGGCACGGTAGCGCGTTGGGTCAAGGGCGGCGCGCGCGCCGCCTACGTGCTGTGTACGAGCGGGGATGTGGGGATTGCCGAACCCGGCATGACCCACGAGCGGGCGACGGAGATCCGCGAGGCGGAGGCGCGAGCCGCGGCCCAAATCGCCGGCGTCGGCGAGGTGATCTTTCTGCGCGAGCCCGACGGCATGCTGCAAGCGACACTCGAGCTGCGCAAGAAGCTGGTGCGGGAGATCCGCCGCTTCCGCCCCGAAGTCGTGATCACGGGGGATCCGACCGTGATCCTGGCCGCCGAAGACTACATCAACCATCCCGATCACCGCGCCGCGTCGGCGGCAGCCCTGGATGCCGTCTTCCCCGCGGCCGGGCAGCCTAACCTGTACGAGGAGCTGGCCGGTGAAGGGTTGAGCCCGCACAAGGTGCGCAAGGTCTACGTGACCGGGTTCGGGCAAGGCAACTTCTTCGTCAATATCGACGAGACGATCGATGTCAAGGTCGCCGCGCTGCGGGCGCACCGCAGCCAGATGAAGGACTGGGACCCTGAGGAACGCATCAAACAATGGGCGCATGAAGCGGCCAAAGGGAAAGAGATGATGTACGCCGAGAGCTTCCGCGTGGTAACGCTGCTGGACGACGAGGCCTGGGCGTGCAACAACCACGGGCCGGTGGTGCCCGGCGCGGCCGCTGGAGCAGCCCCCGCACGAGGCTGAGCGGTCCATCACAACGCGCTACCCGGCTGCCAGGTGCCGGCCAATCGCTGCCGTCAGGGTCTCCAGGCTGTACGGCTTCTGCAGAAAGCCCGTCGGCGGGTCTGCGGCAAAGCGTGCCGAGACTTCAGCCTCGTCATAGCCCGATGACAGGATGATGCGCAGCTGCGGATCGACCGCGGCAGCTCTCGGAACGTCTCCTCCCCGCTCATGCCCGGCATGGAGAGGTCCAGCAAGACGAGAAGGATGTTGGCCTGCTGCCGGCGATAGATGGCCAGGCCCTCCCTGCCATTCGAGGCAGCCAACACGTGTAGCCCTTTCATCTCGAGGATATCGGTCACCGCCGTGCGCACGGGCTCCTCATCGTCGATCAACAGGATCAGCTCCGGACGCCGTTCGAGGGGGGGCGGCCGGCGCGGCGAGGGACGGCTGGACCGCCCTCGGTGCGTCCTCTGCGGCGGCAGGGAAGGCCAGTTGGAAGGTCGTGCCCACGCCCGGCGTGCTCTCCACCCGCAGGCCGCCCTGGTGCCCCTTGACGATGCCCAGCACCGCGGCCAGTCCCAGCCCACGCCCTGTGAACTTGGTGGTGAAGAAGGGGTCAAAGATGCGGGGCAACGTGGCAGCATCCATGCCGCAGCCGTCGTCGCACACCTGCAGCACCACATACCGCCCCGCCGGGAACGGTTCTCGGGCGAAGGGCCACAAGTGCTGCTCGCTGGACGAGATATCGCTGACGCCGGTGCGGATGGTGACCGTGCCTGGACGCGAGCCGATGGCCTCGCCGGCGTTGATGATCAGGTTCATCAGCACCTGCTGCATCTGGCCCGTGTCGGCCAGGATCAGGGGCAAATCCTCGGCCAGCTCGGCGGCCAGATGGACAGGCTTGGGGACGGCCACTTCGAGCAGCCCCAGGTTCTCCTCGATCAGGGCGTTCAGGCGCAAAGGTTGCACGGCGAAGCGGCCCCGGCCGGAATAGGCCAGCAGCTGCCGCGTCAGGTCTGCGGCGCGTTGCGCGGCACAAACGGCCTTCTGGATAGCTCGGCGGGCCGGGCTCTCCGGTTCCAGAGCTGGCCAGCGCCAGGGAGGTCTCCCCGAGCAACGCCACCAGCAGTTGTTCAAGTCGTGGGCCACCCCGCCGGCCAGCACGCCCAGGCTCTCGAACTTGTGGGCCTGTCTTAGTGCTTCTTCCATCCGCTTGCGCTCGGTCATGTCCTGGGCAATAGCCCAGCGAGCGCCCGTCTTGCAGCATGACCGCCCGCAGCAAGACCCAGACCAAACGCCCGTCCCGCCTCTTCATCCGGAATTCGCTCTCGACGTGCCCCTTCGCGTTGCAGCATCTCGAATGTCCGTTCGACCAGTCCACGGTCATCTTCCAGGTGGAGGTCGCTGATCCGCATGCCGGCCAGGGTAAGCGTGTTCGTATCCCAGGAGGTCGATGGCTGCCGAATTGCTATCGATGAAGTATCCGTTTCGGTCCACCACGAAAATGGCGATAGGGGCCATCTCGACGTAGGTGCGAAACCTGAACTCGCTCTCGCGGAGCGCTTCCTCGGCCTGTCGTCGCTCGGTGATGTCCTGCGTCAGGCACAGCATGTGCGGCTCCCCGCCCAGCTCGAGCAGCTCCGCCGACATCAACACATCGCGGATCTCGCCCGACTTGACCCGGATCTTGGTTTCGAAGCCGCGCACCGTGCCTTGCCGGCGCAGCGTAGTGGCCACACTTTCCCGGTCTCGAGGGTCATACCACAGGCTGATCTCACCCGAAGTGCGCCCGATCAGCTCCTGGCGTGTATAGCCGGACCTGGCCTCGAAAGCGAGGTTCACGTTGACGAATCGCCCGCTGCCCAGGTGAGAGATGCTGATAGTGGTGGGGCTGGCCTGAAAGATGCTCGAGAAGCGCTGCTCGCTGGCGTACAGGGCTTCCTCGGCCCGCCGTTGCGCCAGGGCGATGGCCAGGGTTTCGCCCAGCTGCTCATACAGGGCAAGCAGCTGCGGCGTGAAACGGTCCCGGCGGTGGTCGCTGAACTGCAGCAGCCCATAGGTGGTCCCGGCCATGCGCAGGGGGATGAGTGCCACCGATTCATAGCCAATGGCGTCGCACCGGCTCCCCATGCGAGCGCGGCGACCGGCCTCCCGTGTGTCCAACCACCGGCTCATCGAGTTAGTCCAGTAACTCCCACGGGTGTGAAGAACGGATTGCTTGGGTCGAAGCGGCCGGAGAGCACGTCACCGCACAGGCAATCCAGCATGGGCTTGCCAACGCCATTCCGAAGCAAGCCGTCGTTGTCCCCGCGAGGGCACCGCGAGCTTTCTCTTCTGGCAAAGGAGCGCGGGGAGCCGCTGGTCTCGAAATACGGGTAGTCGTCGCTATTGTTCAGGCGCACCCCGACGGCGTCGAAGCCCGACCAGCTCTGCAGCAGGTCCAGTGCCTGCCCCAGCAGGCTGTGCCAGTCCCATTCGGCGTTCGACAGCTGCAGCAGCTAGCAGCGTGATGTCGCGCGCGTCCTCGGCCCGCCTGGCTTCGGTGATATCCAGGCAATAGGCGATCAGCCGCTCGGAGCTGAGCCGGGCGGCCCGCACTGAGACGCTGATCAGCTCCCCCTGCCCGCGCTCGCAGCCGGAAGCGTCCTTTGACAAAGCCTGTCCTCAGGACGGTACCCAGCCCGGCCCGTGCCGCCTCACGGTCTTCCTCGAGGACCGCATCGTCGAGGCCCATGCCGGCGAGGGTCTCCCGGTCGTAGCCGAGCATCTGCGAGGCGCAGCGATTGGCCTCGACACACCGGCCTGCCCCGTCGATCACAAACACCGCCAGCGGGGCGTATTCGATGTAGGAGCGGAACCTGGCTTCGCCCTCCGGCGACGCAGCGTCCCTCACGCTCGCAAACAGCTTGCGAGGAGGCCTGCTGTCCCGTTGGGTGAGCCTCTGGGCGGGCTTGCGCGTGGAACCGTCGCCGGCTGTGCTCACGACTTCGCTCCCTGACTTGCTGCATGTCACGTTGCGTGTATTCGCACCAGCAGAACGAGGCAAAGCCTAAAGCCCTCGGAGGTGTAGGCCGAGGCGTTGTCGACGCGCCGATAGGCTGAAGCGGGCTCGGGATCGCGGTGAGGCAAGATGAAGGCGACACGCTGCACCTCTAGCGTGCCATCCGCCCGTTGCATTAAGTATCGTCCTATTCCAAAGTATGTCAACTGCCGGATGGGCAGGGTTTTCGGCGGCGCGTCGAACCCCGTGCTTCGACCTCATCTTTCCGCAGCCGCGAGCTTGCAGCTGGCGTCAGCGCGAAGTTAGCGGTGCCCAGGAGGTCCTGGCCGCTCCAGGCGCTTTTGGGCCGGCACAGCTTCCCCTAAGCCGGGCGGCTCGGCCGCCCGGCTCACGGCCGGTTACGGCGGGGCGTCGTGCAGCGTCGTCACAGGAACCCAGCCCCGGAAGCCTGCACAGTCGCCGGCCATCGCCATGATCGGGACCTTGCTGAACGTAAGCTGATCGTTGCCGGTGACCTCCACGGCCGTGCCCGCATTCGCCAGGCAGACATCGTGAACATCCTCCCATTTGTGCAAAGTCTGCAAGTCGGGGGCCACGTCCTGATGCTGGTCGCCGTACAATACCACGGACATAGCCCGGTCGCCGGGCCACCACACGTAATCCACCTGGGGCAAAGCCGTCTTCGGTTGGGCCGCTGTCCGATGCAAAAGGAGCGCCACCAGGATCAGGACCGCCGTGCCGATGCTTGCGAAGACGGCCGACCTGATCTGGGCCCAGATCGCCCCGACGGATGACCGAGAGCCGGCCGGACGAGCCTGTCCGGCCAGGATGTCGTTCGACCGCGGAAGGGCGAGCCGCCCCGCAGTGAGGACAGTTCGCGTCCAATGTGCTCATGAGATTGTGGCACTCACCACATCTCACAATGGCCATTCTGGAACCTCTCATGCGGGTGCACGCCCGCGCCCACACGGGACGGCGCTGCCCGCCTGCATACACCAGCCCATATCTTGTATCGGCAGACCCCCGCGTTTTGTATAGGGTCTAAATTCCGGGACATATTGACAAAACACAACGCGCGTGATATGTTGTGTTTTGCTGGTAATCGACAAAATTCCTCAATTCCTGGCTGCCAGATGGTGTGAACATGACCAAGCCCTTGACCATTTTCGAGCGGCGCCACCGGCTCCTGGCAGTGCTGCGCGATCGCCCGGCATCCGCGTCGCCGAGCTGGCGACGCTCATGGAGGTCACCGAGGGCACGGTGCGCAACGACTTGAACGCGCTCTCCAGGGAAGGGCGGCTCCGGCGTGTCAGGGGCGGTGGCATCCCGAACGACGAGCACCCAGGCCGCAGCGAGCCCTTCGTGGCCCGGCTACGGGTCAGGGACGTGGCCAAGATGCAGATGGCCCGCTGGGCCGCGGAATTGGTGGAAGACGGTGATACCGTGGCGCTCGACGCCAGCACCACCGTCTACTGCATGGCCCAGTTCCTCCAGGAGCGCCACAACCTCACGATCGTCACGAACGGCATCGAGGTCGGCCGCAAGCTCGCTCAGAACCCCTCGCACTCGGTGATGCTGCTGGGCGGCCTGCTCAACGCCGACGGCAACCCGGTCACGGACCTGGTCAGCGAGGGCTTCCTGAATGACCTGCACATCAAGAGCGCGTTCGTGTCGTGCTATGGCTTCAGCCCCGAGGCCGGCCTGACCGAACGTGACGTCCGCGAAGCGCAGCTCAAGAGAAAGATGATCGCTTCGGCCGGGTCGGTGATCGCCTTGATCGACGCCAAGAAGTTCGGCAAGTCCAGCCTGGCTTCTTTCGCCCGAGCCGGCGAGATCGCCCATGTCTTCACCGATAGCAGCCTGCAACGGAGCTGGATCGAGGGGTTGCGGGGCAGCTGCCCCAGGTTGACCGTCTGCGACGAAGATAGTGTGACGGATTATGCGCTGTCAGTCCCCGAGGCCAAGCACTATCGCATCGGGTTCGCCAACCTGGACGAGGCTGAGCCGTTCGCCGTCGACGTGCGCCGCGGCCTCGAGCGGGCAGCCCAGGCCGCAGGCAATGTTGACCTGGTGCTGGCCGACAACCAGCTCAGCGGCGATGTGGCGCTCGCTGTGGCGGAGAAGTTCGCAGCGGATCGCCTCGACCTGGTGATCGAATATCAGATCGACGAGCAGGTCGGCAGCCGCATCATGGACCGTTACCGGCAGGCGGGCATCCCGGTGATCGCGGTCGACATTCCCATGATCGGCGCCACCTATTTCGGCGTGGACAACTACCGCGCCGGGCACATGGCCGGCGTGGAACTGGGCGAGTGGATCAGCTCCCACTGGGGCGGTGAGGTTGACCGGCTCATCGTCCTCGTGGAACCGAGGGCTGGCACCTTGCCGGCGGCACGCATCCAGGGCCAGCTGGATGGCCTGGCATCGATTGTGGGCGAGGTGCCGGCCGCCAGCCAGCTGCTGCTCGATTGCGCCAACACGGCCGAGCAGAGCGAGAAGCAGGTTCTCTCCGCGCTCAGGCAGATGCCGCCGGGGCACCACGTCGCGGTAATCTCGTTCAACGACGACGCGGCCATCGGCGCCTTGAACGCGGCGCCGCCGCGTGCGCCGGGAATCCGATGTCGTCATCGTCGGGCAGGGCGCCGACCGGCGGGTGCGCGAGGCGCTGCGCGACCCGGGCTCGCGCATCATCGGTTCGACGGCCTACGGGCCGGAATGCTACGGCGAGAAGCTGATCGCGCTGGCCCAGAGGATGCTGCGCGGCGAGCCCGTGCCGCCCGCCGTGTACGTGGAGCATACTTTCGTCAGGGCAGCCCAACGCCTGCCGCAGAACGCCTAGAAGCATCAGGACAGGTGGCATATGAGTGGGCCCATCTTGCAGATGTCGAACATCACCAAGAGCTTTGCCGGGGTCCACGCGCTGCGCGGCGTGCAATTCGACCTATGCCCGGGCGAAGTGCACGCCTTGCTGGGGGAAAACGGGGCGGGCAAGTCCACGCTGGTCAAGATCATCACAGGCGTGCACCAGCCGGACGGGGGCGAAATGTCCCTCAATGGGCAACGCATCCAGCTGGCCGGCCCGCGCGAAGCCACGAATCTGGGCATATCGGCCATTTACCAGGAGCTCAGCATTTTCCCGGACCTCGACGTGGCCGAGAACATCTATGCCGGGAGACGCCCCAGGCTGCCCGGCGGGCTGGTCAACTGGCGCCGGATGCACCGCGAGGCAGGGCGGCTGCTGCAGGCCCTCAGCGTAAACCTGGACACCAGGGCCAAGGCGCGGTACCTGAGCATCGCCCAGCAGCAGACGGTCGAGATCGCTCGCGCGCTCTCGGTCAACGCGGCAGATCTTGATCATGGACGAGCCGACTTCGGCCCTGACGTTGAGCGAGGTGCACGATCTATTCCAGATCGTGCGGCGGCTGCGCGACAACGGCACGGCTGTTCTCTTCATCTCACACCGCATCGAGGAGCTCTTCGAGATCGCCGACCGGGTCACGGTGCTGCGAGACGGTGCCTACGTCGGCACACGCCTCGTGGCCGAGGCCAGGCAAGACGAGCTGATTCGTATGATGGTCGGCCGGACCATCGACGACCTGTTCCCGAAACAGCAGGTCGCGGCAGGCGACCTGGTGCTGCGCGTGCGCGACCTGGCGCGCCGCGGGGTCTTCGAGGGCGTCTCCTTCGACCTGCGCAAGGGCGAGATCCTCGGTTTGGCCGGGTTGATCGGCGCAGGCCGGACCGAAGTCAGCCAGGCCCTGTTCGGCATCGCGCCCGCCGATGGGGGAACCATCGAGATCGGGGGGCGGCGCGTGCAGATCACCAGCCCGCGCCAGGCCATGGAATGCGGACTGGCGTTGGTTCCGGAGGACCGGCAGCATCACGGCCTGGTGTTGCCGATGACCGTCACCGACAACATCACGCTGCCCATCCTCTCGCGCTTCGCCCGCCGGGGGTGGCTGGCCAGCCAGGGCGCCCAACTGGCTGCCTTCGACGCCGCCACGCGGCTGGAGGTCAAGGCCGTTTCTGTATGGCAAAAGGTACGCGAGCTCTCGGGCGGCAACCAGCAGAAAGTAGTGCTTGCCAAATGGCTGGCGACCGCCCCGCGCATCCTGATCCTGGATGAACCGACCCGCGGCATCGACATCGGGACCAAGGCGGCCGTACACAGCCTGATGAGCGAGCTGGCCGCCCAGGGGATCGCGATCCTGATGATCTCTTCGGAACTGCCGGAGGTGCTGGGGATGAGCGACCGGATCCTCGTAATGCATGAAGGCCGGGTCACCGCGACGTTCGATCGCAGCGAGGCCACGCAGGAAAGGATCATGATGGCGGCCACGCAGGTTGCCCCGATGGAGCGAGCAGATGGCCTCTGATCGGAAAGGGACCGCCGGGGCGGGGCTGCTCATCCAGGCCGCACGCTCGCGCGAGATCGTGCTGGCCGTCTTCGTCTTTCTGCTGATCCTGGCCACGGGGCTGCGCAGCCCGAGCTTTCTGACGTTCGAGAGCTTCAAGCTGGTATTGCTGGACGCGGCAATGCTGGCGGTGATCGCGTTGGCCCAGGGCACGATCATCATCACCCGGGGCATCGACCTTTCGGTGGCATCGATGTTGGGGCTGACGGCCATGATGGTCGCATTCGTCATTCGGGCCTATCCGGCGACACCCATCATCCTGACCGTGTTGCTGGGCATAGCGTTGGGTGGTGTCCTGGGCAGCCTGAACGGGGTCATCATCACCGCCGGCGGGGTGCCGCCGATCATTGCAACCCTCGGCACGCTGAGCGTCTATCGCGGGCTGGTCTTCCTTTACAGCAACGGCTCCTGGATCAACGCCTATCAGCTGCCCGTTGACTTCAAGCAGCTGGCCAAGGGCGAATGGCTGGGCCTGCCTAACCTCGTGGTCTTCGCCCTGGCCATCGCGATCATGGCTTATATCTTCCTCAATCACACGCATGCGGGACGCGATATCTATGCGTTGGGCAGCAATCCCGAAGCTGCCAAGATTGCCGGCATCCGCACGGGGCAGATCACCTTCATGGTCTATGTCATCTGCGGCCTGGTGTGCGGGTTCGCCGGTGTCATGTGGGCCTCACGCTACGAGGCCGCGCAAACGAACACCGCGCTGGGCTTCGAGCTGCAAACCGTCGCCGCGGCGGTAATCGGCGGGGTGAGCATGCTCGGGGGCAGCGGCACGGTGCCTGGGATACTGCTGGGGGCGCTCCTGCTGGCCGTCATCCAGAACGGCCTGACCGTGTCGGGCATCTCGCCGTTCTGGCAGCTGGCGGTGCAGGGCTTCTTGATCCTGCTGGCCGTGATCTCGGACTCGACGTTTCAGCAGCGAGCCAGGCGCCTTTCCTTCCGGAGGGTTGCGCGATGACAGCCTCCGACAAGGCCATGCCGGCCTCGATCAGCCTGGCGCCCGTCCGCAAGCCGTTGCTGCCGCGCTTGCTGCGGTGGGAATGGTTCCTCGTGCTTTTGATCCTGGGCGTGTCTCTGCTGAACGCCACGCTCTCACCGTACTTTCTTAACGTTCAGAACCTGTTCCGCGCATCATCCGACTTCATGGAAATAGGGCTGATGATGCTGCCGATGGTCTTGATCATCGTCACGGGGAATGTGGACCTGGCCGTGGCCTCGACGCTGGGCATGACGGCGTCATTCATGGGCCTGTTGTTCAACAACGGCCTCGACATCTGGCTGGCCGCCGGGGCCGCCCTGATCCTGGGCGCCGGCGCGGGCCTTTTCAGCGGCTACCTGATCGCCCGCTTGAAGGTGCCTGCCCTGGTGATCACGCTGGGCACTTATGCCTTCTACAGAGGCCTGGCCTATGTCATGCTGGGCGATCAGGCCGCGACCGGCTATCCATCTTCATTCACCTATATTGGGCAGGGGACGCTGCCCGGCACGCCTGTTCCCTTCTCGATGGCCCTTTTTCTGGTGATGGCATTGATCTTCGGGTTGGTGCTGCACAGAACGGCCTTCGGCCGCTACCTGTACGCGATCGGAAACAACCAGGACGCGGTGGTCTACTCGGGCATCCGGGTGGCACGCGTCAAGGTCATCGCTTTTTTGCTTTCCGGCACGATGTCGGCCCTGGCCGGGCTTGTGCTGGCTGCCCGCTTCGGCAGCACGCGCCCCGATATCGGCACGGGGTTGGAACTGGCTGTCATCACGGCTGCGGTGCTGGGGGGCGTGGATATCAACGGCGGGAAGGGCACCATGATCGGGGCGATCCTGTCTTTGCTGCTCATCGGCCTCATGCGTTTCGGCATGGGGCTGCTGAATATCCAGGAACAGGTACAAAACATCGCGATCGGGGCCCTGCTGATTATCTCCGTCCTGCTGCCCAATGTGCCTCAGAGAATCAAGGACCGGCGCACGGGCTGGGACGCCAGGTCGGTCCTGGTCGTCCTGCTGGCGCTGATCGTCGTGGTCGCATTTGGCTGGTTCTTTTTCTGGTCGCGGGCGGTGGTATTCTCGCTGTCGTGACACGCCCGCACCTCCGGTGGCGCCGTGCGTGGCGAGACCATGAGAGGGGAGGTCTGTCTATGCAGGCATGAGAGGACAAGGCAGGACGTCGTATGGTGAGGCCCGAAGGAGGGCCCCGCACCGCGGCAGGCATCGGCAGGCTGCGTCGATCTTCTTGCGGAGCGCTTCGCATCGGGACTCGCG
>CAWEHT010000069.1:0-18044 GCA_963808455.1 uncultured Chloroflexia bacterium | reverse complement strand
GCGCGGGGCGTCACCGGCCTGGCTTTTGATGCGATCGGCGCATACCCTTTGCTGCATGACGTACGGGTCGATGGAGTGGCAGAGTGAATGTGAGACGCGTACTCGTAAAGCCTCGTGAATACAGCGATTCAGTCCGGCTCATGCGGATCTCCGAGAAGTTGCGCGGGCTGAACGGCGTTGGCGAAGCCATCCTGATGATGGCCACGGACAACAACAAACGCCTTCTGGAGAGCGCGGGGCTATTGTTGGAGGAAGCGCGATCGGCTTCCGCCAATGACCTGGTCATTGCCGTCAGAGCTGACAGCGATGACGCAGCAGAGGCTGCGGTGCGGCAGGCGGAGAGCCTGCTCAAGGAGCGGGTCGCAAGGGACACCACCCACACCTTCCGGACGTTCGACTCAGCGCTGGAGGCTCTTCCGGGGGCCAATCTGGCGTTGATCTCGGTGCCGGGCAAGTACGCAGCCGCTGAAGCCAGACGTGCTCTGAGCGTGGCTTGCATGTGATGTTGTTCAGCGACAACGTGTCGTTGGATGACGAGGTGAAACTGAAACGCCAGGGTCACGAAAAAGGGCTGCTGGTATTCGGCCCAGACTGTGGCACTGCGGTGATCAACGGTGCGGCGCTTGGTTTCGCGAATGTCGTGCGCAGAGGACCGGTCGGCATCCTGGGCGCATCGGGCACAGGCATCCAGGAGATTTGTGTGCTTGTGGACCGCCTGGGGTCGGGCATCTCGCACGCCATCGGCACGGGAGGCAGGGATCTATCTATCGAGGTTGGCGCCAGCACGACGCTGAGGTGCATCGACCTCCTGGAAGCCGACGAGAGGACCCGGGTAATTGTCGTCACCTCAAAGCCACCGGATCCCCGCGTAGCAACAAGGGTCCTGGAGCGCCTTGCGCGCTGTCGGAAGCCGGTCGTGGTGAACTTTCTAGGCGGCGATGCTGCGGGTGTTGCCAGTACTCCCATACATTGGGCCAGCACGCTGGAAGAGGCGGCGGACATAGCAGTCCGCCTGGAGACTGGACAGGGACGGGGCACGTCCTCAGGGGCAGCGGACCTGGCAGCGCTAATAGGCCAGGCCGAACAGGAAGCGGCGAAGATGGCGCCGAACCAGAAGTACCTGCGTGGCCTGTTCTCCGGCGGTACCCTCGGCTACGAAGCGCTGTTGGTGCTGCCGCGATACGTTGGGCGACATCCATTCGAATATCCCGCTACGGCATGACATGCGCTTGCCGGACTCCTGGACCAGTGTCGGCCACACCCTGGTGGACCTGGGTGAAGACGAATACACACAAGGGCGGGCCCATCCGATGATTGACCCAACCTTACGTCTGCACCGTCTCCTCACCGAAGCCGCGCTCCCGGAAGTAGCAGTGATCCTGCTGGACGTCGTGTTGGGCCTCGGCACTCATCCCGACCCTGCCAGTGGGCTGGCCGAAACCGTGCGAAGTGCCAAAGCCACCGCAGACGCCGAAGGACGCTATCTATCCGTGGTGACGGCGGTCTGTGGCACCGAGCAGGACCCGCAGGGCCTTGCCCGCCAGGAAGAGACCATGCGTGCGGCGGGGGCGATCGTGCTGCCGACAAACGCACAGGCCAGCCGGCTGGCCGGCTTGATCGCTCAGCGGGCTTGTGCCGCATAAGTGGAGAAGCGCATGGACACGGACGACAAGAGGCTGCTTGGGCAGGACATCAAGACCGTCAACATCGGCCTGGAGTTGTTTGGCGAGGCGTTGCGGCAGCAGGGGCTGGAAGTTGTGCAGGTGGACTGGCGGGCGCCGGCCGATGGCGATCCCGAATTGCTCGACATCCTCGCGCAGCTACTCTAAGACAGGAGCAGACGATGCCCGATTTGAAAGCGAGTATAGCGGCTGCGAACCAGGAAACAGTCAGTAGGATCCTGGCCGGCCAGCCGGTGTGGGTTGATGTGAGGCCAGCCATCGAGGTTGTGCCCGGCATGACCAGGAATATGGTCTTGCACTCGAGCCCACGTATCGAGTGGGGCCGCATGTGTGGGCCGCACCGCAACGGTATTGTCGGTGCTGTCCTGTTCGAGGGTCTGGCGCAGACCCTCGAAGAGGCGAACCACCTTATCGAGAAGGGCGACATCGTCATCGACACCTGCCACAACCATAACAGTGTGGGGGCAGGGGCGGGGATAACCAGCGCGTCCATGCCCGTCGTGGTCGTGGAGAACAAAACCTATGGTAATCGTGCCTATTGCGATGTGTTCGAGAGTGGAGCACTGCAGAGCCTGAAGTGGGGCTGGTACGATGAGAAGGTCGGTGCCCATCTACACTGGCTGGCCGAGGTGTTCGCGCCGGTGCTGCGGGCCGGCATCGAGTGCATGGGCGGGTTGGACGTAAAGAGCATCATCGCCAAGGCGGTACAGATGGGAGATGAATGCCACAACCGCAGCATCGCCGCCAGCAGCCTGTTCTTCAAGGACTTGATGCCTCACTTGCTGCGCAGCCAGGTCAAGGAGGCGGACCTGCTTCAGGCTGTGGACTTCCTCGCCAAGGCCGATCATTTCTTTCTTCACGTCACGATGGCTGCTGCCAAGGCCATGCTGGAGCCCGCCAAGGATATTCCGTACAGCACGGTAGTGACTACCATGGCGCGCAACGGTGTCAACTTCGGGATCCAGGTGAGTGGGCTGGGTGACGAATGGTTTACGGCACCGGCGGGCAAGGTCGATGGGCTCTACTTCCGCTCGGAGTGGGGGCCGGAAGACGCTGCCCTTGATCTGGGTGACAGCTGCATTACCGAAACCGTCGGCCTTGGCGGCCTGATCCAGGCAACGGCACCCACCGTGCAACAGTACGTGCAGGGTACGCTGGCGGATGCGATCCGCAACACCCTCGAATTCCGCGAGATCTGCGTGGGCACGAACCGCGAGCTGCAACTCCCCAATCTCGATTTCGAAGGCGCGCCGGTCGGCATCGACATTCGAAAAGTGGTGCAGACCGGGATCCTGCCGATCCTGGACACCGGGATCACGAGTAAGGAGGCCGGGTTGATCGGGGCAGGGCAGGTGCGAGCGCCCAAGGAATGCTTCGAAAAAGCGCTCAGAGCTTTCGTCGCCAGATACGCTCAGGCCTAGCCATGTTTCTGGGGTATGAAATGGAACCGAATGCACTGCAAGCCGCGGTCGAACGAGGCCAATCAGAAAGCCCTGGGGATTTTGTTGGCCAGCCAGCCGGTATGGACCGATGTGCGGCAAGCCATCGATGTGCTGCCGGGCATGACCAAGAACACCATCTTGCATGCGGGCCCGCCCATCGCCTGGGACCGCATGTGCGAAGCGCAGCGGAATGGGGTCGTCAACGGCATCCTGTACGAACGGTTGGCGGATGCTCGGGATGAGGCGGCTCGTATGGTAGAGGAAGGCGAGGTCATCCTTGCGCCTTGCCACGACTACGGAACAGTGGGCGGCATGGCGGGCATCACGACTGCCTCGATGCCTCTCGTGCAGGTGTGGAACGAGTGTTTTGGCAACGACGGCTACTCGCAGCTTTTCCAGGGCCCGGACATGCAGACCTGGCGGTCGGAAGACTATTCAACGGCTGCGGTGAAGCAGTGGTGCTACCTGGAGCAAGGGCTGGGGCCCGCGCTGCAGGCGGCCATTCGCCTGCGTGGGGGTTTGGACGTCAAGAGCCTCCTGGCCAAGGCGCTGCAAATGGGCGACGAGTGCCACAACCGCAACGTGGCAGGCAGCGCCCTGCTCATGCGCGAAATGGCACCCTATCTGCTGCGGGCAGGGATCGGGCGGCAAATGCTGCACGACAGCATCGACTACCTGGCCCGCGCCGAGCAGTTTTGTCTGACACTCGGCATGGCCGCCGCAAAGGCCACGGTCGAGCCGGCCAAAGGCATCCCCTACTGCACGATCGTGACAGCGATGGCACGCAACGGGACCGACTTCGGCATCAAGATCGAGCGCGCTGGGGGAGGCCTGGTTCACCGCGCCGGCCAATCCGGTGCAAGGGCTGTACTTCTCCTCGGAATGGGGGCCGCAAGATGCCGCCCTGGACATGGGTGACAGTGCCATCATGGAGACCGTGGGCCTGGGTGGTATGGTGCAGGCTTCGGCGCCCGCCCTGCAGCAGTTCGTGGGCGGCTCGTTCCGGCGTGCGCTCGAGCTGACGCGGGAGATGCGGGGGATCAGCGCCGGTACAAATCGTGACTACCAGCTGCCGAACCTGGACTTCGAAGGGGCCCCGATCGGTATCGACGCTCGCAAAGTGGTGGAGAGCGGAATCACGCCCATCCTCGATACGGCCATTGCCCACAAGGCAGGCGGGGTGATCGGGGCGGGGCAGGCCCGCGCGCCGCTGGCCTGCTTCGAGAAGGCTATGGAAGCATTCAGCCAGGGACCCGCCGGCGGGACGGGCCCCCGGAAGGCTACCCCTGCGTGATCGACATCCACACTCACCCGTGTAGCCTCACCGACCGATCCGTCTACCATCACTTCCGCGGGTCCGGTGAGATCCCGGACGCCGTGTTAGGGCCATTCTGGGAGGCGGTGCGCGACGTCAACCGGGCTGTCGTGCTGGCGCTCTGGGCACCGGCAAGTGGCATCGAAGTGAGCAACGAGTTTGTGGCTGCGATCGTGCGGCAAGACCCGGCGCGCCTGGTTGGCTTTGCCAGTGCTGACCCTACCAGCGGGAACGCCATTCCCCAACTGGAGATGGCGGTCCGTGAGTTGGGTATGCGGGGAGTGAAGCTGGCGCCGATCTACCAGCACTTTGCCGCCGATGACCCACGTGTCTGGCCCGTGTACGCCTGGATTCAGGATGCGGGCCTGCCGATCATGTGGCATCAGGGGGCCTCGTTTCTGGCGCCCGACGGCCCCTTGGAAGAGGCTCTGCCGCATCGACTGGACAAGGTCGCCCGTGCCTTCCCGCGCATCAAGATGGTCATCGCCCACTTTGGCTATCCCTGGTCCGGCGAAGTCGTGGCCATGCTGCACAAGCATCGTAACCTTTACACGGACGTATCGGTTCTGGCAACACGGCCCTGGTACCTTTACAACGCCTTGGTCGCTGCACTGGAGTACGGTGTGCAGGATAAGATTCTCCTCGGGTCCGACTACCCTGCGCTCACAGCGATTTACACGGCAGCGGCCCTCAGGCAGATCAACAAGCTGGTTTGGGGGACAGGCCTGCCAACTGTGCCCGAGCAGGTCATCGAGGACATTATCAATTGTAATTCGTTGGCGATGCTGGGCATCGACTGAGCCACAGCGTCCGGAGGTAGAGCGTGGATACCGAGCGCATTATGGACCTGGCCCTGCAGATGTCAGGGTTGAAGGAAATCCCTACAGATAGCGGCATCTGGCTGCCGGGCAAAGACATCCGGCGGATCCTCTTGGCCTGGACATCACGACGGCTGAGCTGCAGATCGCCCAGCAGCGCGGTTTCGACCTGGTGATCGCGCATCACCCGCCTGAGGCCACGCTGGGTGCCTGGCAGTGCTATCTGCGACACGTCGGGCTGATGGAAGCGGCCGGTGTGCCGCGGGCACTGGCCGAGGCCAGCATGGCGGACGAAGTTGAGGGCATGCAACTGCGCGCCCACGCGCAACTTCGAGCACACGGTTTCTGTAGCCCGCCTGATCGGGATGCCGTTCATGAATATCCATACGCCCCTGGACGAGCTCGGCCGGCAACGTATGCAGGCCAAGATGGACGAGCTGGCGACAGGCGACTCGAAGGCGACGGTAAGTGATGTCCTGGCGGCGCTCACCGACTTCGATGAAGTGCGCCTTGCCGCCTTGCCGCCATTCATCGCCTGCGGCACCGGTACCCGGCCGGCCGGCAGAGTGGTCGTGGCGCACGGAGCGCTGGACATACCCAACTATGCGATGCTGTCGGCCTACTTCTCGCATGGTACCGGCACGATCGTGCTCCTGCGCATCGACCAGCGTGACCTGGGCCGGCTGCGGCAGGAAGACCGCGGCGCCGTGGTCGTGGTTGGCCACAACGCCGGAGACAGCGTGGGTATCGTGCCGTTTGTCGCCGCTCTCAGAGAACTCGGCCAGGAAGTGACGACCATCAGCGGACTCCTCCAGGCATAATTATCTCGAGGAGAAAGACATGTCTATCATAATCCGTGGCGCAACATTGATCGACGGCACCGGCAAGGGTCTTGTAACTGACAGCGCAGTGGTTGTCGAAGGCGATTCCATTGCAGCAGTGGGCACGACGTCTACCCTGGCCTGTGGTCCGGATGCTCAAGTGATCGAAGCCAAGGGCAAGACGCTGCTGCCGGGCTTGATCGACTGCCACACGCACATGATTGCACACGAATACAATCTCGAAAAGCGGATTACGACGCCCGCCTCCCTGACCGTGCTGAAGACCATCAAGAACCTGCGCACCACCCTCGAGGGCGGTGTGACGACCGTACGCGATGCCGGCGGCTGTGATGCGGGCATCAAGATGGCTGTCGATCAGGGCCTGGTCCCGGGGCCCCGCTTGTTCATCACGATCGTGCCCCTGACCCAGACCGGCGGGCTGTTTGACCTCCCACTGACCTCCGGCGCGAAGTTGGACCTGAGCAACATCGCCGGGAGTGTGCGCCTGTTCTGCGGCGGCGTGGAGAACTTGCGGCAGGCGACGCGAGCTCCGCTCTGAGGGCGCCGATGTCATCAAGATGTGCACGACGGGGAGCGTCTACACACACCCAGGCAAATTGCCGGCGCCCCAATTCACGATGGAGGAGATCAAGGCCGTCGTCTACGAGGCCAATGCTGCGGGTAAGCGCACCATGACTCACTGCGAAGGGGGGCCTGGGCTGCGAAACTCGGTGCTCGGCGGCATCAATACTATCGAGCACGGGTTCTACCTGAACGATGACGACGTCAAGCTCATGGTAGAGAGAGATGTTTTCCTGGTGCCCACGCTGAACAGCAACTACGGCATCCTGAAGGTGATCAAGCGCGATCCCAAGGCCGGCATCCACGAGCAGTCGGTGCGAATGGCCAAGGATCTCATCGTCGACCATGCCAGGAGTATCAGTCGTGCAGCCGAAGCGGGGGTCAGGATCGCGATGGGCTCCGACGCTTTCGGCTGGGACCAGGGCGACAACCTCTACGAGCTGGAGTTAATGGTCAATATTGGTTTTTCCCCAATGGATGCCATCGTGGCCGCGACCGGATCCGCGGCACGCCTGCTGGGCGAGGAAGATCGTCTGGGCACGGTGACCCAGGGCAAGCTGGCGGACCTGTTGTTGGTGGACGGCGATCCGTTGGCGGATATCCGAGTGCTCCAGGACAGGCAAAGGCTCCAGATGATCATGAAAGCCGGGCAGGTGTTCAAGAACACTCTGTGAGCGCTTGACAGGGCGAAGAATGGTGGTATAATCATATCATCATACCAATTCCGCGTCCCAACCAACCTCATGTTCCTACTGGGGGTGTCATGAGAAGCAGCTATGCCATACAGGGAACGCCAGGCTTTGCCCTTCTGGCCGAGAGCCAGAAGGAGGAGCTTCACCTGGCCAGCCTCGATATCCTCGAGCAGACAGGCTCACGGGTGTTCTGTGAAGAAGCGCTGGCCTTGCTGAAAAAGGCCGGCGCACACGTCACCGACGGCAACCTGGTGCGCGTTCCCTCTCACTTGATCGAATGGGCGATCCGGACGGCACCGCCGCGCGTTCGCATCTGCAAGCGTGATGGATCACCGGCTATGCTCCTGGAAGGCAACCGGACTTACTACGGCACCGGTTCCGACTGTCCAAATATCCTCGACTACCGCACGGGCCAGCGCAGGCCGTTTGTCAAGGCGGACGTGGCTATGGCCGCCCGCCTGTGCGACGCGCTGCCGAACATCGACTTCGTCATGTCGATGGGCCTGGTTTCTGACTGCCCTGTGGAGACATCGGACAGGCACCAGTTCGAGGCCATGCTGTCGAACACGGCCAAGCCGATCGTCTACACGGCGCACGATCTGGCCGGGCTCCAGGATATCGCCGGCATGGCCGCGGCCGTGGCGGGCGGCATGGAAGAACTGCAGCAAAATCCCTTCCTGATCCTCTATGGCGAGCCTATCACACCGCTCAAGCATGCCAAGGAGTCGATGGAGAAGCTGCTCTTCTGCGCCGAGCATCGTCTTCCCATGATCTACGCCCCTGGCATGCTGCGTGGTGCCACGGCGCCGGTGACGACGGCCGGTTGCCTGATCCTGGCCAATGCGGAGAGCCTCACAGGTTTGCTGATCGTCCAGCTGAAGCGTGAGGGCGCGCCTGTGATCCTCGGCGGCGGAGCTCTGCCGCTCGACATGCACACTTCGGTGGCCTCTTATGGGGCCCCTGAGCTGCAGGTGACCGGAGCGGCGCTGGCCGAGATGGCGCATAGGTATCGCAAGCCGCGCTTCAGCAGCGCGGGCGCCAGTGATTCTAAGGTCATGGACCAGCAGGCGATGATCGAAGGCACCCTCTCCCTCGTGATGCAAGCATTGTGCGGCGCCAACCTGGTGCACGACGTGGGCTTCCTCGAGAGCGGGTTGACCGGCTCCTTCGCCATGGTGCTGGCCATGGACGAGGCCATCAGCATGGTGAAGTGCATCATGGGTGGCGTGCAAATCGACGACGAGCAGTTGGCGTTGGATGCCATCCGCAGGGTAGGGCCCGACGGCAACTTCATTTCCGACGAACACACGCTGCAGCATTTCCGCGAGGTCTGGTATCCACGCTTCCTGGATCGCCGCAATTACGATTCCTGGGTGGCGAATGGCAAGAAGACCATGGCCGACCGCCTCAATGAGAAGGTTGCAGAGATGCTGGAGACGCATGCGCCGCCGGCACTGCCGCCCGAGACGTCGGCGCGTGTGCGCCAGATCGTCATGGATGCCGAGGCTCGATTCGGCCTGGTATCAATGCCGCCGGCATAGGCGCGCGTCGGAACTCGAATGGCGGAGGGCACAAACAATGGCAGCAGGTAGCGAGGCACTGGGTGCAACCTGGGGGAAGCTAGCCCACGTTGACCTGACCCGACGGAGGGTTGACGTAGAGATGCTTGATCCCGAGATCTTGCGCCTGCTCGTGGGCGGGCGGGCACTGGCAGCTTACCTGCTGCTGCGTGACTTGCCGGCCGGCGTCGATGCCCTGAGCCCCGACAACCTGTTGATCTTCGCTCCAGGGATTCTTCAGGGCACCAATCTTCCGGGCACCGGGCGGCACGGAGTTGCCGGCAAATCGCCGTTGACCGGCGCGTTGGGCAGCAGCGAGGCCGGCGGCTGGTGGGGCAATGAGCTGAAGATGGCTGGCTTCGATGCCCTGGTGGTTCATGGTCGGGCCGACGAGCCAGTCTATCTGTGGGTCAAGGACGGCACTATTGAGATCCGCGCCGCCACGCACCTGTGGGGCCGCGAAACCGCCGAAGTACAGGCGCAACTCCGTGAAGAGCTGGGCGATGACCGGGTGAAGGTCGCGGAGATCGGCATCGCCGGGGAGAACCGGGTACGCTTCGCTGCCGTTATGAATGACATCAACCGGGCTGCCGGGCGAACAGGCCTCGGCGCCCTGATGGGCAGTAAGAACCTGAAGGCGGTGGCAGTGCGAGGCACGCGGGCGCCCAAGCCGGCCGATCGCCAACCTGTCACGGCCGTATCCAAGTGGCTCGGCGAACACTACAAGGAAGAAGTGGGCTGGGCCGTGAGGATGGGGACCGTCAGCGGCATCATGAATCTGGGCAAGGCTGGCGGCTTGCCCACGCCGTGCGTTTCAGGATCCACTCTTCGAAAATCGGCAGGGCATCAGCGGGCAACTCATGCATCAGACTATCTTGAAAGAGCGCGATACCTGCCACGTCTGCCCGATCAAGTGCAAACAAGTCGTCGCCCGCGAGGACCCGAACGGGCAATACAGCCTGGACCCGGCTTATGGTGGACCCGAGTACGAAACACTGGCGGCGCTGGGTTCGAACTGCGGCGTCGACAACTTGCTGGCCGTGGCCAAGGCTAACGAACGCTGCGCGGCCTATGGCATCGATACGATGTCTTCCGGCGGAGTGATCGCCTTCGTTTCGGAATGCTTCGAGCGTGGGTTGCTCACACCCGAGATGACCGGCGGTTACCAGAGCCACTGGGGCGATGCCGAAGCGATGCTACAGGGCATCGAGCTCATCGCGCACCGTGAAGGCTTTGGTGCCCTGATGGCTGAAGGGGTGGCGAAACTGGCAGCCAGGATCGGCCACGGCGCGGAGGAATTCGCGCTCCACGTCAAGGGCCAGGAATTGCCCATGCACGAGCCGCGCCTCAAGGCGGTCCTGGGCATGGGCTACGCCGTGGCACCGGTGGGCGCCGACCACATGATGAATATGGACGACCTGGACTACACCAGCCCGGATTCCAAGTTGCTCCGTGTGGGCAGCGTCTACAAGGCCGATCCGTTGTCTCCCAGGGAATTGAGCGAAGAGAAGCTGAACGTCTTCTACCACGAGGTCAACTTCGCGCATTTCCAAGATTCCGCCGTCGTCTGCATGTTCTATCCTTACAACTACGAGCAGATGGCTGAGGTTCTGAGCGCAGCGACCGGGGTTGAGTATGGTGTGCGTGATGTCCTGGCGGTGGGTGAGCGTGCTCAGACGTTGAGCAGGCTGTTCAACTACCGGGAAGGGTTCACGGCCGCGGATGATCGCCTTCCACGCCGGGTAATGAAGGCGTTTGACGACGGTCCGCTGGCCGGGTCGGAGATCACTTCAGAGAAACTGAGCTGGGCCATTCACCGCTTCTACGAGCTGATGGGCTGGGATGCGGTGAGCGGAATGCCGCAGCCGGAGCGCATCCAACAGCTTGGTCTGGCTCCGCTGTTGGAGTCTTGATTTTTGTGCAGCCGGTGCTGGGTGAAAAAGCCATTTCGTGCGTGATAAGGGGGTATTGCCCTGCTCTGGCGATCTGGTTTCCAGTCGTTCAGTTGAAAGGAGAGTCGTTATCCCATGGCAGAGTACAACATCAGCAAGTCGATGGAGACGTTCCAGCGGGCCCAAAAGTCGTTGGCGGGGGGCGTGGACAGCGTGGCGCGTTGCTTTCCTGCAACGTTCCCGTGTCCGATTTACTTCGACCGGGGGAAAGGCTCGCACGTATGGGATGTTAACGGCAACGAATATGTCGATCATGCTCTTGGTTACGGGCCGCTGATCTTGGGCCACTGCCACCCGGAGCAGACAAAGGCGGTGGTGGACGCGATCGAGAATCGCACGACCACCTTCGGTATCTGCCACGACCTGGAGTACCAGGCGGCCGATAAGATCGTCAGCCACATGCCGGCGGTCGACCGTGTGCGCTTCACGAACTCGGGTTCTGAGGCGGTCATGGGAGCCATCCGCCTTGCCCGCGGTTTCATGGGCAAGGAAAAGATCTTGCGATTCGAAGGACACTACCACGGTTGGACGGACGTGATCCATTGGAGCACCCGTCCTGCGCTCGGGGCAATCGGCAGGCCGAACGCTCCGCGAGCCGTGCCGGCGACCAGCGGCATGCCGGCTGCTTTTGGCAGCACGCTGATCGTTCAACCCTGGAATGACCTCGAGATCCTGGAGACGACGCTGAAGCGACACGGGAATGAGATCGCGGCCATCATCACCGAGCCGTTGATGTGCAACCTGGGTGCGACGGCTGCCAAGGATGGCTACCTGCGCGGCGTACACGCTTTATGCGACAAATACGACGTTTTGCTCATCTTCGATGAGGTGATCACGGCCTTCCGGATCGGTATCAGTGGGGCCCAGGGACTGTTCGGTGTCAGGCCGGACCTCACGACCATGGCCAAGGCGATCGGCGGTGGTTACCCGGTAGGCGCTTTCGGCGGCAGAGAGGACATCATGGCAGTGCTCGGCCACGGTGAAGTCACCCACGCTGGAACCTACAACGGCAACGTGCTGTGTATGGCTGCCGTCAATGCCACCATCGGCATCCTCGAGCGGCCCGGCACCTACGAGCACCTGTGCGGTCTTGGCGATCGGCTGCGCAGTGGGCTCGAGCAGGCCGCACGTTCGGCGGGTGTGCCCGGCGTCGCGCAAGGCATCGGGCCGGTCGCGCAGATGTGGTTCGAGGAGACGCCTGTTGTGAGCTACCGGGATGGTGCGAGCCGCCACAGCTTTGATGTCTATCCCTATTTTGCCAAGGCGCTGTACAGCCGGGGTGTGGCCATCAACCCGTCGCAGACCGGCGTGTGGTACATATCGACCGCGCATACCGAGAAGGACATTGATTTCACAGTTGCCGCGGCAGAGGACGCCATGCGAGAGATCAAGGTGCGGTTCTAAGCCGCGCCGGCAATCGCCGGAGGTGAAGGTGCATAAAATTCTGAACAACATTCTCGAGGCCGTCGGCGGCACGCCTGTCATCCGCCTCAACCGCATTCCGGGCGCCGACGATGCGGAAGTGTTGGTCAAGTATGAAGGGTTGAATGCTGGCGGCAGCGTGAAAAGCCGGACGGCGTTGAGCCTGATCGAGACCGCCGAACGGGAAGGACTTATTCGCCCGGGATACTCGATCCTCACCGAGTGCACCACTGGAAACCAGGGCGTGGGCATCGCATTCGTATCCGCTGTGAAAGGCTACCAGGCCGCGATCTGTATGCCCGACCATTACGGTACCGAGCGTGCCAAGATCATGCGGGCGTATGGGGCGAAAGTGATCCTGACGCCGACCATGGCGGACCAGACGCAGACAATCCTGCGCTGCCGGCAGGCGTGTGTGGAACTCAAGGCCAGCGACCCGGACCGGGTCTTCTGGCTGGAACAGTACCGCAACCCGGCCAATCCGCGCATCCATAGCCAGAGAACGGCTGCGGAGATCTTGTACCAGACCGACGGACGATTGGATGCCTTTGTGCACTCGATCGGCACCGGAGGAACGCTGGGGGGTGTGTCGCGCGTGCTCAAGCAGGCCATCCCAGGCATCCAGATCTACGGCGTCGAGCCCGAGGCTGCGGCCCTCGAGGCTGCCGGCCGTCGCGGGCTGCATTGCCAGCAGGGCATCGGCGACGGGCAGCCCGTGCGCTTCCTCGACCGATCGTTGATCGATGGTTTCCTGACCGTTACCGACGACGAGGCTTACGCGATGGCGCGCAGGTTGGCCTGTGAAGAAGGGATCCTGGCAGGGGTATCGAGTGGGACATCCACACGCTGCCCTTCAGGTGGCTCACAGGCTCGGGAAGGGGAAACGCGTTCTCTGTGTCCTGGCCGATACGGGCGAGCGCTATCTGGAAACTGACCTTTGGCAATACGGAGAATAGGTCCGGAGAGGAGCGAAGACATGGTGTGGAGTGAGGCCAGGCTCACCGGATCCGGAAGCCGGGTAGTCATTGGACGTGAGCGGTCTACGGCGGTCATTGGCGGGCTTGGTGCCAGGCACGGAAGTGTTGGATTGGCAGCGATGCTCGGCCAGGCGGATCTCGATGTCATCGCGCAGGAAGCGGCTGCGCAGGTTCGGGCAGGCGCAGATGTCCTCGAAGTTTGCGTGTCCGCAGCAGGAAGGGATGAGACGACCTACCTGCCACAAGTCGTCGAGGCAATTCCGCGTTCGGTCGCCGTACCGCTCTGCATCGGTGCCAGAGCGCCGGAGGCCCTGGACGCCGCGCTGGCGAATTGCCCGGGCAAAGCGGTGGCCTACCTGGTCAACCAGCAGACGGGGCCCTGGCATGACTTTCTTGCCGTAGCAGCGCGGCGTGGCGCAGCGGTGATCGCGCAAGGCATTGAGCCATATGGCGTGCCGGAGGAGCTCGACGAGCGGATCGAGGTGACACGGAGGGTGTTGCGAGAGGCCATCGCAGCAGGTGTTGCCCGAGAAGATGTGATCGTCGATCCGGTGACCCTGCCGGTGGCCGAGTACGAAGGGACTGCCGCGCAGTCACTCAGGCTGATCGCGCATGTGGCGCAGATCGACGCGATCAACATGGTGGTGCGGGTGGGAAATGTGTCCACCGGTTTGCCAGGGAATGGGGCCTTTGACCTCTTGTTCATGGCCCGGGCAGTGGCGGCTGGTGCGACTTGCCTCATGGTCAACGATGTGGCTGTTGCTCGGGAGTTTGCCTTGATGAGCGACGTCCTTCTGGGCCGTGAGGGGGCCCTGAGCCGGTTCAGGGATTTCGCTCGCGAAACGCACGGCGCGGCAGCCGCGCAGCTCACGTTCTGCGAGCCCTCGTCCGGGATGCGCAGCAACGAACTGCTTCGGCAGAAAGAATAAAAGGAGGAACAAGAATTGCCAACCCAGGACAACCTCGCCAGATCACGGTATGGTATCGAGGCGTCGTGGAAGGCCGGCTGGCACGCCAGATCGCCGGTGGGCTGGCTGATGCGGCCGAACGCGAGGGCAAATATGTGCAGGCCTTCGAGAACTATGTTGACTTGCCAGATCGTGTGTATGTGCCATGCCGCTCCTATGCACGCATCTCGAGCCAGCCGATCGCCGAGCCCTATCTGTACGAAAACCACGATCCCTACATCGTGGTCTGCACCGACCGCGGCCCTCGTCAAAGGATGCAATGTGCTCAAAGGGCTCCAGCCGGGTGGCACATTGATCGTGAACACCAGCCAGGAGCCCGAAAGGGTGCTGGGGCTGCTAGGTGGGCTTCCGGGGAGGAACTTGCTCAGCAAGGTGGTCACGTTGGATGCGGGCCTGGCTCACCAGCCCAACACGCCCCAGGGCGGAATCGAGGGCGCTACGGAAAAGGCGTCTGCCATGCGCACTGCCTCGATGCTCATGGGCGCCGTCGCCAAAGCCACCGGGGTTGTGGGCCTCAAGGCTCTGCTCGGCGGCCGTGGGAGCGATCAGACGGCCATCGAGGCCGGCTATCATGGTGTAAGGGAGCTGGCTAACCCCGAGTATGACGCCACGGCGCAGGCCGAGCCTGCATCTTGGCACGGCTACCGCGGCCCTGTGGACTTGATCATACCGGCGCCCCTTCCGAATACTGCCAACCCAGGCCACATTACCAGCAACTATCGCATTCTCCGCCCCGTGGTCGATCAGGCTGCCTGTACCGCGTGCCGGATCTGTTGGGCCAGCTGCCCTGATGCGTGTATCTCGGTAGATGCGGATAAGGACGAGAAGGTCAGGATCGAGCTGGCCTACTGCAAAGGCTGCGGTATTTGCTGGGAAGTGTGTCCACGGCACTGCATCGCTGCGCAGGATGAAGTGAACTACACCGATGGTGTCGTTCGCATCACCTACTAGGAGGGGATCTGGATATGGACAAGAGCGTGCGAATCAGCGGGTGTAAGGCGGTGGCAGAGGCGGTGAAGGCTGCCAACGTGGACGTGATCGCCTCATACCCCATCCGGCCCTATACGGGAACCATGGTTGAGCTGGCGCGCATGGTTGCCGAAGGGGAGCTTGACGCCGAGTTCGTCTACGCAGAAGGGGAACACGCCCAGCTGAGCATCGTGCTGGGGGCTTCGGCTGCCGGAGCGCGTGTCTTCACCGGCAGCTCAGGCGTCGGTGTGACCTACGCCTTCGAGACTTACTCACCGATCGCCGGAGAATTCCACCCGGTGCAATGCATGATCGGCAATCGGACCCTTGACCCACCGGGCGACTTCGGCTCCGAGCACACTGAGGCGCTGTCAGCTCGAGACCAGGGCTGGATCATGGGATGGGCGGCCACCCCGCAGGAAGCGTACGACAACACGTTGATCTACTATCGGCTGGGCGAGGACCCGAACATCATGCTGCCCCAGTTCCCCTGCCAGGATGGCTATTTCGTGACCCATATCCCCGGGCCTGTGGCGCTAGCAGATCCGGCGAAGGTGCGCGATTTCCTGCCTCCCTTCAAGCCGGCTCGGAAGCTGGACCCAGCTGCGCCCGTGCTGATGGGGCCACAGTGCCGGCCGGACCAGGGTGCAGCGATCGGCTGGCGCGGAGTGAGGTCATGAAGCGCGCCCGGAAGCATATCCCGCAGGTGGTCAATGAGTTCAATACCGTGTTCGGCCGCAGCTACCAGCCGTTCCTGCAAGGCTATCGGCTCGACGATGCCGAGATGGTCTTCTTCGGGCAGGGTGCGCATACGATGCCGGCGCGCCTGGCTGTTGACAAACTGCGGGGCCAGGGCGTGAAGGCCGGAGTAGTGCAGTTGCGCTTCATGCGGCCGTTCCCCACTGACGAAGTGGCCGAGTGCCTATCGCGCTTCAAGGTGGTGGGCATCCTTGAAAACAGCAACTCATTTGGCTCCGTGTATGATGCTGGCCCGTTGACGGCGGAAGTTCACGCGGCGCTCTATTATGCCGAAACTCGCCCGCGCATTCTGACCTTCCTGGCCGGACTCGGCGGCGAGAACATCCGGCTGAACGATTATATCGAGATGACCAGAGTCATGGCCGAGGCAGCTCAGGCCGCGGGCTTGAAAAGCGCGTCTTCTGGGTGGGCTTTGAACCCTTAACCATCGCGTAGGAAGGAGTGAAGATCGCCATGCCTGACAACATGAAATGGCTTGGGGCCGAAGCACCCACGGAAACGCAGCTAGGCACGTTCGAGCGGATCCGGTCGCTAAGGGATGCGCCAACCACCGAGTACTATGTGCCCGGCCACCGTACCTGCGCTGGCTGCGGACCGGCCCTCGCCTACCGGCTGACGGCCCTGGCGGCAGGGAAGAACACGATTTTCGCCGGGCCGACCGGCTGTATGTACGTGGCCAACACCAGCTACCTGTGCGGCCCCTGGGCCGTGCCCTGGATGCACACCCAGATCACCAACGGTGGGGCCGTGATCTCGGGGATCGAGGCGGCCTTCCAGGCTGGCACCCGCAAGGGCAAGTACAGCGGAGAATTCCCGAACATCATCTGTTTTGCCGGTGACGGTGGCACATCCGATATCGGTCTGCAGGCTCTCAGCGGCTGCATGTACCGGGGGCACGATGTGCTCTTCATTTGCTACGACAACGAATCGTACGCAAACACAGGCATTCAGACTTCGCCAATGACCCCTTACGGCGCAAACACAACCTTCACTCCACCAGGCCCGGTCATCCCCGAGGGCAAGCGCCAATTCCCAAAGGACCTGGTGAAAATGATCGCCGCCGGCCACCCCGCAGTGAAGTACCTGGCTACGGCTTCGGTGGCTTATCCGGTGGACCTGATGAACAAAGTGCGCAAGGCGTTGGCCTACAAGGGTCCCAGCTTCATGCACATTCATGCGCCCTGTCCGAAGGGCTGGGCATTCCCGGCGTCGAAGACGATCGAGATTGGCAAGCTGGCCATCGAGACCGGCATGTGGACGAACTACGAGATCGAGGGCGGGTCAGTGCGCGTGACCCATGCGCCGCGCAAGCGCAAACCGGTCGTGTACTACATCAAGTCGCAGGGCCGGTTCGGCCACCTGGATGAGGATATGATCGGCCGCCTGCAGGTATTTGTGGACAACAAGGCTGCCGAGTTGGGTCTCTCGGGTGTGGACGGGGAATTCGCGGCCCCGCCAGCGGAAGAGGAAAACTAGATTCTCCACCGAATGGGGCAGATGCTCTAGACCCACCCCGAGCTACGGCGCAACCCCCAGCGCGCGATTCGCTGCGGTAGACGGATTGGAGCCGGGTGCGCCAGGGTATTGGCGGAGCCATACAACGGCCCGGCCAGCGCGGTCGCTAGCCGGGCCGTTCGGTAGATGAGAGTGTGTCCGTGACCATGCGACTTCGGGCGCTCACAATCAGTTCTGGGGTCACGCAGGTCAAGGCGGTGGGGTTCTGCGGCCAGCTGCACAGTGTCTTTCGCCGTGTGGCAAATGTGTTGAGCGATGGACAACTCTTGACCATCGCTGACGCTGCCATTGGAGATTTACCCAACGGTGTGCAGGTGCAGCTAGACACGGGATATTGTTTTCGCGATGCGGGCCTGCGGCCAGACATGGTTATCCTCGGCGACGGAGCCCAACTGATCGTAGACGCGGGCACGCTCGCCATAGACCTCTCGCAGGCGGTGGTGATCTCTGCCAGGAAAGTGATCGCCAGGCGACCCCTTCCATGCCGTGAGCGACTCGCAAACCTAAGGCAAGCACAAGAGCGAGGGCTGTCGTGGGCGTCTGGTGCCGGGCTAGGGCCTTTTTGGTCTGG
>CAWEHT010000068.1:0-11771 GCA_963808455.1 uncultured Chloroflexia bacterium | reverse complement strand
CCAATCGCCTGGCACTTTGTGTTTTACAATCTGGAGGCGGGGTGCCATTGAAGACAGGTACAAAATCACTCGCTCGCCGGGCATCGGACTTCGTTACCGTCCGTGGTGGACGGTTTCGTCAACGGCAGTTCGAAGCACGGTCCCTGGATTAGCTTGCGGGGTACTGCCTGATCTCAACAGTCACGAATACGTCATCCAGTTCCGACAATCTCACGATCAGGCCGCGAACCCGGCTGGGTGTCTCACTTCTACACCTTGTCCGTCAGGGAGCAGCTATGCCGGTTGGGACGAGCCTATCTGACGGGCTGGTGAAGCACGAGCCGGGGCTGATCTGAGCGCTGTGATGGTACCGGTCCCTTCAGCTTTTGAAGGAGCCCGATCGACCTATATCCTCCTGGCCCACAAGGTTTCTACTAGCAGGGGCGAAGCCAGAAGAGCCAAGACCTGGCCGATCATGGTTTGGTGACCGCAACGGGAGTGACAAATGACGGCGCCAACGAGCAGACGGCTCCAAAGCCGCGATCCTTGTCAGAGAGGCGACGAAAACTGCCCTTGGTAGTGCAGCCCGTTGCTACACCCGGTCGAGGTCCAGCCAGCCTGCCTAGAGATGTCGGGGGGCACCGGTTGTCTGCGGCCGGCTCCGGGAGGTCGGAGGCGGTGGAGCGCCGAGGCGTAGCAATGCGGGCGTGGTGCCAGTGTCTGTCCCGCTCCGTGCCACGCTGCTACACGGAGCCTCTCCGTCTCATCGTCCATCGGTCCGGCACGGAGCACTTCGAAGCTGCCATCAACACAAGTCGATGAGGTACTGATGGTCGTGTTCCTCGCGTGTGGCCTCCCGCACCCCACTCCTCTCAGACCTACGCTTCGGCCGAGTGCGCCGCCGTGCGGTGTTTCCGAGGGATTTTGCCCCGTGGCCGAGCGCGCTTGCTATTGATGGCCCGCCTGTCCGCTCCTCGTAAGGGTTCCCGGCTCCCTCGTTTTCTAGGCATTTCGTCCTAAGCCAGCTGGTCGGTCATTGCTGCAAGCGGTGTCGTTGGAGCCCATCCTGCGCCGCAGCAGCTTGAGACCCGTCTCGGTCTCGGTGCCGATTCTAGATTACGCGCTGCCCGGCCGCCCGGTGACCTCCGCAAGCACGCCAGCATCTGATACCTGGCCTCAACAGTTTGGCTGTGCTCCAGACCAGCACGTCCCTCTTCCGGAAGCTGTGTGGGCCCTGTGTCGCGGCGCCCGCGCTTGCCCCAACAGGGCGGGCTAGCTCGACGCGCCCGCAATTGGAGCGTGGTGCGGCCTCAGGCTACCGGTACCGCGTCGAGCTAGCGTAACGGTTGTGGTACAGTCAGGGGCCGATTCGTTCGGCAAACTCGGCTTCCAATACGAACTTTCCCTATTGGCGCAGCCGGGAAGCCTGCAGCGGCTCCGGCCATGGCGGCTAGCATCGAGGAGTCGTCTTGAGTGGAGAATGCTGCCTGGTTCAGCCGTACGGAGAGGTTCCCACGGCTGGTCCTGTTGTGCTGTCAGCACTGGGCCTGATTCAGGCTCTGATGGATGTAGCTTTGCACCAGAAGACCTACCTGCACAGTCCGCAGACCAAGCTTCTGGAAATCTGGTCGCCATCCTGGGCGGGCTGGCCGCACCTGGAAGATCAGCCAGGACCTGCCCGCCCGCTGGGAGCCTTGGCCCAGTCTGCTTGCTGCCAGGCATAAGCCAGGGTGCGATCCTGATCCAGCGGGCGGGCGTCCTGGCTGATATCTTCCAGGTGCGGCAGGCCCGCCAGGATGGCGACCAGAAACTCCAGAAGCTTGGTCTGCGGACTGTGCAGGTAGGTCTTCTGGTGCAAAGCTACGTCCATCAGAGCCTGAATCAGGCCCAGGTGCTGGGCGTATTGGCCCAACAGGACCAGCATGGCATGTTCCGTACGGCTCAACCCGGCAGCATTCTCGCTCAAGACGACTCCTCGATGCTGGCATCGGATACGCCAGAGCATAGCTGCCCGCTCGCCAATTGGGAAAGTTCGTATTGGAGGCCGATTTCAACGAATCGGCCCCTGATTGCACAACCGTTACGCTAGCTCGACGCGGGTCCCGGTAGCCTGAGCAGCGCCCACGTCCGATTCCGGGGCCCGCGTCGAGCTAGCCCCCAGCCCTGTTCGGGCAAGCGCGGGCGCCGCGACGCCGGGCCCGCGCCGCTTGAAGGGACGTGCTCGTCTGGAGCGCGGCCAACTGTTGAGGCCAGGGTGTCAGAATGCTGGCGTGCTTGCGGAGGTCACCGGGCGGCCGGGCAGCGCATTAATGTCCGAATCGGCGCCGAGACCGAGAAACGGGTCGAGCTTGCTGCGGCGCAGGATGGGCTCCCGACGACGGCCTACCGCTTGCAGGCGATCACCGACCAGCTGGCTTAGGACGAAATGCCTAGAAACGAGGGAGCCGGGATCCCTACGGAGGACGGAGCAGGCAGGCAATGGATCGCAGACATGCGCCGGCCACGGGGCAAGATCCTGGAACGCCGGCGCGGCGCACTGGCCGACGTATCTGGGGGTCGTCAGGGAGGCGCGCGAGGAACGCGACCATAGCCTCATCGACTTGTGTTGATGGCAGCTTCGAAGTGCTGTGCCTCGTGCCGGACCGATCGAGCGATGAGACGGAGAGGCTCGTAGCAGCGTGGCCGCGAGCGGGACAGACGCTGACCGCGCCCGCATTGCTGGCCTCGGCGCTCACCCGCCTCCGACCTGCGGAGCCGGCCAGCACGGGCTATCGCCTGACCCGGTGCCCCCCGACATCTCTAGGCAGGCTGGCTGGACCTCGACCGGGTGTGCGACGGGCTGCACTACCGAGGGCAGTTTTCGTCGCCTCTCTGACAAGGGTGGCGTCAAGTAGCGGCTTTGGAGCCGTCTGTCGTCGCGCCGTCATTTGTCACTCCGCTCTTGCGGTCGCCCAAACCAGTCATCGGCCAGGTCTTGGCTCTTCTCAGCTTCGCCCTCTAGTAGAAACCTTGTGGCCGCGAGATAGGTCGATCGGGCTCCTTCAAAAGCTGAAGGGACCGGTACCATCACAGCGCTCAGATCACCCGGCTCGTGCTTCACCAGCCCGTCGGGATAGGCTCGTCCCAACCGGCATAGCTGCTGCCTGACGGACGAGGTCAGAAGTGAGAGCGCCCAGGCCGCTTTCGCGGCCTGATCCAATTGGTGTCGGAACTGGATGACGTACAGCGTATTGGTCGCTGTTAGATCAGGCATGCCCCGCAAGCTAATCCAGGGACCGTGCTTCGACATACCACTGACGAAACCGTCCACCACGGACGGTAACGAAGTCCGATACCAGGGCGAGCGAGTGCGGATTTTGTACCTGTCTCGATGGCACCCACCCTCAGATTGTCCAAGCGCGAGATAGGCTGCAACCGCCTTGTGGTCCAACATGTGATCTGGAGGATCGAACAGCCACACACGTTCTCCAGAATCTCGTAGCATTTCCCAGGCAGAAGGTGTCAGTTCACCGGCGACCAAATGGTTAGCGCGAGAGATAACCGAGCGCACGCTTTCCGGCGGCAGGTCCCGCTCGCTTCTTTTGCCCTCAGACATGAGGAAGTAACCGGCATCCCCGGTTACTCCTCCCAAGCGAACGGTCAGCACCTCGCCCAACGGGCGGGCGCCAGCAGGTTGGGAGTCGTGCGCCGGCACCGAGGGGTGGGTTGTGCCCACATCAACCTGGGAACCAGGGCCGTCGGCGAGCAGTGCCGAGATTAGTTGGTCGCCGGTACCGTGCTCATGCCGAAGTGCCTCGGTGTTAGGCACACCGAACCCCCGGCCGATGATAACTACGCTTCCGTCCTGAATTCCTTCGAACAGGGGCTTGCGACTTCTATGGATGTGAAACGTGGAGAAGAGGCTCGGAAGCGACTCGCGGAGCGGTAGCGCGTAGTCAGCATAATCCCACGCGGCTGGTAGGACGAAACAGATAGCCGCCCCAGGGCTAAGGACGTTCAGGGCCGCGCACACAAAAGCGCACCAGTAGTTGGCTCTCCGGCCAAGCGGAGTTCCAGCTGGGGCTGTCAGTGCGAGAACTGGTTTCAGCAGCGACATGTCGAGCTTTGATAGGGCCACGTAAGGCGGGTTCGCTATAATCTTGTCGAAGCGCTGGTTGGTGGCCTGCGACCAGCTGATAAAATCAACTCCGTGGAGCGCTGCCACCGTTGGGTCGCCCGGCTCTGGAGGTTCGGCAAGGTCGATGGCGGTCACCTGGGCTGCGTCCACACCCAGCTTTGCGAGCTCATTCAGGAACGCTCCGCGTCCCACGCAAGGCTCCAGCCACCTGTCGCCGCGCTGGTTCCCCAGAGCGGTGACCATGGCTTGTGCAAGGCGGGGTGCCGTGTAGACATCGCAGGACGCAGGCGACTGCGTGGTGTGTGCCATCTAATATGTGATCGCAAATAGATTGGCGGGCGGCTTTTGCGACTTGAGGGCGGTCCAAGGTGAACCGGTCAGTGTCTTCAGTTGATCCGCCTGCCACATCAGTACGTTGCGTAGCCTGACGCGCTGCACCGACTGCCACCGCAACAGGTCGGCGGTTTCGCGAGCTGCGTGTTTCCTCCACCTGTTTTGAAATAGCTCGGCGAGGACGAACTCGAAAACAGCCATGGGGGAAACCAGGAGTCCGGGTAGACGGGGAATCGGCAACGAGTGTGGGAAAGGTGGATCGGGGCGGTCGCCCAAGGCATGCACATGGAAATGGCAGCCAGGCGAGGCATCGTCCCCGATCTCCATTCGCCACATAGCGAGTTCTTTAACGGGGTTACCGGGATCGCCCTCATATAGACGTACTACCGTTGAAGCCTGTCCAACCAAGGAAAACCGCCGTTTCTGCCAGGATCCTTGATTGTGCTGACCGAGGGGCATGATCTCCCAGTTGGACGTGACGGCGGCGTATAGGTGATGCGCCCCTTTCCCGCCAGGCTCGTATTCACCGTCGCTCGCAACAGTCAAAAGTGGGAATGCTTCACGTATTTGCCAAGGGCGAGATTTTCCCGTAGCAGCTTGCCGGATGCCGTCTAAAGTGGTTTTCAGTTGGTCGAGAGCCCCCGCGCTATTGGGCCAGATAAAGGGCCTTGCGACTCCAGCTATGGCAGATATCTCTTTGTCGAAATCAGAGAAGAGGAACTCCAAGGGGGTCATGTGTCACTCCTGCAAGACCTAGCATTATCGCGGGATCATTGGACCCTGTCTCTGTCTTCGCTCAGCACCAGCGCACGCAGACTTGGCTCATCTCTGGCAAGTGCAATCGTGGTCCATGCTTGATCAGCGTAGGATGGCCAGTCGTCAGGCTGGATCCGCACGGCGTCGTCGATATCAACGTCTTCTGGCAGGGGGCGATAGTCACGGTCAAGGCATACCACCGGCTGAGATTGCTCACTGAACCGCAGCTGGTCGCGACAGAGCGGTTGCAGAGCAGAATGCAGCACTTCAACTTCAAATGGGTTGCCCTCGGTTACAGCCCAGAGAAACGCCTCGATCCCTGCCCTCCACCAACGCGGGCCCAAGAAGCCATGCAATATCCCCTTGTAAGCACACGGCTCCAGCATTTCCGTCAAGCTGGTGTTGCTTGCCAGAGCTTGCGAGAGGGAATCGTGAGTGACGCGGAGGCGGGCAGATAAATAGTGGGTGTCCCAAAGAAAGCAGGGATACGGTAGTATCCGCTGGGCCAGCCATCTGAGGAATGACAAGCCGTGACTCCTCTCAGACAGCTCATGCACAGGCGGGTGGCAATCTTGTACCCCGGCGATCGCTTCATCCGCCCACGCTGCATCGGGCGGTACCGCCAGTAACGAGGTTGCGATGCTCCATCGTCCATCGGGTTGGTCCGCGAGCCACGATGCCGGCAAGCGTTGAACGGCGCTGGCAAGCGAGGCTACCTGCCCGGCGAGGTCTCTCGACTCATCTCGTGTCGTCGTCTTTGCGAATACCCATTCGAGATTGTGCGCTCTTGCAATCAGGTGTTGCCTGGGCTCGGGTGGCAAACCGCCTGAAAGGTCGGGCAGGTGGGCGGAATGAACGGCAAAAGCAATGGCTTGCGTTTGATCCCCTTGGACCTGCTCTCGGAACACCGCCGCAAGTGCTAGGCCGTTTGGCGGCCGCAGTCCAAGGCAGCTTGCATTGTCGCGCTCTGGCCAGTTGTCGAGTCGGTAGTCAACAAGTACGAGGGAGGCCTGGAGGAGCTGGAGGTCTGTTACGTCCTGAGGATGCTCCACCCATACCTCGATATCCGCGCCCCATACCTGATCGCGCAGTCGCTCTTCGTCTGACCGATCATCAATAACAAGAACAAGGGGTCGTGAGGACATGCTGTTGCACCTCAGTGCGGAAAGACGATCTGCAGTGCTGTGGCGTATCCAGCACTAGGATGGGCGAAGCAAATTACGGCTCCGTACTCCGCCAGCAGGTTCCTTGTGATCGGCAACCCGAGCCCCATGCCTTGGCCCAACACCGGGTCAACTTCGGTTGTCGAAGACTCGAAGGGCGCGAACCAACGCTCGCCATCCTCGGGGTCAACTGCTAACCCCGTGTTCTCGATAACCAATGTGGTGGACCTATCCGCATTCGTTTCGGCTCTTGCATGGATTTCTCCGCCAGTTCCTGCCGCCTTGACAGCGTTGGTCAACAGATTGGAGAAAACGACAGTCAACTCCGCGGGAAACATCGGCGGCGACTTCAAATTTTCGGGGATGTCATTCTGGATCGCGATGCCGCGCTGATCAGCCAGGTAGCGGACTAGGCGGGCTCCGGCGTCGAAGCGGTCAGACAGTGACTGACGGACCCGTCGGCGCCACGAATCTGCGGTGACTACGTCGAGCAAATAAGATGCTTGCCGCTCGAAGGCTTCGCCGTAGTGTCCCCAGATCGCCTTGCAGTCGGGCGAGTTCATGCCCAGCAGTGCGAGGCAATGGAGAACTCTCTCGTATTCTGGTCAAGGCGGCATCGATTGCTTCGGCCATTCCCATCAGGGAGCGGATCTCGTGAACGAAGCCCGCCATTTGCGTACCTATCGACGCAAGCACGCCGAGCATCGCGCGTTCCGACATTCGCTTTTCTTCAAGACTTGAAACCCGCTCAACCTGCGCAACCGCCTCGCCTACCTTTTGTGCGGCTCCCTCGACATCGCCGATGGTGATGAGCCGTCGCGCTTCGCCTGCCGAGAATCTGGGCGCGAGATAGAGCCTTCTCCGAGGCGGTGCCTGATCCGCTTCCGACAGGCGTTTCAGCTACCTCACCCCCCGGCTCCCGCTCATCGCGCCCTGAACGCGCAGCCTTGGCGTATCTTGCCGAAGCCCGCACCCTGGTCGAAAGATCTATGCCTTTCCGCACGAGATCGGTCAGCACGTCCAGAGCCCGCTCTGGTACGAAGCCCTCACGATTCACAAGCATTCGAAGGCCAGCCGCGTTTGCCTGCGTCAGGAACACGGCCCCGAAGTAGCTATTGTTGCCAAGCATACTCAGTGCCCAGTCCCTGCCTCGCCCCTGCTCCGCGAAGCTATCATCGACCGGAACATCTTTCAAGGAGGCCACCGAGCTCCGGCGACGTCTGTAATCGGCGTCCAGACCCAGCCAATCGTTGGTCGGCTCTCCATAGGGGAGGACCCGGAATCCCTCCATAAAGAGCCGGAGACCGCTTGCTCGTTCCGCCCATCGACTGATCCGGGGAGCAACAGCGCCTTGGCGCACGAGAATGCGGCTTTGGAAGAAGGGACCGATCTCTTTTTCTGCGCGAGATACGCTGAAGTGCTGCTCTTGCGCTTCAGGGTTCTCCTGCTTAGTCCTCTTCGTTGGCGCGATCAGGTATTCTACTCTGCCCGATTTGTCGAGCGCGTCGATTTCGATCACCCAATCAGACGACTGGGCGATGTTTTGCCAATAGTCATCACCTGGGTTGAACTCGCCTTCCAGTTCGATCTGGAAGCCAGGGTCCTCTTCCGCGGCATCTCGCACCAACGGTTCTTTGAACAGAGACCGGGTTGCCATGACACCGTCAGGTAGATGAACTAGCACAGGAGGAGGGGTGAAGGTCTGCGCCTCCATGAGGAATCGACCCAGTTCAGCGGATGTCCAGCGGCGTCGCAATCGTCGAAGCACGATTGTCGTTCCGGGCGCGGCGCCGCCAGGAGACTCGGTGGTCTCGACGCGTATGGCCGCTGTGCCGTCCAGATCATCTAAAGTCTCCTGTATCTCGACAACATCCCAGTCGATGCTCGCATCCAGCGCCCGCCTGGGTGGTCCCGCAGCTGGCTCCCAATGTACGGAATGCACGGCCATGAACCGGGCGAGCTTGTGCGCGGCCAGCCTGCCAATGCCCTTGGAACCCGTAAAACGACGCCGATAGCGTCTGGAGGCATGTGAGCCCTGGTCTTTTGCCCGAGATGCGATGCGCAGAAAGCCCGCTTCGAAGCTGCTGCGCGTCATGCCAGTGCCGTCATCGGCAACCTGGATGAACCCGCGATCCGTGTCGGCCAGGGCTTCACCGTAGATCACAACCGACGATGCGTCCGCGTCGTAGGCGTTCTTGATCAGCTCGACCAGGGCAGTCGAGTCCCTGCCCACGAGCAGGTCGCCAAGTTCTCTGAACAGATGGGTATCCACAGTGAACCTAGCCATGTGCTGCGTTCCTGTATGGCGTACCGAGGCACCAGGGGTCAGCTCTTTCGCAGGTCATGTTAGCGAGCGACCCGCCCGAAGGCGCTGTATCATCTCCCCAGCTGTCTCCCGCACACGTGAGACGCCGAGGCCGCGTGCGCGCCGTGCGCAAAGGTGCGGCACCGCTTAGCGCCCGGGGAGTCCGGGCAAAGAAGAGGCATGTGCGAGAGCTCCCTTGTGCCCACATCGAACCCACCGCCGAAAGGGGAAATCCAAGGTTGGTAGCACTCCGAGACCGACCGTACAGGCTTTCCGCCGGGCCACTGCGCACGTCGGAGGGGTCATTACTGTGGGTCTTGCCCCGGGAGCAATCACCCACCGACGAAGTACATTCTCCTGAGCATTTTAGCACAGGAAATAGCCTGTGCCAACCAAAGCGTGCCGGATTGGCCACGCGGTGCGCGCGTGCAAAAAAGGGCAGGGCGCCAGCGCGTCAGCAGCCGAGCGCATTGGCGGCAGTTCGCCTGACTCAGGGCGGGTTAGCCGATGGTGTGGCTCGCCAGCTGTGTCAGCCCATGACCGCCTCTTGCTCGGTCAGTGACGGCGATGCCAGAGTCTTTGCTGTCGATTCACTTATTGTAGGTCGGAGCGACCGGCGGCACTGGCATCTACTTGCTCCGACCGTCCATCGCCGTGGTCCTCAGCCTGCAGCACTCGGTTCCGTTCGTTGAGTGGCATTGTCGCGCCAATTCGTCCAAGCGAGGTCATGGTGAACCGCGTTATCCTTGTCCCGTTCCGCACCAAACTGGGGGGGAGCCGGTCCGGCCGCGGACCTCTGCCATCAGCGGCCCAAAGCTCGCTTTTATGGCCATGCTGTCCCATTGCGCCAGAGAATGGGACATGACGAAGAGTAACAGCGCTAGCAGTCTGTCGGAGAGAGAGCTTGACGCCTCTGTTTTGCCTGTTTGGCTGACAAAAGCGGGTCGGAATCGTGCATGTCGAGCCTCAAATGACGTCATTCGGCGTCAAAGTAGGGCACAAGGACCTCGCAGGTCGTTCTCTCCGACAGACTGCTAGCCACGGGAACCGGCAGCTGGCCGTTCAGGTGCAGGCCACGTGCAACGCCCGTGCCCAAGGCACGCACGCGCCGCTCTGGCCAGCCGCTTGGCGGAACGCGCCTCCGCCAGCTTTTGCACGCCGCCGGCAGCGCGTGACAGTGTCCTAAGTGCGCTTGGGATGGTCAGCAGGCCCATGCTTGAGCGGGGTGGCGGCCCCGCACGCGATGGCCCCGCCTGCCCGTGCTGCGGGCGCATCGACACGCATCTACGAGTTGCCTCTGTCCCTCCAGGTATGGCAGCGCGGGACCCCGCCGTCTGTATTGAAGGTTGCGATGCCGCCGGGCCGGCCCCGCAACGCTGGCCGCTCCGCCCGGGGCTGAAGCCACCGGGCTGAAAAGGCGAAGCCCTGGCGGGCTGGCGACCGGACTTAAGCCCTTCGGGCTTGGTCCTCTCAGCCCGATCCCTTCAGGGTCGGGCGGCAGCCGCCCCGGCCGGCCCTTTTCAAACAGCTCCTACGGGCGGACACCGGCGGCAGCCGCCCCGGCTGGCCCTTTTCAAACAGCTCCTACGGGCGGACACCGGCGGCAGCCGCCCCGGCCGGGCCCTTTCAAACAGTTCCTACGGGCGGACACCGGCGGCAGCCGCCCCGGCCGGGCCTTTTCAAACAGTTCCGGCGGGCGGACACCGGGGCAGCCGCCAGACTCTTCCGCCGGCCGGTTCAGCCGATCGGCTCCAGGCGCGCGGTGAAGTGCCTCAAGACCGGCGCCTGCCGGACGATGCGGTAGCCGGGCAGGCGGTCGCGCTGCGCGTTGGCAGCCAGGATGACTTCCGCCACGTAGTCCACGTGGCTTTGCGTGTAGACCCGGCGCGGGAAGGCCAGCCGCACCAGGTCCAGCGCTGCCGGCACTTCCGTCCCGTCGGGCTGGCGGCCGAACATGACCGTGCCGATCTCCACGCCGCGCACGCCCCCAAGCAGATAGAGGGCGTTGTTCACCGACCAGGCCGGGTATTGAAGGGCGGGGACCTGGGGCAACATCCGCGCGCGTCGATGTAGATCGCGTGGCCGCCGGTCGGCAGCACGATGGGGACGCCGCCCGCCGTCAACTTCTCGCCCAGGTATTCGATCGAGCGCACGCGATAGCGCAAATAAGCTTCGTCCAGCGCCTCGTAGAGGCCCAGGGCGATCGCCTCCATATCGTAGCCGGCCATGCCGCCGTAGGTCGGGAAGCCTTCGGTCAGGATCTCGAAGCTGCGGCAGCGCGCCGCCAGATCGTCGTCGTTGACGGCCAGGAACCCGCCGATGTTGGCCATCCCGTCTTTCTTGGCGCTCATGGTGCATCCATCGGCGTAGCTGAACATCTCGCGCGCGATAGCGATGGGCGTCTTGCCGGCGTAGCCGGCCTCTCGCGTCTTGATGAACCAGGCGTTCTCGGCAAAGCGACAGGCGTCGATCACGAACGGGATGCCGTTGGCGTGGGCCAGCTCGCTCACGGCGCGAATATTGGCCATGCTCACGGGCTGGCCTCCTCCCGAATTGTTCGTGACGGTCAGCATGACGACCGGCACGCGCGGCCGGCCGGCCTCCCGGATCGCCGCCTCCAGCGCATCGAGGTCCATGTTCCCCTTGAACGGGTGGATGGCCCACGGTTGTCTGCCCTCCGCGATCACGAGATCGCGCGCTTCGGCGCCGGCATTCTCGACGTGGGCCCGCGTGGTGTCGAAATGCGTGTTGCTGGGGACGACGTCGCCCGGGTGGGCGATGCTGCGGAAGAGGATATGCTCGGCCGCCCGGCCTTGATGCGCCGGGATCACGTGCTTGAATCCCGTGATGTCCTGCACGGCCGCCTCGAACCTGTAGAACGACCTCGCCCCGGCATAGGATTCGTCGCTGCCTATCATGCCGGCCCATTGCGCCGACGACATCGCGCCGGTGCCGCTGTCGGTCAGCAGATCGATCAGCACGTTCTCGGCGCGCATCAGGAATGGGTTGTAGCCGGCCTCAGCCAGCGCCGCCTCGCGCTCGCCGGTGGTCAGGAAGCGGATCGGCTCGACGGAGCGGATGCGAAACGGTTCGATGATGGTGGCGGGTCGAAATGGCT
>CAWEHT010000067.1:0-4800 GCA_963808455.1 uncultured Chloroflexia bacterium | reverse complement strand
CCACATTGATTTGCCTGTGGCCTGCGCTGGCTCACCCCTATTATACCTATCGCGGGCCGCCTCAGGCGATGATGTGCGCCGAGCGGGAGTTGATGATGACGAAAACTGCGCCCTCGTACGGTTCGCGAGCACCCCGGGATCGGACTGGTCAACCACCCATTCGTGGTCCTTGCCGAGAATCCAGTAGCGCATGATGGGGCCGAGGAATGCCCGGCGCGCGACCGTCCCCGGGATGCTGATCGACGGCGGGGGCGCCGGCGCCGCGGCGATGGCGATCGACTCGGGGCGGATGCAGAGCACCGCTTCGCCGGGCAGCCGCCCGCCCTGGAAGGGGAGCTCGAGCGGGCTGCCGTCCAGGATCAAGTTGGCGCGGCCGTCTCGCTGCGCCACGACCGGCACAGTGCGCAGGTTGGCGGAGCCCACAAACTCGGCCATGAAACGCGAGCTGGGCCGGTAATAGATCTCGGACGGGGAGCCCCACTGCATTGACGCGGCCGGCATCGATGACGGCGATCCAGTCTGACATGGCGAGCGCTTCCGACTGGTCGTGCGTCACGTAGACGAAGGTGATCCCGAGCCGCTGTTGGAGCGAGCGCAGCTCCCAGCGCATGCGCTCGCGCAGGTGCGCGTCGAGGTTCGACAGCGGCTCGTCGAGGAGCAGGACGCGCGGGCGGACGATCAGCGCCCGCGCCGAGCGCGACCCGCTGTTGCTGCCCACCGGACAGCTCGTCGGGCCAACGCCGCTCGAGACCCGTCAAGCCCACGAACTCGAAGTGTTTCGGCAACCCGGCGGGCCAGCTCAGCCCGCGGGACCTTCGCCAGGCGCAGGCCGTAGCCGACGTTGTCGCCAACATTCATGTGCGGGAACAACGCGTAGTCCTGAAACACCATGGCCGTCCCGCGCTTGTGCGCCGGGGCGTCGTCGATGCGACGGCCATCCAGGTAGATGGTGCCCTCGTCGGCCTCGTAAAAGCCGGCAATCACACGCAGCAAGGTCGTCTTCCCGCAGCCCGACGGGCCGAGCAGCGTCGTGAATGAGCCGCCTGGGATGTCAACCCCCACGTCCTCCACCGCCGGCACGGCCCCGAAGCGTTTGCTGACGCCGGCCAGGCGCAGGTGACCGGGTTCCTGTCTTTCCATCGATCCTTCCGGGTTCCAGGGTTGCGTTCGGTCAGCCGTTCCGAAGCGCGCCGGCGACCCGCACCCTGTGCCCGCTGGCGGCCCAGACGGCGACGAGCACGAGCATGGTCAAGCCGATCACCGTGACGGTGAAAGCGCACGCGCCGCCCCACTCGAAATCGTTGACGAGCTGGAAGATCGTGATCGTGGCCACCGTCGTTGCCGGCGTGAAAAGAAAGATCACCACCGACAGCGTGGTCACCGCCCGCACGAAGGTGGTGACAGCCCCGGTCAGCAGCGCGCCGTGCAACAGCGGGAAGAGGATGTCGCGCAGCGTGCGCAGGCTGCTCGCCCCCAGGCTGGTGCCGGCTTCGTCGATCGTCCGGCTGATCTGCTGCAGGCCGCCCAGGCCGGCGCGATAGGCCACCGGGATGTTCCAAAAGACCATCGAGATCGTGATGAGCGTGCCGCGATCCAGCCAATCGAGCCAGCGCTGGTTGAAGGCCGTCACGTAGCCGAGGCCGAAGAAGATGCCTGGGACGGCCGCCGGCATGATCGCCAGAAAATCGACGACTCGCCGGCCCGGCCACTCGTGGCGCTGGACGAGGAACGCCAACAGGAGCGAATAGAGCGTGCAGGCGACGGCGGCGGCCCCGCCATAGACCAGGGTGTTGCGCAGCGCGACGGCGTGCGAGCCGATGTAGGCGAAGTGGGCCAGGGTCCCCGCCATGTTGTTGGGGAAACTGACCGTCAGCGCGCTGACGACGAGGACCCCGTAGACCAGCAGGATCACGATGGCGAGCAGCGAGCATGCCGCAAAGCAGGCCCACGACACGTAGCGCGGGACCGGAGGATAGGGCATGGAAGAGGCGCGCCCGCTGACGGTCACGTAGGAGCGGCCACGCCCCTCGAGCCGCAGGTGGGCAACATACAAAGCCAGGGCCAGGGCCGTGAGGATCGTGCTGACCGCGGCTGCCCCGGAGATATCGCCGTAACCCGAGACAAGGCCATAGGCCTGCGTAGGCAGGACGTTATAGCGCCCGGCGATCAAGGCCGGGTTGCCGAAGTCCTCGAGGATGTAGATGGCGGTGATCAGCGTGGCGGAGACCAGGCCGGGGCGGGCCATCGGCAAGGTGACGCTCCTGAAGACCTGCCATGGCCCGGCGCCCAGGTTGCGGGCTGCCTGCTCCTGGCGCGGGTCCCGGCGCGAGAGCACGTCGGCGATCAACTGGTAAGCGAACGGGAAAAAGGCGATGGTCTGCACGCCCCATAGCCCGTAGACCCCGAAAACGTCCCAGGACTGGCCGAGCAGGCCGTAGGAAACGATGCCACGCGGGCCGAAGAGCAGGAGATAGCTGGCAGCGACGACGAAGGGCGGCGACAGAAGGGGGAGGATGCCGATCAGTTGAAAGAAGGGTTTCCCCCGCATGTCGCTCATGACCTGGGCATAGGCATACACCAGCCCGAGCAGCACGGCTGTGGCCGTGGCGAGGGCCGTCGAGACGACCGAGTTGAGCAGCGGCCTGGACCACATGCCCGCGGCGAGAAAGTTGACGTAGCCGCCGAGGCCGGGGGTGATGATCACTTGAACTTGAGGATAGATGATGAACGCCGCGATCAAGCCTAGCGAAATGATGAGCGCCAACAGGAGGGCCGGCTCGCGGCGCAGCTTGCGCATGATTCGATCCCCGAGCATAAACGGGGGGCCCGGCAGGCGACTGGCAAGCGCCCGATGGGCCCCCCTGGAAGCGCGATCAAAGTCCGACTGTCGTCTGCCAGAGCTTGAGGATGCGATCCTTATTGTCGGTAGCCCACTGGCGATCGTAGTTCACCACTTTGACCTTGTCGAGGGTGGGGGCGCCGGGCGCTGCCGGCACATCCGGGAAGACGGAGAGCCGGTTCGAGAGCTTGACATTGAGCGCAGCCGCCGGCCTGGACAGGACCCAATCCACGAACGCCTTGGCTCCGCCGGTATTTGGCCCGCCTTTCACGATGCTCAGGCCGCCGATCTCGAACCCGGTGTACTCGGGAACGATCAGCTCGACGGGCAAGCCCTGGTTCTTGGCCGTCAGGATATCGTGTCCCCAGTTGGGCGCGAGGATGGCCTGGCCCTGGCCCACCAGCTGTATGGCCTGCGGTGACGACCCGATGTACTGGGCGATGTTGGCGTTCAGCGCCTTCATGTAAGCCATCGCCTTGGCCTCATCCTTGTCGAAGCGGAAGATCTGCGTGGCGATCATGATATAGCCGCCGCCGGTCTTGATCGGATCAGGAAAGATGATCTTGCCTTTCCACGCCGGGTCGAGCAAGTCGTCCCAGGTGGCGGGCTTCTTGACGTTCGCCATCTCCTTGGCGAAGCGGTCGGTGTTCAGCACCGCGCCCCAAACACCCAGGTACCAGCCGGTCCAGAGGCCAGTGGGGTCCTTGTAGGCGGCAGGCACGTCGGCAGCATTCGGCGACACGTAGGCTTCGAGCAGGCCATCTGCGCCCAGCGGCGAATGGAATTCGCTCGACCCTCCGATGAACACGTCGCACTTGGGCGAACCCTTCTCGGCCCGGATGCGCGTCTCGAGCTCGCCGGCAGCAGCGTCCGGCAGGACGTTGACGTCGATCCCGGGCACCGCCTTCTTGAAGGCGGCGACGAACGCGTCGTTGGTCGACTCATTGAGCGCCGAGTACACGGAGATCCGGCCGCCCCCTGTCGAAGCGGCTGCGGCAGGCGCGGCTGTGGCGGCGGGTGCGGTTGAGGCAGGCGCGGTTGGGGCAGGCGCCCCAGCAGGCGCACAGGAGACCGCGATCCCTGCCACTGACGCCGCGATGCCGCTGCCAGCCACCAGCTTCAGGAACCTGCGGCGGCTCAGCCGGCCCTGCGAGAACTCTGCCGGCAGCTGAAAAAGCGAACGAAATGACTGGTCGGCTTCTCCCATGATCTCCTCCCCGGAGCGAATTGATCGCCCTCCAGAAACGCTTGCGTAGCAAGGCGAGGGTCCGGCGGCGAACACAAGGAATGGCCGGGTGTCCCGCTCGCCAACCGGAGGCGTCGCCAGGCTGAAAAGATGGCAGGGGCAGGACTGCGTCCCCGATCCTGCCCCGGGCGACTCGATCCAGTCTAACCCGGCCCGATTAACGATCCGTTAGGCGGCGGTTAAGGCTCTTCGGGGCAGCCATTAAGGGTCTTAATGCGTGATCCCGAGCCTGGAAAAAATTGCCTCTGTTACTGCTCAGCGATAATGTCCGCTAATTGCTCAGCGATAATGTCCGTGAGCCCGTACTGCGTGTCGGTGCTGCCAGTGTAGCACACGCGCGTGGGACCCGCCGCATAGGCGGTGGGTATGTGGACAACTCTCCGCTGCGCGGCGCTCCGCTGCGAGTTGCCCACATAGCCACCGCCTCTACTGCTGCGGGCGGGACCTGAAAATGGCCGCGCTTTGTGCTCGTGCCGGTTGCTCCCGCCGCCGAGTTGGCTGGCGGTCCCGCCGCAGGCAGCGCAGCCCGTGGGGTTAGTGGATAGCTGGACCCCACCTGGCACGTCAATGCTGGCCATAGAGCCAGGCGCGTTGCTTGGCCGTGGCCTTGGGCGGCGCGGCTGGCGCCGGTGGCAGGGTCTCGACCGCCGCTGGCGCAGGCGTGGCCGGCGGCTCAGCCACCGGCTGATAAGCCAGGCGGCGTTTGCCGTGGTAG
>CAWEHT010000066.1:0-5673 GCA_963808455.1 uncultured Chloroflexia bacterium | reverse complement strand
GCGGGCATCGCCAACGATGATCACGGTGGTCCGGCGATCGACCGCGTCGAGGTGATCGCGGCAGAAACTCTTGAGCGCAAAGCCCAGGTCGGTGTTGTAATAGCCCGGCGGCATGCCTTCCAGGACGGCCTGGATGGCTTTCTCCGGGCGCGACTCAGCAAACTGCTCGGTGATCTCGCGCACGTCGTCTATGAAAGCGAAGCTGCGCGCCTTGGCCACCTGGTCCTGCAGCTCGTACACCAGGCACAGGAGAAAGTCGACCACCGGCCGCATCGAGGTTGACACATCGCAAATCAGGACCAGCTTGGGCTTGATGTGACGGTGCCGATGCTTCAGTTCCACCGGGGTGCCACCATAGCGCAGATTGCTGCGGATGGTGCGCTTGGGGTCCAGAAGCCCGGTCTTACCTTTTCTGTAGCGCAGCGAAGCGCGGCTGCGCAGCTGCGCCGCAAGCCGGCGCACCTGGTTGCGCAGGTCGTTGGCTTCTTGTTGGCTGAGCGACTGGAACGGGCGCTGCATCAGGTCGGCTGCCTGGGCCGGCCGCGGCTGTTGTTCGGCGATCTGGCGTGCGATCGTTTCGCCCACGAAGTTGTTTACCTGCTCGCTCAACCCCTGCGCGTTCGCCTCGATCGCTTCGCCCAGTTGCTGCTGCGTTTGCTGGCCGACCCCAGCCTCGACAAGTTGCTGCATGAGCTTTTCCAGCAACTCCTGCAGCTGTTCCATGCCCATCGCCCGCAACATGCGCTCGGTGATCGCCTGCTGCTGATAGGGATGGCTGGCGCGCGGCAGACCGACCTCCTGGCCGATGCCTTGCATCTGTTCCTGGTGGGCCCCGGCCGAAGAGCAGCCAGTTCAGCAATTGGGCCAGGCGGTTCATCATGGCCTGGTTGAGTTGCTCCATGATTTGCTGGAGCTCGCGGTCACGTGTGCTGCTCTGGCCGTTTTGGCCCGCCGGCTGAGGCTGGCTCTGGCGCAACTGCTGGCGCAACTGCTCCAGCTCCTCGGGCGTCAGCTGGCCGTTTAGAAGGCGACGGAGAAGGTCGGCCAGCTCCTGGGGCAGCGCGTCCAGCGCGGAACGCAGCTCCTCTTGCTGGTCCTGGTCCATCCCCGCCGTGGCCTCCTGCATGGGTGGGTTTCCCCTGGTAAAGTAGAGAGGGAAAAGCCGTTGAAAGGTGGGGATGTCCGCCGGCTCCTTCACGAGGGTTGTCAACAGCAGCGGAACGAAAGTCGGCACGCGAGATCGCGCCGACCTCCCCGACCGCTCGAAAGCTATCGGCGCTTTCGGCGACCGAGATGCGAACCCCAGCAGCCCGCAGCCCGGCCACAAAAGCAAGCAGGCGCTCTTCAAAATCCATGTGGAACTCCCACGACTGATCGGTAGCCCCCGGTTGAATTTGCCGTCTACTGCTCTGAGAAGGGCGTACGGCGCCAGCGCGTCTTCGCCGAACGGTCTTCTTCGGCCGGGTGTCCTTCGCGCGCGTGCCGCAGCCTCATTGTTGCTCAGGGCCCGGCGTGCCCGCTGCATGTCATGCTCGTGCTTGAGGAGTACACTGAGGGTCGCATCGAGAATCGATTGGTCGATGTGGGTGGCATTCAGCATGACCAGAGCCCGCGCCCAGTCCAGCGTCTCGGAGATGCTCGGGTGTTTCTTGAGGTCCATGTCCCGCAGCCGCTGTACCAATTCTACTGCCTGCCGAGCGACCTGCGGCGCCAGGTCCGGCACCTTCAGCCGGACGATATTGAGCTCGGCTTCCAGGCTCGGATAATCCAGGAACAGGTAAAGGCAGCGCCTCTTGAGCGCCTCGCTCAACTCCCGCGTATTGTTCGAGGTCAGCATCACCAGCGGCATGTGCTTGGCACGCAAGGTGCCCAGCTCTGGCACACTGATCTGAAAATCGCTCAACACTTCCAGCAGGAAGGCCTCGAACTCCGCATCGGCACGGTCGATCTCATCGATCAGCAATACCACCGGCTCATCGGAACGAATGGCACGCAGCAGGGGGCGGGGCAGGAGGACCGTTCGGAGAAGAAGACATCGTCTTCGGCAGCGATCCTATCGGCAGCCTGCGCCAGCGTCTGGCTGGACGCAACGACATCCTGCAGCTTGTCACGAAGCAGCTGCGTGTAAAGCAGCTGCTTCGCATATTCCCACTCATAGAGGGCCTTGGTTTCGTCAAGTCCTTCGTAGCACTGCAGGCGGATCAGCTCCCGACCCGAAGCGCTGGCCCAGGCTTTCGCCAGCTCTGTTTTACCCACGCCAGCCGGGCCCTCGGCCAACACCGGCTTGTCCAGGCGCTCAGCCAGGAATAGGGTTGTCGCGATCTCATCCGTGGCCACATAGCACTGTTCGCGCAGCTCCTGGCGCACTTCATCTTTTGACTGAAACACGGCCACTTCCTTTCTTCTCTACGCTTCTCTACGTCCCAAACTCCTTTCACACAATAACAGGTCCTCAGGAATTATATGTATGATTGCCGCCGATCCACCGGATGGGTCACTGGAATCGCTTGAGGTGCTCTTCCCACCCCTTCTGAACGCGCTCCTCAGGGGCACCCGCGTCAAGCCGCAGGCCCAGCAGGCCCGCCATCGTCCGCAGTTCCTGTTGCGCATGGCGCACTTCCCGGCCGGCAGCAGCCGCGGTCCAGGATCTCCTGGCCCAACCTGACCAGCACCTGCACGGCCCCCGGGGCATTCAGGTCGTCATCCAGGGCACCCGCAGCATCATCCATGCCGGCCCCGGATCCAACGCTGCACCCCGGCCGCTCGTGGCCCCGGCTGCGGCGCGCAGGCCTTCGACCAGGCGCCCCGCCTCGCCGAGATCGGCAGCGCTGTAGCTCCACTCTTGACGATAGTGATGGCTCGCCAGGTACAGGCGAAGCGCGTCAGGCGACCAGTCGCGCAGCAGGTCACGCACCATCACGAGGTTGCCCAACGATTTGCTCATCTTCTCACCCTCGTGGCGCACCATGGCTGTGTGCATCCAGAAACGGGCGAAGCGCTCAACGCCGGTGGCGCATACTGCCTGGGCGATTTCGTCTCATGGTGAGGGAACGCCAGGTCGGCGCCGCCGCCGTGGACGTCGATCGTCGTGCCCAGGAAGCGCTCGGCCATCGTAGAGCATTCGATGTGCCAGCCCGGCCGGCCCGGCCCCCATGGGCTGGGCCAGGCCGGCTCATCAGGCGCCTGGGCCTGCCAGAGCACAAAATCAAGGGGATGGCGCTTGTACGGGTCGTCAGGCCGGTTGCCGCGCGTATTGGCGACGGGCAACATCTCGGAGCGTGGGATGTGGCTCAATGCGCCATACTCGGGGAATCTATCCACGTCAAAGTAGACGCTGCCGTCGCCGACGTAGGCGACCCCAGCGGCCAGCAGCTTTTCCACGGCGCCGATGATCCCTTCGATGACGTCGGTCGCGCGCGCGGGTAGTAGTCGGGCGGCCGCACGTTGATCGCCGCCAGGTCGCGGATGAAGTAGCTCGTCCACCGGTTGCCCAGCTTCTGCCAGTCTTCCCCGACCTCACGCGCCTTGCGCAAGATGTCATCATCGATGTCGGTCACATTCTGACAGTAGCGCACGGCGTAACCCTGCCACTCCAGATAGCGCACCAGGACGTCAAAAGCCCGTGCAGGTTGCTGGCGTGGCCGAGATGCGTCGTGTCGTACGGCGTGATCCCGCAGACATATAGAGTCATCTCGTGGCCCTGCAGGGCTAAGGTCATGGTCTGCTGCGCGAGGTCATCATAAAGTCGCATACTGAACCCTCCCCAGCGGCTCCGGCGCTGGCACATGAAATGTGGGACCTGGCTTCATGTTATCACAAAATGTGCGCCACTGGCCTCGGGCGTGCTTCATGATTCGTCCGTCTGGCCACGCGGTTTCTGCGGCACCTCGTGGAATGCGCCCGAGCGACGCAGCAGCAAAAAGCCGATGACCAGCGGGAGCCAGAAGGTCAGGCCCCGGAAGGCAACGGCGATCACGGCGGATTGCGCCCCGGGCACACCCAGCGTCGTGAATACCAGGGCCATGATGCCCTCGACGACGCCGATGCCGGAGGGGGTAATGGCCACCAGCCAGAAGAGGATCCCGACAGCATAGCCGGCCACCAACACACCGGGATGCAGATGGGCCCCGAACGCCCGCGCCAGCATATAGAGGGTGGTCATCTCCAACAGATGGGCAGCCAGGGCGGCGGCAAAGGTCTTGGCCAGCCGCCGCGGGTGTGCCCGGATCGCGGCAGCCGCCTGGGAAAACTCCTCGGCGTTCCTGTCAGCCCAATCGGCCGACATGGGCGCTTTGAGACGCAGGAAAGCCGCGAGCCGGAGGGCTGTCAACTGAACCCGAGCCAGCAGGCTCCGCAAGGCGGCAGGGCGCCAGAGGCCGAGCACCAGAACCAGCGTCAATCCCAGGATGAAAAGCAGGAGGGCCAGGGCCGCGATCACCTCGTAGAAGCGCAGGTTCTTGGTAAGGAACAGATAGAACAGGCCGATGATCAGCAGAACAGCGAAAGCGCTGTAGTCGGCGACCAGCACGAGCACCATGCCTGCCGCCGCCCGCGGCCGAATGCCCGCGGCGGACTGCATCGTTGACGAACACTGCGGCGCCTGTCATGCCCGCGCTCGGGGCGGTGATGTTGAGGAAGACCGAAGTGAACCAGACGGGGATCAGCCCCAGCAGCTGGCCAGGGACCTCTACGGTGAACAGCGCCGACTGAAACATCAGGGGAAAGACGACATAGTAGATCGCCTGGATCGAGAGGGCCGCAGCAATCCACAACGGACGTCCTGCCGCCAGCGTATCCACCAACTTGGTGGCCTTGGTAAACCGGCTGACGAGGATCGCCAGAAAGACCAGGATCAGTAGATAGTAGAACCAGGCCCGTTTCACGACACAACCGCCTCAACCAGGATCGGGCAGTGGTCTGAGCCGGTGTCGTCAAGCAGCACACGGGCATCGCGCGGATCGACCCCCGGGGCACAGAAGCAGTAATCGAGACGCAGCACCGGCCGCAGGCTGTGCTGGCCCTTGTGCACGAGGCCCATGCGGCGGGGCCAGGTCCAGCCCGGCCCGCGACCGGCGATCAGCCAGGCATCGGCCAGCCGGCGATGCGCCACCGCATAAGCCTGGTTGCCCTCCGTCATGTTGAAATCACCCAGCGCCAGGGCGGGCAGCTCGCGGGCCTCGATTTCCTGGGCCACGGCGGCGGCCTGCGCCTCACGCAACCGGAAGTTGCCGCTCAAGCCGGTGCTGAGCATGGCCCTGAACCCGACCGAAACCAGGTGGACGTTGTACACGTCGACCGGGCCTTGAGGCAGCTCGAAGGTCGCGCGCACGGCGTAGGGGGCCATGGGGCGCGACCGCCAGAGCCCGGTGATCTCGAACGGCATACAGCTGAAGAAACCCAGGCTGCCTCCCCTCCGCCTGTGGCGCTGAAGGTGGCGATATTCATAGACGTCCTGAAGGCCGGCGTCGAGGAAGCGGTACATGGCCGGCTCCAGTTCTTGCAACAGGACCACGTCGGCCATTTCGCGCCTGAGGACACGGAGCACCGCCTCGCCGCGCTCGTTCTCCAGGAGGACGTTGAAGCTCAACAGGCGCACGCGCCGGGCCTCGGCGCTCGGTGCTGTTGCCACATCGCCGGCCACGCGCGGCGTCGCGTAGGCCGGGCCGGCGAGGG
>CAWEHT010000065.1:0-14243 GCA_963808455.1 uncultured Chloroflexia bacterium | reverse complement strand
CCGCAGGCCAGATCGCTTCCGGCGTGCCGGCGCGTGCCGCAAATACGGCGGCGATGGCTTCCGGGATACCCACGGCGAGGTTATGGCGCGTGGTCAGAGCTTTGGCGCCGGCCAGCACCTGGCCGGTCGCATGGTCCACCAGCACGGCATCCGTATAGGTGCCGCCCGTATCAATCCCCAAAGCTACATCCATGGCGATCGGACCCCTCTGCATCGATGAACGACCAGGTGGCCGGCTGACTGCGCTAGGCTGCGACTTGGTCCACCCCTTTGGGCGCCGAGCGCGGCGCGGGACGCCCCCCATGGCGCACGCATTCGATCTCGGCCAACACCGACAGCGCGATCTCCGCAGGCTCCCGGCCCCCCAAATCCAATCCGATGGGCGCGCGCACCCTGGCCAACGCCTCACAAGTGAAGCCGCCGGCTCGCAAGTGATCCAGCACAATGCCCACCTTGCGGAGAGACCCGATCATGCCGATATAAGCGGCCGGTGTACCAAGCGCGCTGCGCAGCGTGGCCTCGTCTGTCACGTGATCTTCCGTAATGAGCACGACGAAGGTGCCGGCCGTGACGGCTGCGGGGTCGAACTGGACCCGGTCGGCGCGCTCCGGTCGCACATCCACTGTCTGGACGTCATAGCCCACGATCTGGCCCAACTCGGCAAGTGGCCGGCCGATGTGCCCGCCGCCTACGATGAGCAGCACCGGCCGGTAGCCGAGCGGCTCGATGAATACCGAGGCTTCACCCCCGCAGAGCATGCCGAGCGCATCGGGTCCCTCTTCGGTCAGGCGATAATGGGCCAGCCGGGTTTGGCCGCAGGCAAGGGCCTCACCGGCGTCAGCGCGCACGCGTTGCTCGAGGGCTCCGCCCCCTACATTGCCCAGCCAGCGACCATCTGGCCAGACCAGCAGCTTGAAGCCCGCGCGTGCCGGAGAGGCGCCCTGCACGTCAACCACCGTGGCGAGCGCTACAGGTTCGTGCGCTGCCAGCGCGGCCTGAAGAGCGGTGAGGAGATCCATCTCTTCTGTTCTGGGTTCGCTATTCATGTCACAAATCCTTCATAAGGAAGAACGCACGGTCAGGGACACAGCACGAGGCCCTGAGCCCACAGGCACTCGCTGCAGACCGGGAACGGGCTTTCAAAGCAGTCCTCTTCGTTGCTGTCGGTGCTCGGGCACCCGCCGCAGACGAAGCATTCCGGGAAGTCAAACGTCCGCAAGCGCCTCCTGAAGCTCCGGTAATCCTCGCTGCGCCAGATCTCCGCCAGCGGCTGCTCGTCGATCTGCCCCAGGTCGTAGCGGCGCACCTGCTTCCAATGCCCGTAAATGTACTCGGGATGCGAGTGCAGGAGCGAGAGACAGGGCGCGACCCGGCCGTCCCAGCTCACGGCCAGCATCCCCTCGTGCACGAAGCGGCAATGATTGCGCCAGGTTCCGGGATCTAGCGCCGGTGGTGGAAACACCGATGGGGCGCCCTTGGCGCCCAGCCAGGCGGCTTCCAGGACCGGACGGGTGACCTCGTTGACATCCAGGCGGGCTATGCTGAGGCGCGGTCGCCAGGTGTAGGGGAGGAAATTGCTCGCCCAGGCCGCATGGCCCCACAACGCCTCGGCCGCCATTTCGGGCGTGTGCGGCACGACGTTGCTGATCGACACGAAATCCAGGTCCATCTCTGCTGCCAGTCGCAACAGCTCGGAGAGGCTGGCGATATTGCGGCGGGTCGCGACAAAGGCGAGCCCCAGGCGCAGCCGCACGTGGGCGCGGCGGCGGGCCTCACGCAACGCATCGACGTTGTGCAGCACGGGGGCCAGGTCGCCGCCCCGCATGCCGGCGTAGCTCGTCTCGTCGGCGCCGTCCACCGAGATGGCCACCTGGGCCACGCCCAGGCTCAACAGCTCACGGACGGTCTCAGGCGTCAGCAGGGTACCGTTGGTGATCAATTCGACCTGCAGCCCGGCCGCCCGCGCCAGCCGGACCATCTCCAGGAAGTCGGGGTGGACCAGCGGCTCGCCGAAGCCCGCGAAGGCGAGGGTGATCGGCTGGCGCGGGCTGGGGGGCAATCCGTCCAGCAAAGGGCGGTAGCGTGCCAGGGGCATGTGGCCCATCGGCTCATCCCAGGCATTGCGGATGCAGGTCGCGCAGCTCAGGTTGCAGCGCGAGGTCGCTTCCACATAGACCTTGCGCGGCGTGTCCGGGGTCAGGATGAGCCTGCCATCGACCTCCGCGCAGATTCAATCGCCGGCCGCATCGAGGCCCGCATCGGCCAGGGTCGCAGCAGGGATCACCACGCTGCCGTGAACGTCGAGGGTTGCGCCCGGTATCTCGACGTAGCGTCCCTGCCCACCGGCGCGCCCGGCGAATGGCTTCAGTCCCAGTTGGCTCGGCATACACCATTCCTGCTAAGGGAATAGGGAATAGGGAATAGGCCCCACTGCCTGCTGCCTACTCCCGATTCCCGGTCGTTAGGGCAGGGCCTCGCGGCTTCAGTCTTGTGCCATTGCGCTGGCGAGCAGGGTCGTAATCTCGGCTGCGGTGGGAACACGGCCGGAGCTGACGAGCTTTTCGTTGACCACGAGGCCGGGCGTTGAGCGCAGCCCGTACGGCACGAACTGGCTCCAGTCGGTCAGTTTTTCGAAGGTGGCTTCGATGCCGAGCTGTTCGGCGGCTTCGTGGGCGTTCTTCATCAGGTTCTGGCAGTTCATACAGCCGGGACCGAGGACTTTAATGTTCATCATGGGTTCAGACTCCTTCGCGAATTGGTTTGGCGTGCTAAGAGGGAAGGTTGAGCTGGCAACCTGAGTTGGCTGATGCCAACGTATATCCTTCGGTTAGCCTTCCTTCACTTCCTGCAAGATAGTGATCTTCGGCTCGACGGTGATTTCGCTCTTGACGGAGTTGGCGACGAGGCTGTACTTTTGCGCCGAGGCCAGCGCCTTGCGCACCCGTCGCTCGGTCGCCGCGGCATTGCCATCCGCATCGACGCGCACCGTGATCTCCGGCCAAAAGCGCAGGTGGGCGAAGAGCTCCGTCAGGTTGAGCTCGATAAGCTTGGTGCCTTCGACCCGGCAGTGGAAGTCGACCAGGTCGATCTTGAAGCGCTCGCAAGCCCACAGGAACATCATCATCACGCAGGTGTTGGCGGCGGCCACGAAGCCGTCTTCCGGCGTATACACCCCCTCGTGGCCGTAGGCGTCGGGTGGGGCCGAGAACATCATCTGTGGGCCGTTGCCCAGGGTCAGGTGCCCCCAGTGAGCGCCTTCCCAGCGCACCTCGGTGGCATAGGTGGCCGTCTTAGCCATTCGTTCCTCCCCTCAATCCTCTGTTCCCGATATCCGGGTGCCTTCCTGCTGCCGGCAGTAGTCGGCCCAGGCCAGGCTCACGGCTTCGGCATAGGCATCTGCCTCTTGGTCCGGAATGGTGTTATAGACTCGCACGGTGGACATAATTTGTTCGGGCAGGGCTGTGTCGGCCCGCAGGCCCTGCTTGTACGCCATCTCCAGGACCGGCTGCAAGGCCATGATCTGCGCGGACTTCCCGGCGATCTGGACGGTCGTGATCGGGATGCCTGAGCCGCAGGCGCAGCCCGCGGTACTGACTGTTGGCTGCTCGCCGGCAGGCTCCAGGATCGCGCCCTGAGAGCGACTCCAGCGCACGGCCATGAGGTGATCTACCTGGCCGGCGATCGTCTCCGCCAGCGCGTCGACGAGGGGCTGGCTCTCGGCCGACAGACGGCGGCAGCCCTGCGGTCGCGGCAGGCCGTGCTGCGCCCGCACGTCGTTGACCAGGATGCTGGCAGCCGGCGTGTTGCTGTATAATTCAGTTGCCCGCGCTGCGCAGCGCTTCTCGCAGCCGTCCACGGCAATCGTCGGATAGAATTTGGCGAAAGCGCGGTCGCCCTCGCCGCCGGCCAGGAAGAGTGGCAGGCAGATCGTCACGGTCTGCGCCGGCCGCAGATCCTCCAACACTTTCAGCGCGGCCAGCCGGGTCACCGTCCCTTCTGGCAGCTCCTCGCCCGAGCAGGCCACGATCCCGACCTTGCGCTGTGGCAAACTAGGCATGCTTCTCCCCTCCCCGCAACTCGTCGCTGGTTTGGGCGATCTCTTCGGCCAGCGCGGCGGGCCAACGCCTCGCCGCCTTCGTTCAGTTCGGCGATGCCCTGCGGCTTCAGGTTCTTGTGCTGGCGATAGAAGTCGAGCACGGCGTAGTCCCTGGCGACATGCCCACCGGCCTGGCGCACGTTTACCGTCGCGGCAGGCCAGCTTGCAGCCATCCAGGGTGACGACCTGAGCGTCCTGCACCGCCGCCTGCGCCTCCGGGTCGCCCAGCACGAGCAGCGACAAGGGCACGATGGCGGTCTGGTCCGGGCGTAGCTCTTCAGTCACGATGTAGGCGGCCTCGCGTGTCACGCTTCCATACGTCTTGCCGATGCCACTGCAGGGCACGACAATCACCTTGTCATTCGTACCGCTCATTTGCGGGCCTCCGCTTCGGCCTGCTGCGTCATCACTTTGAGATAGGCCGGCGCGTCGAGCAAACCGGGGACAGGCCAGGCAGCCGGCTTCAGTTCGGCCAGCCACCCCTTGCCATAGGGGTCCAGGTTGATCAGTTCTGGCTCATCGGCCAGGCCGGAGTTCGCCGCCACCACCTCGCCGTCGAATGGCGCCGGCACGGCCAGGTTGACCTTGACGGTCTCGATGTTGGCCAGGTCCTCCCCGGCCGCCAAGGCCCGGCCAGCCGGTGGCAGGTCAACAAAGGCCACGTCGCCGCTGGCCTGCTGGCGGAAGTCGGTCAGGCCCAGGCGCTGCCAGGCCGCGGGCGGCCTCCCAGGCGACCCACACACCGGCCTCGCTGTACAGGTTGCCGACCTTGACCCGGAAGATGAACTTATCGACTGTGGTCTGCAGATACTCATCATTCATCGTGAATCCTCCCACGCCCGCAGGCGCAAATCTACCTGAGCACGCGCCGGAAGGGTGACTCATCACCGCACGTTGCCGCGGAGGGCTAAGGGTTGCACCTGGGGCAGCAGCAGTCCGCGACCTTCTGGTGGCCTGGTGGAAGCTCTTCGTCGAGGCTGCCGGCCAGTGGGCCCAACACGGCCTGTATCCTGTGTCCGGCAGGCCCATTGGCCAGGCCGTAGTAGACATGGGTCCCTGCCTTATGATCCTCGATCAGGCCCGCGTTACGCAGCACGCCGAGCTGCTGCGACACGTACGCCTGGGGCTTGTGGAGCACAGTCGTCAGGTGGCACACGCACTCGTCGTCACGGCGCAGCACGTTGAGGATCTGGAGCCGGATGGGATGCGCCATCAGCTTCAACAGGGCAGCCTGCTCACGGTAGAAGTCCATATGCATATCTCACCATATAGCGATCTTCATATGTTCAAGCCTACATCTCATTCGTCACCATGAATATGATGTTGGTCATGTTTACCAAAGAGCGGTTCCTCGTCCTAATTCAACGTGGTTCCCGGCGCCCTGGTGGTGGCCTATGCTTTGCCATCATGTTTCTGCAAGGCCGTCCACGCGCGCTTGGAGCGCGCCGTCGGCAAGGCCTTCTCGTTGAGGTATTCCAGATGCCGCACGATGCCCGGCAACAGCGCCCCAGCAAAGCCGAGCGCCGTCTCGTTGCCGGCCAGGTCGGTGGCATCCCGGCAGCCATAGCAGCCGTAGCTCAGGTTCAGGCGGTTCTCCAGGTAAGGGATGATGGTCGAGTTCGACGCAGGTCGCCTGGAGGATCGCCGTCGAGGCTCTTACCCGCTCGCCCCCTGGACGTTGAGGTAGGCCAGGCTGATCCACATCAGCTTCTCGACCTCGTCTTCGACGACGATGACATCGGGGAACTCAGTGGCCTGGTCGAGCGGGAAGAGGTGCAGGCCCCGGATCTGCCCGGGAGCCAGCCGCGCCAGGCCCTCGAACATCCGCCGTCCCACGGCCGCATCCGCGACGATACCGAAGTCAACCAGCCCCTTGCCCGACACCAGCCCTTCAGGCAGTGGGTGGAAGCCGAACGCCGCGGCGGCCGCGGGACAGGCGATACCCTTGGCATCCAGGAGCACGTTTTGCCCTCGCCTGGCCCGCATGAGGGCCTGGCAGTAGCGGTGCTGGCTGAGCACCGTCGCTCCGGTCGGGTCTTCCCGCCCGGCAGTCAGCAGGCGGACACCCACCGGCGATCCGTCGAGCCCGAGGATGCTCACCATCCTGGCGCCCAGGCTTCTGATCGACTCTGCTTCGTTGCTCGCCATGATCCATTCTCCTAATCGATATCCTCGAACAGATCAGCCAGCACCCTGTCCTCCGGTCCCTCGAGGACGGGGCGCGCCAGCCGGAAAACTTCGTGGCAGGCCAGCCGCGAGGCTTCCTCCGCCGGGTCACCCCGGAAAGGCGGGCTCTGGCTGGCATGGCACTGGGCCGCGCGCACCTTTGTGGCCAGGTACAGACCGACGTCCATGAACGCGACCGGCCCGCCCACAGTCTGTGCTGCGGGCGGGACCCCGCAACCTTGCTGCGTGGCCTGCAAGGGCGCGATAAAAGAGGCGCGCCCCCCAGCCGGCCGCGCCGGTCCGCTCGAACGCGGCGGTGACCCAGGCGCCCACCGTTACGTGATCCGGGTGACCGGAGATGCCGTCCGGCCCGAAGGTCATGACGGCGCGTGGCCGCAGCTCATCCAAGATGGCGGCCAGGCGCTCGATGGCCGTGGTGGGTTCGACCCAGGCCAGCGTGCCGTCCCGATAGCCCAGAAAGCGCACTTCGTGTACGCCTAGCACGCTGGCGGCCCGCTCCAGTTCGGCCTGGCGTATCTGGCCCGCGGCCTCGGGCGCCTGGCTTAGGATGCCGGCCTCGCCGCGCGTGGCGTCAATCAGGCGCACGACGGCACCGGCGGCCGCATAGCGCGCCAACGTGCCGCCCATCGCAAAGCTCTCGTCGTCGGGATGGGCCAGGATGACCAGCAGGTCCGTCGTTCTGGCCCCCTCTTCAAGCATCATGCTGCACCTTCCTAAACCAGCCCCAGGGCCAGCAGCCCGCCCCATAGCGCCAGCCCGCCGGCGAAGGTCCACAGGATGTCGAGCTTGAAGAAGCGCACGGCGACGAAGGCGGCGGCGGCCAGTGCCAGGGCTGCCGGCGTGACGAGGGCCACGCCGCCAAGCTGCAAGATCACGACCGCCAGCATGCCCACGAACGACGCCAGCACGCCGGCCAGCGTGCCGCGCACCGCGCGGAGGTCGCGCAGGCGCCCGAAAATCTCGGTAAAGACCAGGGTCATGGCGAACGAAGGCGAAAAGATGGCAAAGGTCGCCAGCGCCGCCCCGAGCACGCCTCCCATCCTGTAGCCGACGAAGGTGGCCGCGATCAAGAAGGGGCCCGGGGTGATCTGTCCGAGCGCGATGCCGTCGGCGAACTGGCCCAGCGTCAGCCAGTGGTGGGTGTCCACCACGTCGGCCTGGATCAGCGGAATGATGGTCATGCCGTTGCCAAAGGCCACGGCGCCGATCTTGAACAGGGCCAGCCCCAGGGCCCCGACGGCCGAATGCAAGGCCCAGGCCAGCGCCGCGACCGCCAGGATGACGGCGATGACTGCCGCCGTGGCAGCCCAGCGTGTGCCGGAGACCGGTCCGGCGGGCGGCAGGACGGTCGTCTTCCCCGGCTGTCCTGCTGTGGCTGGCGGCCGGAGCAGCCAGGCGCCCAGTGCCAGCGCCGCGAGCACCAGCACAACTGCATTCACCTTGAAGAGCAAGGCGGCGAAGGCCAGCAGCGCGATTCCAGCTCCGCCCCGGCCTTTCACGGCGCGCGCCCCCATTTCCAGCGTGACGTTGCACAGGATGCCGACCACCAGCGCCTCCAGCCCCAGGAACAGCGGGTGCACCCCGGGCAGGCTGCCGGCGGCAAAGTACAGCGCAGACAGCGCCAGCATCAGGACAAATGACGGCAGGATGAAGCCTGTGGTGGCCAGGAGCGCGCCGGGCACGCCGCGCAGCCTGTAGCCGGCATAGGCCGTGAAATCGACCATGATCGGGCCAGGGTAGAGCTGCACCAGCGCCAATCCCTCGTTCATCTCCTCTTCGCTCAGCCAGCGGTTGTCCATCACCAGCGCCTTGAGCTTCTGCAGGATGGCCCAGCCAAAGGCGGTGAGCCCCACCTGCAGGTAGGCAACGAGGATGGCCCACAAGGCAACCGGACGATGTGCGGTTGCCTCTGGCACGCCGGCAGCTACCGGCAGGTCTATCTCTCGATCCATCACAGCTCCTTGCGGGGCGGGTGCCACGCCAGTTTGCCTGGAATGGCGCCCGCCCCGGCAGGCTACGCTTTGTTTTCGCTGACCAGCACCAGCTCGTTCTCACGCACCAGGGCCCGCAGCTCGGGCAGAAAGCCCTGGATGTCTTCCTGCTCGGTCGAAGTGACCTCGAAAGACATGAAAGCAGGCGTCTTTTCCAGCATCCCCTTGACCGTCGGCACGCTCAGTTGCAGGTTGACGATGTCGTAGGGGCGGTCGCGCACCAGCTCCTCCAGCTTGACCAGGAAACGCTTCTCGCCGAATTCGCCGGCCACCTCGAACCTGACGCGGGTGGTGAGCCGGGCGACGGCATCCTCGGCCGCGGCGCGCGCCCTGAGCGCCTCTTGTTTCGCCGTCTTCTCTTTGGCTTCCTGGCGCACGACTTTGAAGATCTTGTGTTCGCGCTCCAGTTTCCAGATCAGGTCGCGGCCGGGGAAGCTGATGGCCTCCACCGGACAGACGGTGCCGCAGGTGCCGCAGCCCACCATGCAGTTCATAGCGTTGGCGACCACGGATTTGTTGTCTTGCATCTCGTACACGCCGCGGCCACAGGAGACGTAGCACAGCGTGCAGCCGATGCAGGTCTCGGCATCCACGGTGGGATACCAGGGGATCTCCTGGCGCGGGATGCCGTGCCAGAGCTGCGGTTTCTTTTCTTCCGCCATATTCTTATCCTCCTACAAGATCAGGTTGAACAGATACCCCGTCAGGATGACGGCGACGGTGACGATGCCGATGAACAGCGCAATGAACTGTGGCTTGAGCACCCGGCGTAGGAGGATTGTCTCAGGGAGACTCACCCCGACCACCTCCATCATGAACGCCAGGGCCGTGCCCATGGCCGCGCCCTTCTCCATGAGCGCCGCCATGACCGGGATCATGCCCGCCGCGTTGGAGTACAGCGGCATCGCAATCAAGACCACCAGCGGCACCGACCACCAGGTCTTGCCCATCAAACCGGCCAAGGCGTCCGTGGGCACGTAGCCGTGAATGGCGGCGCCCACCCCGATCCCGATGAGCACGTAGGGCCATACCTTCTGGAGGATGTCCCGCACCGCATCCCGCGCCCGCGCCAGGCGCTCCGACCAGGTCAGCCTGGCGGAGTCGTCCTCTGCCCCGGTGAACTGCATCTGCCACACGAAGTCTTCCACCCAATGCTCCAGGTGCAATTGCCCGATGATCAGACCGGCCAGGATGGAGATCACCAGACCGGAGAGAATGTAGAGCGCGGCGATCTTCCAACCGAACATGCCGAACAGCAGGCCCAAGGCGACCTCATTGATGACCGGGGCGGCAATGAGGAACGAAAACGTGACGCCCAAGGGGATGCCGCTCTCGACGAAGCCGATGAAGAGCGGCACGGCCGAGCAGGAGCAGAAGGGGGTGACGATGCCGAGCGTGGCCGCCAGCACATTGCCGATGCCCTGGCGCTTGCCGCCCAGCAGCGCCCGCGTCCGCTCGGGGCTGAAGAAGGTGCGCACGATGCTGATCAGGAAGATCATGCCCGAGAGCAGGAGCAGGATCTTGGGCACATCGTAGAGAAAGAAGGCCACCGAGTCGCCCAGGTGGGAGCCGCTCGCCAGGCCGAGCGCGGTGTGGGTCAGCCACAGGCTGAGGGGGTAGATCACCCAGTAAGCCGCCCCCCAGGCCAGGGCGACCAGACCCAACCTGACGTAGGTGACCAGATGTGCCCGCAGGGCAGGCACCTCGGCATGGGACAAATCGCTCGCCATACGATCTTCTCCTTTGGCCGCTATGAGTGGCGGACCTAACGCTGGCTGCCTGCCTGGGCGAGCCAGGCGGCAATGTCCTTGTCGGGCGGGATGCGCCCGGCCGCGACGAGCTTCTCGTCGATCACCAGCCCGGGCGTGGCCAGGATGGCGTACTTCATCATCTCAGCAAGGTCGCTGACCTTCTCGATCTGCGCTTCGATGCCTTGGGCCTGGACCACCCGGCGCACAGCAGCTTCCAGCCGCCGGCAGTTGGGGCAGCCCGATCCAAGCACCTTGATATTGACCATTGTCGTCCTCCTACCAGTAAGATGCCCAAATCACATTCAATAGACTGAATGTATTTTGTGAAAAAAGAGAGACAAATTCGTCACTAAGCTGTCACCACGGCCTGGCATTTCGGGCAAGGGCAGGATGCGGACCGGTTGTGCAGAATGAAGGTAGGCACTTCAGGCTGCTGTTCCCCAACCATGCTGCGGGCCGTGTCCAGCACGGCATAGACCTCCGGGCGTGTGACATGATAGTAGATGTTCCAGCCGTCGCGGCGCTCGATCACCAGCCCGGCCTCCCGCATGACCATCAGTTGCTGCGAGACGTAGGCCTGGCGCGGCGCCGAGCATGGCCGTCATGTGGCATACACACTCCTCGCCGTTCCGCAACATGTCCAGGATGGCCAGGCGGGTCGGGTGAATCAGGACTTTAAACAGCTCACCGATACTCTCGTAAACTTCCATCTGCGGCATCTCACCCAATATTCATTGGACTGAATGTGATTGTAGTTCAGGTTGGGGCGCTTGTCAAATTCGATCAAGGGGGAACAGGGTCCTGATGCAAGACCATGAACTCGTTTGTAATCGCCGCCCGGAGCATAGCAGTACCTGCCTCCATTGGTTGCTGACCAGGATTGCCTCCGCAATGACCGCGTCGGTTATCATCCCGTGACCAGCGTTCGAAGCCATTACTTGCAGGACCGTTCTGGCTTAAATCCCTCGCGTGCGGGAAGCGCAGGGCATAGGCATACTCTTCCTCAAACTCACTGTCCAACGTTAACTCGATATGCTCGACCAGGCGCGCGATACGGTCGGCCTCTGCTCTTTTCTCGACGTTGATGAGCGCGATCCGGGCACCGTCGCCCGCGGCGTTGCCCGCGGAATAGACCTTCTCCGGGTCGATGCGTGGGAAGAGTCCGATGGCCTTCGCCCGCTGATGGTCAATCAGACTGCCGAAGGAGCCTGCCAGGATGATCCGGTCTGGTCGCTCGAGACCCATCCGCTTCAGAAGCAGCTTGCAGCCATTGTAGATAGCGGCCTTGGCAAGCGCTACTGCTTGAATATCCGCCTGCGTCAGGCTTATCTCCTTGCCAGAGGTGGTTTCCAGCCCCCAGGCTAAGACAAATTCGAGTCTCGGCTCACCGCGCCGTAGTCGAGGGTGGCTCGCCTTGGCATTCAGGCGGCCATTCCGACCGATGATACCGGCAGCCAACATCTCGGCCACTGCTTCGATCACACCGCTGCCGCAGATGCCTTGCGCACGCATCTGCTCAGCCGGTAGCTTTATGCTCCATCCGGCCCGGCCTATCACCTGGTAGCTGGTCTCCCAGCTCTGCGGATCGATCCTCACCCGTTCGATGGCTCCCGGAGCAGCGCGCATGCCGAATTGGATATGGCCACCCTCCAGCGCGGGGCCACCGGGACAGGAGGCGCACAGCAACCGCTGCCGGTTGCCCAGCACGATCTCGCCGTTGGTCCCGATGTCGATGATGAGCCACTGCTCGTCCTGGTTGTACGGCTCCTCGGCGAGCAGCACTCCGACATTACCCGCCCCGACGAACCCGGCCTCGATCGGCAGCACCTGCACGTGAGCCCCAGGATGGATGGCAAGTCCCAATTCGCGCGCCTTCACGTCTATCGAGTGGTGTAGGGCGGCTAGAAAGGGCGCCCGCCCGAGACAAGCCGGGGCAAGGTTCAGCGCCAGGTGATGCATGACCGTGTTGCCCACCAACACCGCTTCGGCCACGTCGTGGGGCGCCAGCCCAGCCTGTGCCGTGGCCGCGCCGGCCAGCTCGTTCAGCGCCTGGATGATGGCGCCGTTCAGCCTGGCCAGCCCATCCTCGTTGCCGGCGGCATACGTGATGCGCGACATCACGTCCTCGCCATAGGCCAACTGGGTGATCGTACACTTCCAGGGTCTTCAGAACCGTCTGCGCGCACTTCTCTGGGTCCGAGTCGGTCTGGGTGGTCATATCGGGCAGCCGCCAGGCACACTCGTACACACCCTGTGTCAAGATAAAGGGGAAAACCGGAACTTTGTCCGGCACCCTCCCCTCAACCACGCGGTGACACGTTCCTTCTTCGTAAGCTATGCCATCTTGATTCTCCTTTTCGCCGTGTTGTCGTTATCGGTAAGCAGTGAGTGAGCCGATGGGCTCAGGGCCAGAATCTGGCGCCTGTCTGCAGGCTCGTTCTCAGCCCGGAGCGGTCGTTCCTTACCGCTAGCTGCGGCGAGTAGCTTTCAAGCTACGGGCGGCCCACGCCCGACAGTTTTGGGTGACACCCTGCCGGGGCAGCGCGCCCCGGCTGAAGGCCAACCCCGCAATTCGCTTTTCGACCGCGTTGACAGCGACAGCAATTTCTGCTAGAATAGACGAAAGAAATTTGGGCGGGCGTGCAGGGACAGTTCACCCGCTTCGGTGTCCACCATTCTTCCTCAAACCAGCCAAGGAGAACTACATGAAGCGATCTCTCATGTTCGCCATCGTGGCCGTGATCGTCTTGGGCGCGTCCGTTGTCGTCCCGGCGGCTTCCGCGCAGGGCCCGGCCCTGGGCGCGGCGTGGGGCGGCACAGGCGGCGGCCAGACGTCACCGGCCGGCCGCGCCAGGTTCGCCCGCGTGTGCGGTGACGTCACGGGCCCGAACGCCCGCTGCCATGCGCTGGTGCGTACGGACATCGCGCCGCTGGCCCAGACCGATGCGCTGAAGCCGGCCGCGATCTCGGGCTTGACGCCTGCCAATTTGCAGTCTGCCTACGCCTTGCCCGGCGCTACTCAGGGCAGCGGCCAGACGGTGGCCATCGTGGATGCCTACGACGACCCCAATGCGGCGAGCAACGTGGCCGCCTATCGATCAGAGTTCGGGCTGCCGACCCTCAGCACGTACTCCTCCAAGGCCGCCAGCCCCTGGTTCAGGAAGGTCAACGAGAGCGGCGGCACGAGCTACCCCGAGGGAACTCGAGCTGGGGAAGGAGATCTCGCTGGATCTGGACATGGTCAGCACGCGATCTGCCCGAAGTGCAACATCATCCTGGTCGAGGCCAGCTCGGCGAGCTTCGTGGACCTGGGCAAAGCGGTGAACGAAGCGGCTGCGCTGGGCGCCAACGCCATCAGCAACAGCTATGGCGCGGGTGAATTCTCGAGCGAGACCAGCTACGACTCCTATTACACCCATCCGGGCATCGCCGTGACGGTCAGCAGCGGCGATGGCGGCTACGGGGTGGAGTACCCGGCCTCCTCGGCGCATGTCACCGCCGTCGGCGGCACCAGCCTGAGCGTGGCGAGCGGCACGAGCCGGGGCTGGAGCGAGACCGCCTGGGTTAACGCGGGCAGCGGCTGCAGCGCCTACGTCGCCAAGCCGGCCTGGCAGACGGACAAATCGTGTGCCAAACGCACAGTTGCCGACGTGTCGGCGGTCGCCGACCCGAACACCGGCGTGGCCGTGTATGACACCTACGGCGCCTACGGTTGGATGGTGTTCGGCGGGACCAGCGTGTCATCGCCGATCATCGCCAGCGTGTACGCCCTGGCCGGCAACGCCAGCACGGTCACTCTCCCCCATACATCGAACGGCGTAACGTACCAGGGGTACGGGTCGTGGCCGTACTCAAACGCCAGCTCGCTGTTCGACATCACCAGCGGCAGCAACGGCTCCTGCGGCGGCACGTATCTCTGCACCGCCGGGACCGGCTATGACGGGCCGACCGGCCTCGGCACCCCGGACACCGCCGCCGGGTTCTAAGCAGCTGTCCGAAGGCCCAGGGGGCGGGCCGCCCGTCCTGTCCGCGAAGGCGGGCAGGGCGGGGCACGCCTCCCGGGCCTTTGTTTTGTGCAGAAACAGGGGGCGCCACGCTCGCCGCCACCGCCTCGAGCCCCCTAATTCCGGCACTGCCGGCTCAGGGTCTGGCGGGCCAAGCGGGCCGACCCGCCTCCGCCCCCTGTTCCCTACTCCCTATTCCCTATTCCCAATTCCC
>CAWEHT010000064.1:0-10518 GCA_963808455.1 uncultured Chloroflexia bacterium | reverse complement strand
GACAGGCTTTGTGGGCACGGCCGCTCAGAATGACAGTCCAAGAGTTTCTTGCGTAGCTGCATCCCGCCCGGCGCGATGGAAAACTCAGGATGACAGGTTCGCGAAGTTGTTCCTTTACGAGCCCTAAGATCGACATAGCCGGCCCCGTCATCCACCTCGGACGCGCCCGTGCCCGAATAGGCTGTGTCGAGCGGCAGGTAGCGTCCCAGCCGGGCGTGCAGCAGCGCCGGGCTCAGCCGTCCGGTGTTGGCAAAGATGCGCACGTGCGGGTGGTCATAAACGCTAAAGCTCTCGTCGGCATGATCGTCGGGCACGACCAGGCTCCCCAGGTGCGGGTAGTCCGTAAACTCGGCGACCAGCCGGTAGCCCAGGCCGCCTTGCGCCAGCAGGCGGTAATACTGGCTGGACATGGGGTAACGGCGGGGCAAACGCTGGATCGGCGCCCACAGACGGTTGCTCGAGAGCACGACGTAATCGGCGCTGCTGAGTTGAGAAACCAGGTTGTCGAGCTTGGCCTGGCTGTCGGGATCGTATAAGGGCAGCTCCACCTGGACATAGGTGCGCTTGGCCGGGCGTTCGGGAAGCTCGTCCATGGCCAGGGGCAGGGCATCGTCCCATTGCTCGCTGAGCAATTTGCTGCCGGCAGGAACGTGCGTGTAGATCCAGTCCGAAGCCTCGATCCAGGGGTGTGGCTGGCGGTAGACACCGTTGAAAGTGAGCGCCCACCCCAGCGTGAAGAGCGCCACGACGGCCAGGCCCGCCCAGGCCACGGTCTTGCCAGGCCGGCCCCAACGGGCAGCCAACCAACGGTATCCGGCAACGCACGCCCCGGCGGCAAAGACCAGCAGGAAAGGCACCAGGGGAGCCATATAGCGCAAGAACTTGGCGTAGAAGGGACCGGTCACCACGAAGTAGGGCAAGGCCCACGCCAGTGCCACGGTCAGGCCCGGAGACGTGTGGCGGCGGGCCACTTGCCAGGCCGCCCACACGAGCCCGCCCCACGCCAGGATGCCGAGAGGCCACCCCAGGCCCCACTGCGACAATTGCTGCACGAAGTACCAGTAAGGCGCCGAGCCGGCATACTGGCGCGTGAACGGCGCGTCCATCAGCCCGCTGACCATGGCATTTTGCGAGAACAGTTGCTGGGCGTAAGCGCCGGCCTGCAGCAAAGCGAAGGGGTTGGTCACGGCGAAGACCAGCGCCGCGGCCACGCCGGCGGCAGCCAACCGGCGTGCAAAGACGCGCCGGGGGCGGCCTCGCCCCGCCTCCGGCAGGCGATACAGCGCCGCTACGGCCAGGGGCACCACCAGCAAGATCGCGGTCGAACTTGGAGCCGACGGCCAGGCCCGCCATGGCCCCGGCCCCCAGCCAGGCGGCGGCGCCACCCTTCCGGGCAGCGCGTATCGCCAGGGCCACCGACGCCGTCACGCAGAACGTCAGCACCATGTCCACGGCGTAGAAGTGGCTTAGCTGAGTTGGCAGCACGGCCAGGGCATAGGCTCCGGCTGCCAGCAGGCCAACGATCTCGGCGCTCGAGCCGGGAAGAACAGGCAAGGGGGATTGAGGAGCCGGTCCCATCTCTACTTCCCCTGCCCCATATCCTGTTCGCCGGAGCAGGGGGCCAGGGCTCTTCCCCGACGCCTGGAGCCCCCGGGCCAGGAGAAAAACCAGGAAGAGCGTGCCCAGGTCGCAGACGGCGGAGATCACGCGGCCGACATCAGCCAGATATTGATACTCTGCCGTGTGCAGCAGATCAGGGCCCGGGGCCAGGCCTGCGCGACCCGCCGCCGCGGCCACGCTTTGCACGCCGTGCGCCACCGCGACCAACAGGTAAAGTGGAAAGTGCCCATACGCATAATTGCGCGGCTGCCCGGCCTGGCCTGCGGAGGACGGTGGCCAGCGGAACGGATTCAGCGGCGAGGTGCGTGGGTCGAGGGCGCTGGCCAGGTTGCCGGGCCAATGGACGGTGTCGGCTACCCAGACGATAAAACGCTCGTCTGGATGGACATGTTGGTAGCCGTCCCAGTTGATGTTATACAGGCGCAGGGCGCCGCCAACCGCCAGGATGCCGATCAGCAGCGCGATGGTCAGGATCGGCGGCCATCCGCGGCGAGCCTGCGGGCCGGCAGCCGTGGGCGCGGCATCTGTCATATCCCTCGCCATCTACGCCCCGATCTGCGGGGCGAGCAGGAAGCACTGCTATATTGGAGCCGGCGCGTCTCCAGCTTCTCCCCACCACCTGATAGATGCGCACCCCTGCTTGATCGTATGCCACACTCAGATAACCTTGCTGGGTCAGAGTGTCAAACTTGGCGGCGACATCCGGCCCGTAGTAGGTACGCTCCAGGGCACCCACGATGATGTACTTGACCTGATAGTAATCCAGCAGGCGGGTGGTGCGCGCCAGATCGGACGTGGTATACAGCTCGTGAACCTGGTCAAGGCGGCGGCTGATCATGGCATCGGGCACGATCGAGCGCTGCTGGCGCTCGTGATAATCCCAGCCCATGACTGCGGGCAGCCCCGTGTAGATGCTGAACCGGCCGCCCCAACGGTAGTTCGGTGTGTTGCCTTCCAGGATCACCGGCGAACCCTTGACGTTGTGCATCATCCAGAGGATGGCCGCGGCCTTGTCGGCCGGCAGGTTCATATCCTGGTTGTTGTCGGAGTACTGGCCGTTGTCCATATAGGCCATGCCGTCCAGGGTATGGGGCTGATCGTCGGCGGAGAAGCGGTCCGCCACCTTAGCGTGGGCTGCCAGCGGTGGATAGAGCATCACACCCATGAAGAGCACAACCACGACCACTGTCGCAGCCCGCCTCCAGCCATCACTCCAGCCCGTGCTTCGTTCGGCCCAGCTGGCCAGCCCAAAAGCCGCGGCCACGCCGAACAGGATCCAGGCCTGCAGATAAAACTTGAACACAGTGTTCATGCGGCCGATGTCGCCATCCAGGTGCACGATCTCCACGCCCATCGTGATGGCGAGGCCCAAAGCGATCAACAAGAGCGCCAGCCGGCGGGTGGAAGGTAGCCCACGGCCCAGTGCCAGCGCGGCGTCCAAAACCAGCAAAGGCACGGCAATCTCCCAGATCTCCGCGCCCAGCACCCAACCGACGGCCATCAGCAGCACCGTCGCGCTCAACACGAACGGCAGCACGGGGTCGAGCCAGACGGCTATCATGCCCTCGCGCAGCTGGACCACCAACTCGCTGATCAGGTAGATCGCGATCACGGCCAGGAAGAACCCGTGCACCACGAGGAAATCTGGGATGGTCGTGGTTCCCACGTTGCCCACCGATAGGCCCGTATAAGCGGTGGCGTAATATTTCGTGTAAGGATAGAACGTCAAGACAGCCACTGCCACCACGATGAGCAGTCGCAGGATCACCGCGATCGTGGCGTGGAAGATAGAAGCCAGTTCAGCCTGCCACGGAGCCAGCACGTAGGGCGTCTCGTCGTCGTAGCCCAGCCGCGAGAAGGCGGCAGGCAACAGCAAGCAGCCCACAGGCTCTCTCTCGACCGACCCTGACGTGTTCCTGATTCCCTGAGGCTGGCCGGCGGGCAGCGACCGGGATTGCGCGGCGCCAGCCCCCTCCCCCATCCCATTGGGGTCGAGCGCCAGGGCATAGGCAAGCCCTCCCGCCACCGCTCCCTGCTCCGTGCCTTCCGTGTGCGCAGGATGGAGAGCGAGTGAGAGACCGGCCTCACTGTCAGAGGAGTCCGCTGCTCCAGTGCGATCGGCAAGCAGCTTCCTGGGGCTGCGCCGAGCCACCTCGAGCACAGCCAGCGCGGCGAGCGCCACCAGAATATAGGTCGGGAAGTCCCAGGTATTCGTGGCCCGCAGGGCACCGATCACCAGCCCCAACAGGGACATGGGCGCGAGCTCGGCGAGCGTGATACGCCATGGGCTCGGCTCCCGGCGAGCCGTGCCGTTTTCTCCCGCCAGGGCCAGCGCCGGCTCGACCGGCCTGGTGCGAACCAACGCGATCGCCGTCGCCAGGCCGAGCAGGGCCAACGGGAAGGCGATCATGTGGGCATGCAGGTCGGCGTAGGTAAAGGTGAAGAACGGGAACTCGTTGATGGTATTCGGTATCACGCGCGACGCGTTCCAGAACCACCAGTCGTTGGGGATCTGCAGGTGCTGCGCCGGTCAACCAGGCCACCATGCCCCCGACCACCCGCACGACGAAGGCCAGCCCGGGGATTGTGCTCTTGATGCTCACGGCCGAGTTGGCAGACCATTGGTCGAAGAGGAGCTTGACCTCACCCAGATTCCCGGCAATAGCCACAAAGAAAGTCGCCGCCAGGCCGGCGAACAAGGGCAGCGGGGCCAGAGGGCCGGGGGGATCGACCGGCTGGTCGATGCGGCTTTCAGCGTCGCCCTCCTCCGGCGCGCCCGCATCGCCTGCTGCCAGGCTGTAGGCAACGCCGAAGGCGCCCAGGCCCGTCAGGGCGAACAGCATCGGCACCGCCAGGTTGTAGGCCACCCACGGCACGATACCGGTCAGCTTGACAAGTCCCCCGACGAGCACGAACCCGAAGTAGTAATAGTTCATGAAGCCGCCGGCGAACCAGGGGTCATAAGGCGGGAAGGTGGTTCGACTTGATGACGGCGTTCAGGAAGGCGAAGTCCATCGGCTTTTCGCCGCCGCGCGCCGGATTCCACAGGTCCGGATTGCCGAAGCGCGCGAGCAAGCACAGGGCAAACAATGCCAGGAAGATCGCTTCCTCGGTCAGCAGCAGCGCGCGATGGCTGCGCCAGAAGGCCACCATGTCAGACCAGCGGCGCCAGAGGATGAGCGCGCCGGCTGCGATGAGCACGACCAGCCAACCCGCGATCAGCCAACGACTATAGGGCACGATCTTCAAGGCCGGCCCGATCCAGGTGAGCCAGGCCAGGGCCAGAACGCCCAATGTCTTGGAGAAAGCGAAGCCGCGGTCGCTCAGCCTGCCCAACACCAGGTAAGCCAGCGGGAAAGCGGCCAGGCCCAGCAGCTCCAGCAACACAAGCCACACAAGCACGGGCACGCGGTTGGCCAGGTCTTGCTCATTGAAGATGGCGGTCCAGGTGCCGCCCGCCTGCTGTCGGGCCGCCTCGGCCGGCGTCATCAGGAGCGCCGTAGGGGCTTTGCTGGCCTGGATCGGCCACATCTGGACGGTGTCCTTGAGGTCCACCGCGTCGAAGTAAGCGTGGATCTTGGCCGAGCTGTAGTCGGGGGTCTTCTTGAAGATATAGACGACGGGATGGTCGTACACACTGAAGGCCTCTTCGGCGCCGGTGTCGTTGAACTGGATGCCGAAGATCGTAGGGAACGACGTCACTTTGAGGACTTGCTGGAACCCAAGCTTGCCCTGAAACAGCAGCTGGTAGTACAGCGTTGTCATCGGATAGCGTGTGGGCAGGCGCGGGATCGAGCCATACAGCCGAGCGCTCGAGAGCACGATGTAATCCGCCTCGTCCAGCCATTGGTACAACTGCTGGCGCTTTTCCGGCGTGTCCTCGTCGTAGTTGTTGATCAGGCCGGTGGGAGAACTGCTCAATCCCTGGAATGGGCCATAGGGTTTCCACGGGGCCTTGCCGTCAATCGAAACAGGCAGAGGATCGTCCCACGCTTCATTGGCGATGTGGCTGCCAGATGGCACGTTGGCGAACATCCAGCGCGATGCGGTGACCCGCGTAAACTCGCGTCGGTAGACGGCCATAAAGCCCCAGCCCCACAAAATGGTCCCGATCGTGACGGCCGCCAGCACAGCATAGGCCGCAATGCGGAGGGCGCCCGATCTGGTTTCAGGTCGCGCCTCAGGACGGCGGAAGAGGTCTCGGCCCCGCCATAAGCCTGCGACCCACCGGCCGGCCCGACTCGCCACCGGCCAGAGTTGCCACGCTCCGGAGCTATGCTCGACCAGCCACCAGGCGAGCCATGCCGCCAATAGGGCCAGAAAGGCATAAATGGGCAGCAGGTACCGCATCGTCTGCACGTACTGCAGGCCCTGCCAGAGGAACATGCCGCCCACCCACGCCACTACCAGCAAATGCCGCCTGGCCTCCGCCAGGTAAGCCGGGCGCGTCAGACTGCGGGCAATCTGCCAGAAGGCCAGCAGAAAGCCGGCCCAGGCGGCCAGGCCCAGCGGCAGCCCCATGCCCCATACCACCATATTGACGAACGGAAAGACGAAGGGCGTGCGCCCGGTCCACTGGTGGCCGGGCGGCATGTCGCGGTGGCCGCTCATCTCGGCCTGGATCTCCGTCATGTTGGCGCGCCACTTGTCGGAGAGGCTGAAGTCGAGCAAGCTGGTGCCGCCAAAAGCATACGGCTGCGCAATGCGAAAGACGATCAGGGCCGCGACGATGAAAAGGAAAACCCGGAACAGCGTCGCCTCGACGATCAACCCCGCCCATGCCAGGTCGCCGCCCCGTCGCCCTTCGGCGCCGGCCAGGTTCGCGCGCGAGCTTGCGCCACGCCCCACTCGTGCCATGCCCGTATCCCAGCAGCCAGCAACCCGATTAACAGCATGGGCAGCAGGTTGATGCGCGTGGCCAGCGCAGCGCCCAGCCCGGCACCCATGCCGATGTAGCAGAGCCATCCGCCTTCGGGATTGCCTGGCACGCCGGTGGCGGAGGCACGTCCGCCGCTGCCGCGGTCGGCCCCGTAGGCTATGCGCACTGCAAAATAGATCGTGGCCACGCAGAAAAACGATCCGAACGTGTTGACGGTAAAGAAGTGCGACTGCTGCAAAGGCAAGGCTGAGAACGCCAACAGTGCGGCCGCCAATAGGCCCACACGCTGGCCATACAGCCGGCGGCCGACCATGTAGATCAGCCAGACGCTGCCCAGATCAAAGAGGGCCGAAAGGGCACGCCCCACAAAATGCACGCCGCTATAGTCCGTCAAGTCGATCGGCGCAATACTGCCAGACAGCGACCAGATGTGAGCCGTCTGGTTGAGCGAGTTCACAACCTGAGCCACCACCTTCACCAGAAACAGCGGCAATGTCCCGTACACGAAGAACTGGTAATCCGGATAGTTGTACGGGTTCGTAGGTGACTTGGTGCTGTCGAAGAACTGGCCCAGGCTCGTGGGCATTTAAGGGCGTCCTCGACCATGGTAAGGAAACGCTCGTCCGGATGCAGGTGTGTTTCCTGGTCCCAGTTGATATGGCTGAGGCGCAAATAGGCACCCGCCGCCAGGATCAGGATCAAAATGATCTGAGCCGCGGCCGGGGTCGCCAGCCACGCCCAAAACCGGGCGAAGATGGCAGGCGCTGGGATGGCGTCGTGCGATACCTGCGCCTGGCCGGCGTCAGACAGCTTGCTCGTATCTTGCATGCCGAATCCTTAAGCAAGAGATCATGTTACTTTGTAGGCGATGAACAGTAGCGGCCCGGCTGGCTGGCCGAAGCGGTGGACTTGTTCGAGCGTTCCGCCAGGATACTCTTGTTCCACCCATTTCAGCTCACTACCGCGCTCAGGCAGGAAAACAAAGATCAATTTGTGCTGGCCGTCGATGCCCTTTGGCGGAGCCTGCAGCGGATCGATAACGTCGCTCAGCGTGACATCCTTGGCAATGAAGGGCGTCGATGAGAAGTCAGTGTACATGCGCGGCGCGCCAAAGAAATACTCGTGCCACCCTGGGCCCAGCTCGCGCAGATAATAGCCCACGCGCGTCGCCACCTCGCCGTTTCCGTTGCCGTAAACCCAGCTGGCCTGGTACGGCCCGAAGTAGTATCGCACGCTAATGTAGGCCATGAGGATGGCGAGTCCGCCCGCCAGCACGCGGCGGTTCAGATCACGCCAAGCCAGCAGATCGCCGAGCACGCCCGCCAGCGCCCGCAGGGCGACCGCCACAAAGAACACGGCCGGCACGGCGCTCGAGATCAGGCGCTCGCTTGACGGCGGGTTTTCGGTCAGGGCGCCCCCAATCCCGACCACGACCAGGAACCAGATCACGAACACCGCATAGCGCCAGCCAGCCCCGGCCTCGCCTGGCCCCTCTTTCCCCTCGCCGGCCCGGTCGGTCTTAGCGCGCAGGCGCGAGACGCTAAAAGCTGCGCCGAGCGCGAAAAAGATCGACGAGACAAAGTCCATCAGCGGGATGCTGGCATTGTACCATGCGATGCGGTCAAGATAAAGGTTGAAGGCCAGGAACGCCCGCATGACCTGCTCGCCAAGCAAGCTCAGGCGCGTGCGCCCGGTCCTTTGCATTTCGGCGGCAAGCCATCCCGACTGGAAAATGCCTGTCTGGTTGATGCGCGCGTTGAAATTGTCGGGGTCGCGGATTGCCAGCAGCCCCATTGGCCCGAAGACGACCAGGAACGCGCCCAGCATGGCGAGCATGTCACCGCGATGTTCGCGCCAGAAACGGGGCCGGGTCACGATGGCCCACGCCAGGAGCAGGGCCAGGATCACGGGAACCTGGCGCCCGCCGGCATAGCCGTAAAAGGCGAGGCCCGCCACTGCGCCGCTGGCGGCCCACGCCCAGCGGCGCCGGCTTTGCCAACCAAGCACCAGGAAGTAGAGAGCCCAAACCACAAAGAAGGGATCGGCGATCTGGTTGGAGCCGAGGCGGCTGAAGTGAATGTGGAAATGATAGGTGGCCAGCAGGAAGGCCGTCAGCACGGCCAACCAGCGGTCGAACAGACGGCGCACGAGCAGGTATGTGCCCAGCACGGTCAGGGCCCCGATGATGGTCCATGGCAGCCGCAGACCCAGGACATCATCCCCGAACAGGCGGAGCCACATGGCTTGCCAGAAGAAGGACATGTTGGGCACTGAAAGCCAGCCAAGGCCGAACATGTTGACCACCCGCCCTTCGAGTACGCCCCTGGCCCACAACCCCTGGCTGCCCTCATCACCGCCCAGGGTCCACGGCACGCTGGCGACGTGCCAGACGCGCAGCAGCCACGCCCCGAGCACTAGGAGTGCCACCAACCCCCATTCCCAGGTAGGCCTCACGCGCAGAACCCAGGAAGGGCGCCGGGCAAACCCCAGCAAATATAGCCCGATCGCAGCCACCCAGGTCCAAAAGATCGGCCAATAGCTGGTGCGCGCCTCGCCGACCTCCAAGACGGTCACACACGCCAGGAGCAGGCCTACCAGAATGGGCAACATGCGCATAAGCACTTGCGGCCCCAGTTGGAAACCCGATCGCGCGTGTACGGGCGGCCTATCCTGCACCCGGAAAAGGGCCAGGAACAGCACGATAGCCACGGCGTAGAATACGAGGCCATCCCAGACATAATCCGGCTTATGGGCAAAGTAAAACTGGCCCAAGGTAGCCAGGCCCAGGGACCCTACCAGAAGTGACCAGCGCGTCCAGGGTATGCGCATCTTGCTCTCACAAAGCCTCCCCGCCAGGCCTTACCGTGATGGGCACGGGGGGCGGGGCCTTCGCCCGCGGCCTATGACGGCGGGCGAGCTCTCGAATTGTGGCGGAATAGTTCCTCGTACTCATCTACCGTGCGGACGATATCGAACGTTCGCATGATCGTCTCATGCGGCCGCACATACTTCTCTCTGTTCTTGAGCACCTTCAGGATGCCTACAGCCAACGCCCGGGCATCTGCCACCGGCACAATCTCCCCCATGCCGCTCATGGTCACCGGCTGGCGCACGCCGGGCAGGTTCGTCGCCACGACCGGCGTCCCACACATGAAGGCTTCGACCTGCACCAGGCCGAACGATTCCGTGTTGTTGATCGAGGCCACGGTCACCACATCGCAGGCCTGGAAGAAGGCAGCCATCTGCGGCGGGCTGAGCGTCCCCAAAAACTTCAGATAGGGCTCGTAAGCCTTGATCAGCGGCTGCAAGTCGTACCAGATCGTCTCGCCGATCACATCCTTGTAGGGCCCTGCGAAGAGGATGCGGATATTGGGGATCTCAGCCAGGATATATGGGATGGAGTTGATGAGGTAGTCGGCGCCCTTTTCATGGGCGAAGCGGGCGGCAAAACCAATCACACGCTGGCCATCAAGCCCAGCCCCGGCGCGCAGCACGGCCACGGCTTCCGCTCTAGGCTCGGGGATGACCACCGGCGGCAAGATGACTTTCACCTTGCCCCGGCCGGCGCGGCCCGGACGAAAGAAACGGCGGAGCACAGGCGAGTGGCAGGCGAAATCCTCCGTGTATGCGACGACGATGTGGGCCAGCCGGGCAGCCGCCAGGTTGTTCCAGAAAGTCAACCGATCGACCAGCTTCCCGTACCACACGGGCGGCATTTCCAGATCGCAATGATACGTCAGCACAGGCTTGTGACCGCTCAGGCGGGCGAGCAACGTGACCAAAGCTGCCTCAACCTGTGGCAGATGGATGCTGACCACGTCGGTGGCCCGCATCTCGCGCCAGGCGCACCACGGCAGGGTTGGCATGAAGACACCCTTGTTGAAGCGAAGCAGCACGGGTGTTCGCACCACCCGCACCCCTTCCAGCACTTCTTCGTAGGGGAGGTCCTTCTGGTAATGCGAGGTCAGCACGGTCACTGCATGCCCACGCTCAGCCAGGGCCCGGGCCAGCCGCTCGAC
>CAWEHT010000063.1:0-12789 GCA_963808455.1 uncultured Chloroflexia bacterium | reverse complement strand
CCATTGAGCTGTTATAGCCGCCCCCATCCAGCGATTGCTATACCGCCATCATGATGCCCTCCTAATATAAGGCCGGTTCAGGGCCGCACGCAAGGCCCAACTTGTCAAGGCGCTTTTAACGCAACCGAAACCCACCCGCCACCGTGCAGCTTCTCACGAATCACCCTGTAGATGGTCACTTCTGGGTTCGTACACGATGGCAAGCTGGCCAGACCTTGCCATGCCGGAGAATTTGGCCAGGCCGGCGGCGGGAAAAAGCAGCTTCTCCAGGGCACCCACATAGATGTAATCGACGTGCAGCGTGGTGATCAACTCTACGCGTGCGCTCGATGTCGGTCGTACCAAGAATTCCTGGCCTAGCGCGGTCCGTTCCGCCACCTGATCTCCCGGGCGTTGCTCGTCCTGGTGCTGGCCCACGAAAGTCGGCAGGCCGGTCAGGCTGGCCACGCGCAGCCCACCCGCCCGGTAATAGTCGTAACCTACGAGTGCTCCGTCAACGCTGTAGTCCCCGTCCGGTGCTTCGGCCACAACGGGCGTGCCGCTCACGTGATCCAGGAGCCAATGGATGGCCTGGTCATCATAAGAAAGGGAGATGGTGTGCTTCTCGTCGGGCCATTCGTATCGGCCCACCGCCATGAAGGCCGTGCCATCCAACGTGCCGAACCCAGGTCGCGCCCCCGGGACCTTCGACCACGCGCGCGGTGATGCCAAACGGCAGGAAGAACAGCCCCGCAACCAGCAATGCGGCGGCCGCCAGGCGCCACAGGATCGCCCACCCGCCGGCGGCACGCCAGCACACGCGGCAGCATGACCGAACTGGCCAGCCCCAGCAGGATCCAGGCCGGCATGCCGAACTTGAACACGGTGTTCATCCGCGACCAGTCCCCGCCGTCCAGGAAGTCGCGCAGGTAGATCAGCTCGATGCCGCCCAGGATGCCGAGCCCAAGCACGACCAGCAGCGAGATGAAGGCCTCCTGCAACGACGTGCGCCGCCCAATCAGGAGCAGCAAGGCCAGCCCAAGGGGCAACACGACCAGCGCTGCCGTCGGCCGGTTGAGCATGATCAGAGTGAGAGCCAGTCCAACCAGCACAAGGATCGCCGCCACCACGACGGGAGCCCCGGGAGGCGTGGAATGAGAAGCAGGGGCAGGCCCAGCCGAGCCTGAGGGCTGCAGCTCGCCGTCCGGGCAGGAAAGCGAAGCCCCGCGCCAGATGTCCGGGTCACGGCCCGCCGCCCGCCCGGCGGCTCCGCGCTCCCGACCTGGCCCGAAATCCAAGGCCACGGACCCTTCGCCAGCCCCGTCCCCGGCTGCCGGCACGGGACCCGGCGCCGCGGGCTCCTCTAACAGCTCGCCCATGGCCACAGAAACATCGCCAGCCCCGTCCCCCGCTGCCGGCACGGGGCCCGGCGCCGCGGGCTCCTCCAACCTCTGGCCCATGGCCACAGAAACATCGCCGGCCCCGTCCTCCGCTTCCGGCACGGGGCCCGCGCCGCGGGCTCCTCCAACCTCTGGCCCATGGCCGCAACCCTGGGCCCCGGGCGCGCAGCGCGCAGCAGCACGAACACATAGCTGGCGGCCAGGAAGAGGAAAAACGCCCAGATGGCCAGCCAGGACCCTAATGGGCTGCTGGCGCTCACCGGGGCCAGATAGCGGGCCAGTAGCGACCGCCCGGCCTCGCCGACCTGAGCCTGATAGTGCCGATAGAACGGCCAGTAGGCAAGCACTGCCATCCCGCCGATAGCCACCCCGAGGCAGGTTGCTCCCAGGATTGGCATCCAGCGCCGGCTCCGCCACGGCACGAGCACAAAAGCCGCAACCACGAGCACGAGGTATACCGGCAGGTCCCAGGTGTTGGTCGGCCCCAGGGCACCCAGCGCCACCACGAACAGGAGCATGCGCGCCGCGCTGCCCGGCCACGAAGCCCTGCCGTGCAGCATCAGCCAGTTCAACGATAGCCCGATCACCACCAGCCCGATCGGCATGGCGATCAGGTGTGGATGCAGGTCGGCGAAAAGGAAGCTCCAGAAAGGGAATTCATTGATGGTGTACGGGATGACACGACTGGCAGCCCAATAATCGAAACCCGGCCACGGCTGCAGGCCGCGCAGCAGCACCAGCGTCCCGCGCAGCATCGCCAGTGGCGAAGCGCCGGACGCGCCGCCCATGGCCGCGAGCTTCTCCGCTACCTGGGTGAAACTCGCCAGGTTGCCCATCAGCAGCGCCAGCACCACCGCCAGCAGGCCTCCTCCGATGGCGACGCCGGGCGGGCCTGCGCGGCTGCCGCTTGATCCCTGGGCCGATGCTTCGTCCTGCCCATCCTGAGCGGCCAGCCCCGCCCTCTCTTCCTCGGGCGAACGGCGCCTGGCGCCGGCCAGATCCGCGCCCAGGCTGAACAGCGCCATGGCAGCGAGGGCAAAGAGGCCAGGCACTGCCAGGTTGTACGCCACCTCGGGCACGATGCCGGTGAGCTTGATCGGCAGGCTGACCAGATAGAGCCCATAATAATAGTAGTTGATGGTGCCGCCGGCGAAGTACGGATCATAAGGCGGAAAGTGTGCGCTGCGCAGGATGGCGTTGAGAAAAGCAAAGTCCATGAACTTCTCGCCGCCGTTCCAGGGCTGCCACAGGTCCGGATCGAGCAATCTCGATCACGACGAACGCCACGAAGCTCCGGCGAACACCCCCTCTGCGGCCACAGCAGGGCGTGTTGCTTGCTGAGAAGCCGGCGAGTTCTACCCTCCCCATGCCGCCACAACCCGGCGAGGGCCAGGCCGGCCAGCAGGCTATGTAAGGCCCACCCGTTCTCCCCGCGCCCGAAGGTAACAGCCAGCCAATGCAGCCAGCCGATCACCAGCCAGCCGATCAAGCGCGCCAACGCGTCGCCACGCTCGCGGAGCCTCCGAGCAAAGGAAGAGCAACGGCCCGGCAAGCCACCCGAAGGGCGGATGACGAACCACCAGAGCCCGCCAGGATCGGCGAGCCACTGGCAAGCTGATCCAGCGGAATCGGCGACCACGAGCCAGTCGCCGTCCCGCCAGCATCTGCGGCCTTAAGTGAACTTCATAGATTTTGTGTAGCGAAATTTCAGGATAATGTAGTATAAGACTGATTCAGGAGTTTAAATGGTTATGAATTATTATAATGTATTGATTATAGGTTCCGGTCCCCACTGTGGTCGGTGATCTTGAATTCTAACGCCAGGGGCTTGACGTGGGGATTTGCTATAATCGATCGTAACCCATATCCGCTGGGAGGGTTGCTCAATCGACGGCAAACTGAATTTTGACTATCGAATTGGAATCGACATGGATGAACTTAAGATAGATGTTAATTCGGCGAAAGTTTTGATGGATGAAGACCTGCCTGATTTCTTCCATCAAAAGTTTCGCCGAATTAACATCAATCTTAAGTTCATCCAGATCGATTCCAATTCGATAGTCAAAATTCAGTTTGCCGTCATTGAGCAGCCCTCCGGCGGGATACGGATGTCGATCGATGATAGCAATCCTGTCAAGCCCCTGGTGCTCAAGTTGCATAGCTGCAAACAGGCCGGCGGGGCCGGAACCTATGATCAATACATTATAAGCTTCCATAAACCATTTCAACTCCTGCCTTATCTTATACTACACAATCTTGAAGTTTCGCTATATTAAATCTATGAAGTTCACTTAGGGCCGCAGATGCTGGCGGGACCGGCCGACTCGCTCCCGGTCGTCGCCGACTTCCGTTGGGATCAGCTTGCCAGTGGCTCGCCGATCCTGGCCGCGCTTTTCTGGTGGTTCGTCATCAGCCTCTTCGGGTGGCTTGCCTGGCCGTTGCTCTTCCCTTTGCTCGGAGGGCTCCGCGAGCGCGGCTACGGGCTGGCGCGCTTGATCGGCTGGCTGGTGATCGGCTGGCTGCATTGGCTGGCTGTTAGCCTCGGGCTGTGGCAGAACCGGGTGGGCCTGCTCATAGCCCTGCTGGCCTGCCTGGCCCTCGCCGGGTTGTGGGCGGCATGGGCCCAGAGGGTAGAACTCGCCGGCTTCTGGCGCAAGCAACACGCCCTGCTGCTGGCGGCAGAGGGGGTGTTCGCCGCAGCTTTCGTGGCGTTCGTCGTGATTCGATTGCTCGATCCGGACCTGTGGCAGCCCTGGAACGGCGGCGAGAAGTTCATGGACTTTGCTTTTCTCAACGCCATCCTGCGCAGCGCACACTTTCCGCCTTATGATCCGTACTTCGCCGGCGGCACCATCAACTACTATTATTATGGGCTCTATCTGGTCAGCCTGCCGATCAAGCTCACCGGCATCGTGCCCGAGGTGGCGTACAACCTGGCAGTGCCTGGCCTCTTTGCCCTCGCTGCCATGGCGCTGTTCAGCCTGGGCGTGGATCTGGCCGGCGCCAGGCGCCGTTCGCCCGAGGAAGAGAGGGCGGGGCTGGCCGCTCAGGATGGGCAGGACGAAGCATCGGCCCAGGGATCAAGCGGCAGCCGCGGAGGCCCGCCCGGCGTCGCCATCGGAGGAGGCCTGCTGGCGGTGGTGCTGGCGCTGCTGATGGGCAACCTGGCGAGTTTCACCCAGGTAGCGGAGAAGCTCGCGGCCATGGGCGGCGCGTCCGGCGCTTCGCCACTGGCGATGCTGCGCGGGACGCTGGTGCTGCTGCGCGGCCTGCAGCCGTGGCCGGGTTTCGATTATTGGGCTGCCAGTCGTGTCATCCCGTACACCATCAATGAATTCCCTTTCTGGAGCTTCCTTTTCGCCGACCTGCATCCACACCTGATCGCCATGCCGATCGGGCTGGTGGTGATCGGGCTATCGTTGAACTGGCTGATGCTGCGCGGCAGGGCTTCGTGGCCGGGCAGCGCGGCGCGCATGCTCCTGTTCGTGGTGGCGCTGGGTGCCCTGGGGCCGACCAACACCTGGGACCTGCCGGTATACCTCGTGCTCGTGGTTGCGGCTTTTGTGCTCGTGCCGTGGCGGAGCCGGCGCTGGATGCCAATCCTGGGAGCAACCTGCCTCGGGGTGGCTACCGGCGGGATGGCAGTGCTTGCCTACTGGCCGTTCTATCGGCACTATCAGGCTCAGGTCGGCGAGGCCGGGCGGTCGCTACTGGCCCGCTATCTGGCCCCGGTGAGCGCCAGCAGCCCATTAGGGTCCTGGCTGGCCATCTGGGCGTTTTTCCTCTTCCTGGCCGCCAGCTATGTGTTCGTGCTGCTGCGCGCTGCGCTCGCCCGGGGCCCAGGGTTGCGGCCATGGGCCAGAGGTTGGAGGAGCCCGCGGCGCCGGGCCCCGTGCCGGAAGCGGAGGACGGGGCCGGCGATGTTTCTGTGGCCATGGGCCAGAGGTTGGAGGAGCCCGCGGCGCCGGGCCCCGTGCCGGCAGCGGGGGACGGGGCTGGCGATGTTTCTGTGGCCATGGGCCAGCTGTTAGAGGAGCCCGCGGCGCCGGGTCCCGTGCCGGCAGCCGGGGACGGGGCTGGCGAAGGGTCCGTGGCCTTGGATTTCGGGCCAGGTCGGAAGCGCGGAGCCGCCGGGCGGGCGGCGGGCCGCGACCCGGACATCTGGCGCGGGGCTTCGCTTTCCTGCCCGGACGGCGAGCTGCAGCCCTCAGGCTCGGCTGGGCCTGCCCCTGCTTCTCATTCCACGCCTCCCGGGGCTCCCGTCGTGGTGGCGGCGATCCTTGTGCTGGTTGGACTGGCTCTCACTCTGATCATGCTCAACCGGCCGACGGCAGCGCTGGTCGTGTTGCCCCTTGGGCTGGCCTTGCTGCTCCTGATTGGGCGGCGCACGTCGTTGCAGGAGGCCTTCATCTTGCTGCTGGTCGTGCTTGGGCTCGGCATCCTGGGCGGCATCGAGCTGATCTACCTGCGCGACTTCCTGGACGGCGGGGACTGGTCGCGGATGAACACCGTGTTCAAGTTCGGCATGCCGGCCTGGATCTTGCTGGGGCTGGCCAGTTCGGTCATGCTGCCGCGTGTCTGGCGTGCCGCCGGCGGGTGGGCGATCCTGTGGCGCCTGGCGGCCGCCGCATTGCTGGTTGCGGGGCTGTTCTTCCTGCCGTTTGGCATCACCGGCGCGTGGTCGACAGGTTCCCGGGGGCGCGACCTGGGTTCGGCACGTTGGATGGCACGGCCTTCATGGCGGTGGGCCGATACGAATGGCCCGACGAGAAGCACACCATCTCCCTTTCTTATGATGACCAGGCCATCCATTGGCTCCTGGATCACGTGAGCGGCACGCCCGTTGTGGCCGAAGCACCGGACGGGGACTACAGCGTTGACGGAGCACTCGTAGGTTACGACTATTACCGGGCCGGTGGGCTGCGCGTGGCCAGCCTGACCGGCCTGCCGACTTTCGTGGGCCAGCACCAGGACGAGCAACGCCCGGGAGATCAGGTGGCGGAACGGACCGCGCTAGGCCAGGAATTCTTCGGTACGACCGACATCGAGCGCACGCGTGCGAGTTGATCACCACGCTGCACGTCGATTACATCTATGTGGGTGCCCTGGAGAAGCTGCTTTTTCCCGCCGCCGGCCTGGCCAAATTCTCCGGCATGGCAAGGTCTGGCCAGCTTGCCATCGTGTACGCGAACCCAGAAGTGACCATCTACAGGGTGATTCGCTGAGAAGCTGCACGGTGGCGGGTGCGTTTAACCTGCGCTTAACAGCGCCTTAACAAGTTTGGGCTTTGCGTGCGGCCCTGAACCGGCCTATATTTAGGAGGGCATCACCATGGCGGTATAGCAATCGCTGGATGGCAGCAGGCTATAGCCCGCGGGTCACGTCATCCTTGGCCTCGCGGGTGTTGGGCTGGTTCTGGCGCTTGGCCTGTGCTCAGCCGAGCAGCACGGCCCGCCCGGCGCCCATCTCGCGCGTGGCAGCAAGACTTGCTTTATATGTCAATGTCGCGTAATCTTCAACGCTAGGGGTGTCTCCTGGGCGCCTGGTTCCTGTAACCCTCAGATGTGCCAACAGGGGCCCCTTCAAGGGCAGCCCGGTATCCCAAGAGGACTTGTTTGCATTTGCAACGAGGAGTTGTAGTCATGGAGAGCTTGAGATCAGCCTTACGCGTGGTCTTGCTGATCGCGGTCGCTGCATTGTTGGCCGCTTGTTCCATCGCGTCTGCGGCCAGCTCGCAAGGGGCTGCGCCCGGACCGAGCGCCCAGGGCGGCACGCCCACCGCGCGGCGCGGGGGCCACCCCAGGCGCGGGGCGCCAGAGCGGCGGTTTCAGCAGGCAGAGTGCCGGCGGGCAAGGACGCGGCGCAGGCTGTGGCAGTCGAAGCGACGAAAGCCGTGACCGGCAGTATCTCTGAGATCTACGCCTACGCCGGCACATTGCAGCCCACGGATTCCGTCAAAGTGCTGCCGCTCATCTCCGGGCACGTGGCTTCCGTGAACGTCAACGTCGGCGATTCCCTGAAGGCTGGCGACGTCATCTGCACGCTCGAGACGTCCACCCTGCAAGCGCAGGTCGGCCAGGCCCAGGCTGCCTACGACGGGGCCTATCAGAAACTCGTGGCGGAACAGGTCGGCTCTCGCCCCGAGGAGATCACCGCTGCCCAGGCCGCCCTGACGGCCGCCCAGGTGGCCTTGGATGCGTTGGCGTCGCCCACGAATGACCAGATGACCGTGGCTGCCGATGCCCTCGAAAACGCGCAGGCCACGCTGCAGCAGGCCCAGGCCAACTATAACAAGGTCGCCTCCGAGGCCAACGTCTCCATGAGCACCCAGGCGCTGGCACTGCAAACGGCGACCAACAATTACCAGTCCGCCCTGTCCGCGTACAACCTGGCCACCAAGCCGACCGACGGGCAGCTCGCACCCCTGGAGAACAATGTGGCGCAGGCCCAGCTCAAACTGGCCGAGACGAAAGTGCCCTACCTGCCCACCGACCTGGCCCAGGCTCAGGCGGCGGCAGATCAGGCCAAGGCAACCCTCGACCTGGCCAAGATTACGTTGAGCGAAGCTACCATCCAGGCCCCATTCGACGGTGTCGTGGCCGAGGTCTACATCAGCAAGGGCGACCTGGTCGGGCCGTCAACTCCTGTCGTGCTGTTCCTCTCCAAGAGCAACCAGGTGGCGCTGAACATCGAGGAGAGCCGGATCAGCCAGATCAAGAACGGCGAAAGCGCCGCCGTGGATGTCTCCGCCTATCCGGGCCGCGACTTCGCGGCCCAGGTGACGTCGGTGGCCCCGATGGCCGACGCCAAGACGCATACCTTCCAGATCCTGGTCACGCCCGAGGACAAGGCAGACCTGCTGCGCCCGGGCATGTACGCCGACGTGTCGCTCCTGGTGAGCCAACATCAGCATATCCTGCTCGTGCCGCAAGCGGCTATCGTGCAGGGCTCGCAGAACCAGAGCGAAGTCTACGTCGTGCGGGCCAACAACACCGCGCAGCTGATGACGGTCACCACGGGTTTGCAGGATCAGAACAACGTCGAGATCCTGTCGGGCCTCCAGCCCGGGGCGACGGTCGTTACGGCAGGGCAGGCCAACTTGATCGATGGCGCCAGCGTCACCATCGCGCGCGGGTCATCCTGACCCCTGCTCGGAACGAACGAAAGATCGGTGAGCAATGAACCTGACCAGAATGGCCGTTCGCCGGCCTCTCACGATATTGATGATCATCTTGATGATCGTCGTCATGGGCTACCGCTCTTTTACCCTGCTGGCCGTCGAGCGCCTGCCCAACACGGATATCCCGATCGTTTCGGTGAGCGTGTCGTACCCGGGGGCCACCTCTGAGGATGTCAATACGGAGATCATCACGCCCCTCGAAGAACGCGGTGGCCGGCATCAGCGGCGTGACGGAGCTGGATTCCACGGCCTCGGAAGGTTCCGGCCGTGTCTCGATGCAGTTCGACGTGGGCGTCAACGTGAACGATGCGGCCATCGACGTCGAGCGCTCCGTCGCCGCCGCTGTCCGCAACCTGCCTCCGGGTTCAGGAGAGCCCGTGGTCACCAAGGCCGACCCGAATGCCTTCCCGATCATGGACATGGTGCTGAGCGGGCCGCAAGGCCAGGACGCCCTGGCCCAGGTCGCCAACAACTTTGTCGTGCAGCAATTGGAGAGCGTCACCGGCGTCGCCTCGGTAGAGGTGGAAGGTGGGCGCCAGCAGCAGGTCAATGTCAACCTCGACCCCGCCAAGATGAGAGCCTACGGTGTGTCGCTGACCCAGGTTGAACAGGCCGTCGGGGCTCAAAACACGTCCATGCCCGGCGGGACGGAGGACCTGGGCATCAAGACCATGACGGTCCGTGCCATCGGCCAGTTCAGCAACGTCAACGACCTGCGCAACCTGGTCATCATCAACGGCGCGGCCTCCGCGGGGACGACGCTCACCGGCCAGAACCCCGGCGGGCTCGTGCACCTGCGCGACATCGCCACCGTATCCGACAGCTACTCCACGCTGAAGCGTATCACGCGCTTCAACGGCGCCGACACGGTCCACATCGGCATCATCAAGACCTCTGGAGCTAACGAGCTGGCGGTCGCCGACGGGGTCAAGGCCAAGATGGCCGAGATCGCCCCCGACCTGCCGCCGGGCGCCAAGATGCAGGTCATCAGCGATGACTCTACGTACACCCGGGCCTCGGTCAACTCGGTGGAAGAGGACCTGATCCTTGCCATCTTGATCACTGGCATCATCATGCTGCTCTTCCTGCACACGATCCGCAGCACGTTCATCGTGGTGCTGGCCATCCCGACGTCGATCATCTCCACGTTCCTGGTCATGTGGGCGGTTGGCTTCACGCTCAACCTGATGACCCTGATGGCCCTGACTTTGTGCATCGGCATCCTGGTGGATGACTCGATCGTGGTGCTCAGAACACCGAGCGCCACCTGAAGATGAAGAAGAAGCCCGCCCAGGCCGCCATCGACGGGCGCGCTGAGATCGGCCTGGCCGCCATCGCCATCACGCTGGTCGATGTGGTGGTCTACCTGCCGGTGGCCTTCACCTCCGGGATCATCGGGCAGTATTTCCGGTCGTATGGCCTGACCATCGTCTGCGTGACGCTCTTCTCGCTGGCAGTCTCCTTCACGCTAACACCTATGCTGGCCTCGCAGTGGCTGAAGGCCCACGGCGGCCCGGAGCGGCCGCCGACCGGGGTGGGCAAATTCTTCCACATCCTGGGGACGCCGGTTGCCTGGCTCTGGAACGGCTTCACCCGCGGCTGGGAGGCCGGATTCGATGCCATTGCCAGCGGCTACAGCCGCGTGATCCGCTGGGTGCTGCGCAACGGCTTTACGCAGGCCCTGGTGCTCCTGATCGCAGGCCTGGCGCTGGCCGCCGGTATCTACCTGGTCGTCGGCAATGTGGTCGGCACCGAGTTCATGCCCCAGGAGGACGACGGGCAGATGACGGTCAGCCTGACGATGCCCCCGGATGCCAACCTGGCTGCAGCCAACGCGGCGGCGACCCAGGCCGAGCGCATCATCCGCACCAACGTGCCGGAAGTGTCCGAGATCCTGACCAGCGTCGGCGGGGGCGGCGGCTATATGGGCGGGGGCGGCAACAACGTCAGCATCTCCGTCTACCTGATCGACAAGAACAACCGCAAGCGCGGGATCGTGCAGATCGCCAACGCGCTGCGCCCGCGCCTGGCGGTCATCCCGGACGCCAAGGCCTCCGTCTCGCTGAACTCGTCCATCTCGTTCGGCTTTGCCGGCCGTGGAGGGGGCGTCCAGGTCGAGCTCCTCGGTCCGGACATCACCGAACTGGCCGCTTTGGCGAACCAGGCACAGGCGATCATCAGCCGGGTGCCAGGCGCGGTCGACGTGCTGAACACGGGCGCTGCCACGACGCCCGAGACCCAGCTGGTGATGGACCGCGGGCGCCTCGCCGACCTGGGCCTGACCACAGACCAGGTTGCCAACGGCATCTACACCTCGCTGAGCGGGACCCAAGAGGGCAACTACAACGAGCCGGACCAGACCCAGGTGCCCATCATGGTGCAGCTTGACCCGTCGGTGGCGAACAACCTGAACCAGTTGCTCGAGCTCCCGTTGGCCTACCAGGACGGCAACCCGGTGGTGCTGGGCCAGGCTGTCAAGGTGCAAGCCGGGATTTCGCCGCTCCGCATCACACGCGTCAACCGCCAGACGGTGTTGAACGTCACGGCCAACGCCCAGGGGCGTGCGTCCGGCGACCTGGCCAACGACGTCGAGACCGCGCTGCGGTCCCAGATGGTGTTCCCGCCCGGCTACACCTTCGCCTTTACCGGCGGTACATCGCAGCAACGCAGCGCGTTCAGCGATCTCTACAGCGCGTTGCTCCTTTCCATCGTCCTGATCTACATGCTTTTGGTGGCGCTGTACCAGAGCTGGCTCGACCCGCTGGCCATCCTGTTCGTGCTGCCGGTCACCATCGTCGGGGCTTTCGGCGGCCTGTTGATCAGCGGCAGGACGCTCAACGTCATCTCGCTGCTCGGGCTCATCTTGTTGACCGGCGTCGTCACCAAGAACGCCATTCTAATCGTCGATTTCACGAACAAGCTGCGCAGGGAGGACGGCTATGGCCGCAAAGAGGCCCTGGCGGAAGCCGGACGCCTGCGTTTGCGCCCGATCATCATGACCACTTCTGTCTTGATCCTGGCCTTGATACCGATCCTCTTCCACACGGGAGCAGGATCGGAGCTGCGCACGCCCATGGCAGTGGTCGTGATCGGCGGCAGCATCACCTCGACGCTGTTGTCGCTGGTGCTGGTGCCCGTGATGTATAATCTCTTGAACGGGCTGGCGGAAGTGTCCTCGCGGGTAACACGCAGCCTGCAGGGCGCCGTCCAAGAAGAAGCCGAGCTGGGAACGGGCGGCGAGCTTGCGCCCGGCGGCCTGGGCATGAGCGAGCTGCCCAGCAGCGCGGGCGGCGGCGGAGGCGGTGAATGATCCGGCCACCGCAAGGATGTGACCGATGAGCAGGTTCTTCAGGCCGCGGCTCTGGCCAGCTGGCCGGCGCCCTCTGGCAGTGGCTGCCTCAAGACGTAGCCCGGCCATGCTGGTGATGCCCGCATTGCTGCTCGCCGTGGCCCTGGCAGGCTGCACGGTGTTGGCAAGCAGCAACACTTCGACGCAGCTGCAGCCTTTGCAGCCGGGGCAGTGGCCCACGACGACTTCGGTGCCGCCGTCGCCCACGGCATCGCCGTTCCCGCAAGTGAACTGGACGCCAACGCCCGTTGCTGCGGAGCAGGTTGCCTCGACGCCTGGCCAGGGCCAGGACGCGCCCGGCACCGCCACCGCGGTGCCTGTGGTTTCGGCCGCGCCCGCCTTCATGGGCCTGCCGGGAAAGGTTGCAGCGTCTGCCAACCTGCGGGCCGGCCCGGGCACCGGCTACGCGGTGGTCGCCGTGCTGTACCAGGGGGATACGCTAACCGTCATGGCCACGGATCAGGCGCAGGATTGGCTGTTGGTGAAGGCCAGCGGGAAAGAAGGCTGGCTATCGCGAGACCTGGTGACCGTGAGCGGCAATGCCAGCGCTCTTCCCCAGGCCACGCCGGCAGCTCAGGCTGGCTGATCGATCACAGCAGAGCTTTTCAGACAGTTCCAAATGCGCCGGCGAGTAATGTCGCCGGCGCATTTATGCCAGAAGCTCGCTCGGCATCCGGCTGAAGCCTATCGGAAGCAGCTCGGCAGTGCCAGGTGCTGCCGCACCGTCACGAATGCATGGCCACGGCTTCCCCGGTCACCCGCCGGCCCTGCCAGTTGAAGGGCCAGCCGGGCAGGAATGCGCCCAGCAATATCGCCAGCAGGGCCGCGTAGAAGGTCACCCTATAGCTCCGCTCGAAGCCAGCCACATTTTCCTGGCACGC
>CAWEHT010000062.1:0-6128 GCA_963808455.1 uncultured Chloroflexia bacterium | reverse complement strand
TTCTTATGTTGTAGCCGCTGAACCGGTGGATTGCTGTGTTTCGGACCGGTGGCATCGGCGGTGATGAAGGGCAGATTGATCTCCGTCTGCATCACCGTCGACAGCTCGATCTTAGCCTTCTCGGCAGACTCCTTGAGGCGCTGCAACGCCATGCGGTCGCTGCGCAGGTCGATGCCTTGCTCGCGCTTGAACTCGTCGGCGATCCAGTCCATGATGCGCTGGTCAAAATCGTCCCCGCCCAGGAAGGTATCGCCGTTGGTGCTCAACACCTGGAACACACCCTCACCCACGTCGAGGATGGAAATATCGAAAGTCCCGCCGCCGAGGTCATAGACCGCGATCTTCTGATCCACCTTTTTATCCAGGCCATAGGCCAGGGCGCTGGCGGTGGGCTCGTTGATGATGCGCAGGACCTCGAGCCCGGCGATGCGGCCGGCGTCCTTGGTTGCCTGACGTTGGCTGTCGTTGAAGTAAGCCGGCACCGTGATGACGGCCTGCGTGACCGGCTCGCCCAGGTAGGCCTCAGCATCGGTCTTGATCTTCTGCAAGATCATGGCCGAGATCTCCGGCGGGGAGTATTCCTTGCCGTCAAGCATGACCCAGGCATCCCCGTTGGAATGCTCGACGATCTTATAAGGCAGCACCTTGCGAGCCTTCACGACCTCAGGATCGCTGAAACGCCGGCCCATCAGGCGTTTCACGGAGAAGATCGTGTTATCGGGGTTGGTGATGCCCTGGCGCCGAGCTACCTGCCCCACCATGCGTTCGTGGGTTTTCGGATTGACCGCCACGACGGATGGGAACAAACGCGAGCCCTCAGCGCTTGGGATCACGACCGGCTCGCTGCCCTCCATGATGGCTACCACGGAGTTGGTGGTGCCCAGGTCAATACCGACGATCTTAGCCATACGGACCTTTCTCCTTCGCGGGATGATCCCCGCGTGAAAGCAAGCGCTTACGCACTATCTTTGGCAACGCGCACCATGGCCGGCCGCAGCACCCGATCGCCCAGGCGATAACCCCTGGCCACCTCGCCGATCACGTCGCCCTCAGCAAAACCAGGCTGCTGCTCGTGAGTGACGGCGAAGTGGAGCGCGGGGTCGAATTTCTGGCCTTCGGCCAGGATCGTGGTCACACCCTCGCTCTCCAACAGAGCTTGCAGCTTACGCTGGATCAGGCGGAATCCACTGGCCCATTCGCCATTGGCCTGGTCCGCGGGCAATGCGCTCAGCGCGCAGATCGACGTCGTCTACAATCGGCAGCAGCTTCTCCAGCAATCTGGCGCTGGCGGTGGCGCTGAACTCTGCCTGCTCACGCTGCATACGCTTCCGCGCGTTGCTCAATTCGGCGGCCGAACGGCGCCAGCTGTCCAGATACTCGGCCGCCTGGGCCTGGGCCTGGGCCAGCTGTTCGACGAGCCCCTCAGGCGCCGTGCCCGGAGCAACTCCCGGCCGCTCGTCCTGGCTCCGTTCGGCTTCAGGCCCGGCGGCCCGGTCGGGCGCTGCCCCTGCTGAATTCCATGCCTGCGCGTCCTGCCGCGCCCGGTTTTCGTCCGAGTTTGCCATAGCTCGCCTTGCTCACTCCCTCCGAATTACTAATCAGTCAACCATCGTCACGCCGCCCTGCTTACCTGTGTCCGGACGCCGCTGCATGCCATACCAGTCGCCGACCAGATCGCTCATGACCTGTGAAACATAGCGCACGGCGCCGATCGTGCGATCATAAGACATGCGTAACGGGCCCACAACGCCCAGTAAGCCGGTAGCGCCTCCTGACACGCCGTAGCGTGCCAGCACCAGGCTGAACTCGCGCAGATCTTCCCAGCGTCCCTCGCCGCCGATCAGCACTTGCACGCTGCCGATTTCGGGCGACGACGCGGTGGCGAAGATCTCGATCAAGGCCGGGCCCTCCAGCGTCTGCATCATCTGGCGCACTTGCGCGCGTTCGCTGAATTCCGGCTCGGCCAGGATGTGGGAAAGCCCATCGCGATAGATAGCATTCTCGGCCCGCCTATCCACCACGGCCATGATCTCCGCCACTACCTCGCCCATCTGCTGGCCGAGCGGCGGCAGCTCAGCCAGCTGCTCGCTCAACCGGCTCAAGGGCCTCTCGCCGAACCGCTCGTTGAGCAGATTGGACATGCTGGTCAGGGCTTCCTGCTCCAGCGGTTCGTCGAGCACCAGCATCTGCTGCTTGAGCATGCCCCCCTGCAACACGAGGACCAGCAGCACGAGCGTATCGTGCAAGCTGACCAGCTCGAGATGTTTGAAGCGGCTCTCGCTGACCCGCGGCGGCGTCGCCAGCGCCGCATTGCGCGTCGTGTGAGCCAACACAGCCGCCGCCAGCTGCGCCCACTGATCCAGCTCGAGGCGCGCTTGATGGAACTGGTGGCGGATCGTGAGCTGGTCGCCGATCGGCAGCTCCGTCTCACCCAGCAAATTCTCAACGAAGAACCGATAGCCGGCTTCGGTCGGGACGCGGCCCGCGGAGGTGTGGCGATGGGTCAGATAGCCCATCACCTCCAATTCGGCCATCTCATGGCGGATAGTCGCCGGGCTGATCTCCAGCCCATAGCCCTCGACGAAGGCCTTCGAGCCCACCGGTGACGCGTTTTCGATGTAGGAGCGGATGACCAGCGCCAGGACAGCCTTGCGGCGGACGGTCATCTCTTTCAGATCACTCATCGGTTGCTTTCCTGACTTAGCACTCTCATGCCGAGAGTGCTAAAGCTTCACGGACAATGATACCACGGAGCGCAGGGGCTGTCAACTGATTAGTCTCGTAGTGATTAGTCTCGTAGTCTTCTCTCTCGCGGCGCCGGGCTCGGGCCCAACAGGCTATCGCCAGCGTGCTGCTAGACGACCAGACTACTGGACTACCAGACTACCTGACTTCAGTACGCCGCGCGGTCGTTAAGCACGCGGAAAAGGGTGATGAGCAGGATCTTGAAATCCAGCCAGAGCGACCAGTTCTCGATGTACCAGAGATCGTACTTGGTGCGTTCGGCGATCGAGGTGTCGCCGCGCAGGCCGTTGATTTGCGCCCAGCCGGTGAGGCCCGCCTTTTCGCGATGGCGATCCATATAGCGAGGTATGCGCTGCCGGAATTGCTCGACGTATGCCGGCTGCTCGGGGCGCGGCCCGACCAGGCTCATGTCGCCCAACAGCACGTTGATGAGCTGGGGCAGCTCGTCGATGGAAGTCCGGCGCAAGAAAGAGCCCAGGCGCGTCACACGAGGGTCATTCCTGGTGGTCCAACCCGGCCCAGAGGCCTCCGCGTCGCAACACATGGTGCGGAACTTGAAGATCGGGAACGGCTTGGCATCCAGCCCCATGCGGTCCTGGATGAAGAAGGCGGGGCCTTCAGAATCGAGCTTCACCAGCAGCGCCGTCAGGAGCATCAGGGGAGAGCCGGCAACCAGGAAGATGGAGCTGAGCGTGATATCCATGATGCGCTTGACGGTGAGCCTCCAACCGCGGAGCGCCACGTCACGGACGGTGAGCAGCGGCATGCCCCCCAGGTCACCGATCGTCACCTCAGAAGCCATGATCTGGAAGACATCCGGAAAGACGCGGATGCTCACCTTCTCCCGCTCGCACTGCGAGATGATGCCGACCAGCTCGTGATGCGTCGCTTCCGGCAGGCCGATGATCACCTCGTTCACCTGGCAGTCCGTGATGATGCGCGGCAAATAATTGACACCGCCCAGGACCGGGACGCCCAGCACCTGCGAGGGGCCGGCAACCGCCTCGACGAAGCCGACCACGTGATAACCCAACGCCGGCTCGTGGATGATCTTCTGCAAGATCATACGCCCTACTTCGCCGGTGCCCACGATGAGGACGCGGTCGAGGCCCAACCCGTGACGATACATCAGCCAATGATAGCGCTTGTAGAGCACTCGACCGAGCGTGACGCTGCAGAGCGTGCCGGCCCAGGCGAACAGGATCATCGAGCGCTGGTAAGCCAGCGTGTCGCGCAGCACAAAAGCGATGAAGGCCACGGTCAGCAAGGTCGCCACCGACACCGCGGCGAAGATGCGATAGAACTCCTCGACGATGGAGGCTGCGCTGCGGCGGTGGTAAAACTGGTAAAGGAAGAAAATCAGGAGGACGCTAAGGGTGTAGATGCCCGCCAGCAGCACGTAGTCGCTGAAAGGCCCGATCTTCGGCCCCTGGGTGAGCAGGCGCACCCGGTACGCGAGATAGAAGGCCAGCAAGCTCGCGGTGGCGTCGGTCACAACCAAACTCAGGGTGAAGGCAACTCGCGTTCGCTTCACCGTCGGAGCCTCCTACCTCCAGGCATTTCCGGGGCGCGGCTGGCCTTGCAGCCGCCTGCCCAGGAGATCCAGGCCACCGAACAAGGCCACCCCACCACGAATGGACCAGTCCAACCAGAAGGGCGTCGTCGCCTTGTAGTGCTTCTCGTAGAAGAGGATCAACGCCCGGTAGAACTCCACCCTGGCCTGGTAGCTGTGGCGGCTGGCCGCCTCTTTGATGTGCAGCACCGTGACCGCCGGGTTGTACCACACCTGCCAGCCACAATCCTTGATCCGCTTGGCCCAGTCGAGGTCCTCGCCATACATGAAGAACCGCTCATCCATCAGGCCGGCTGCGATGATCGCCTCGCGCCGCACCAGCATGAAGGCACCGACGACGGCATCCACCTGCTGGGCGGCGCCATCGGGATCGAGGTAAGTGAGATTATAGCGCCCGAAGCGTGGGCTCCGCGGGAATGCCCGGTCGAGCTTGAGCAAGTGGTACAGCGATGTCATGGGTGTGGGGTACGAGCGACGGCACGCCCGGTCCAGCGAGCCATCGCCCCGCACCAGCTTCGGCCCGGCGACGCCGGCAGCGAGCCTGGCGTCGAGAAAAGCTACCATCTCGGCCAGGGCAGGCGGCGGCAGAACGGTGTCGGGGTTGAGGAGCAACGCGTAACGAGGAGCGCCCTTTCCGGGCTCAGGATACCCGAAATACCGCAGGCCCTGGTTGTTGGCCTGCGGATAACCGGCGTTCTCGGAGTTGGCAATCACATGGGCCTGCGGGAACTCCTGGCGCGCCATGTCGGCGCTGCCATCGGGTGAAGCGTTATCGACCACGCAAACAGAGAAAGAAAGGCCGCCGCTGGATGCGAAGATCGAACGGAGACAATTGCGCAGCAAGGCGCAGGTTCTATAGTTGACGATCACGATGCCCAGGTCAAGCGGAGCCTGTGGTTCCTTCTCCATATGCCGGTTCATTATACACAAGGATTTGACGAGAGCCAAAGCGATCATAGCGCCGCTGATTGTGCCTGGCAGGAGGGCGTGTTATACTCAGCGCCAGAGCGAAGGACCGGAGATGGGAGAAGGGTCTTGGAGAATGCGTCGTCGGCGGCCTGCGCGGCTGGTCGTGTACCTGGCCCTGCTTGCGAGCCTGGTCCCCTGGTTAACCGGATCCTGCCGAACGGCCGGGGCCTTGGCGGCTACAGGCGCGCCGAACCAGACCCGAAACCTCGCAGAGACATCTGCCACCGGCACGGCGCCCGCCACGCTGACGCCGCCTGTGCTCGCCAGCCTGCCGCCGCCTTCACTGCCTACCCTGAGCCCAGCGTCTCCCGGCAGCGCCGATGTGGCCGGGGACGGCGGCTCTGACGTCACCATGATCCCGCCGATCGCCCAGGCGTCGATGTCAGCAGCTCCGACCATGACGGTGCTCTCGTTGCTGGGGGTCGCGACCCCCACGCCGCCCCCAGGCCTCGCGCCGGTTCGGGCCTTGGGCCCGGCGGCAGCGGCCGGGGCGGGCCTGGCAGGCCGCCTCCGGCGGGCGTTCCGCCTGCCCCCGCTACCGGCCGGCTGGCCCTGGGGCCTGCTGCTCATCCTCGCAGTAGCAGTGCTGCTGCTGGCCTCCCAGCGCACACACGGGCCCTGGCCCTGGCCCTGGTGAGGAGGTACGATGCGCGTGATCGCGGGGACGGCGAAAGGGCGCACGCTCCTGGCGGTGCCGGGCGAGAGCACGCGGCCGATCACGGATCGCGTCAAATCAGCCCTTTTCAGCATCATGGGCTCGGCAGAGATGATCCAGGGCTGCCGTTGGCTGGACCTCTTCGCCGGCACCGGCTCGGTAGGGATCGAAGCTCTCAGCCGCGGC
>CAWEHT010000061.1:0-7685 GCA_963808455.1 uncultured Chloroflexia bacterium | reverse complement strand
AAAGGGGAACCAGGCGAGAGGGGCCCGGGGAGAGACTGCGTGAACGCCTGCGCCCACCGCTAGTGCAAAAACAGGGAGCCTTTTCGGTGGCATCGAGCCGGATTCTTCGCTGGCAGCTCGCCGCGGCGCAGGGCGGCTCGTACACCCGCTCAGAATGACAGACGCCGCTACCGAAGGCCTTCCCTGCATGTGCACTAGGGGCGGATAGCAGGGGCGCGGGACGCGCGGGAGCGGTTGGCGCGCGAATGCATGATCGCGGCAAAGAAGGCGAAGCGCGCAATGCAGGCTCAGGTCAGGCTATTCACGAATAGTTTCCCCCGTCCGCCTCGAGCCGCTCATCGAGCCAGTCGAACAGGCGCTGGTTGAGAAGTAGGGCGGCACCCTCATGGCAATGCTCCTCGGCCGCATCTTCGGCTGTGAAGAGGAGATAGGTCTTGGGACAGCGTAGCGCATCGTACAGCATCATGGGCTGGTCGGCGAAATCGTGATCCTTTTCTGCGGCACAGACCAAGGTCGGGCAGGTAATCTTTCCTGCGACGCCATCCAGGGTGTACTGTCCCATCTTCTGCACGCAGTCGATTGGCGAGGTGGCCTGCAGGGCCCACATCCCCTGGCTGATGGCCCAGCGCAGGTTGCGGTCTTTCTCCATCTCCTGCATGAGGAACGCGTTCATTTGTTCCGCCGAAACGGACGATCCGGCATCTCTGAGGTGTTGCTGGTAGTGGCTTGGGACCAGCGTATACAGCCCGTCCACGGCGATGCAGGCGGCCAGCCGATGTTCGAACGCGGCGGCGTGGGGTGCCAGCATGCCACCCATGCTTTCCCCTCGCAGGACGATACGTGACGGATCGATCTCTGTCCTCGTCAGGGCATAATCGACCACCGGCCCGACAACGTGTTCCCAATCTGGCCGGAAAGGCAGGTTCTGGCAGCGGATCACGCTGCCCTGACCGGGCCCCTCGAAGACCAGGCAGTTGTACCCGTGTGCCAGTGCAGCCGGCACTATCTCGAAGTACTGCTCTTCCCCGGTCGAGTCAAAACCGCCGTGAACCAAGAGGGTGGGCCGGGGGCTCGAAGAATCGTCCACTCTGTAGAAATAGCCAGGAAGGGTCGTCCCCTCGTACGGTATTCGTACTTGCTCGCAAGGCAGCGGACCGAGTTGCATCCCCTGGCGAAAGCAGGCGACGCTCTTCTCATAGGTAGACATAGCCCGTGCATCGGCCTTCCCGATCTCCAGATGCAGAAAGAATTCGGCGGCACGATAATAGTTGGATGCACGCAAGAAAGCTTCCCTGGCGCTCACCTTGTGGCCGCCCGCCAGGCATCCCTCCGCAATCTGGCAGATGCGGTCCGCTGTGCGGCTCCACGCCTGGTGCCAGCTTTCGAAGTCGCCTTCCTTGATGCGAGCAGCGGTGGCAAAACATTCGCCGATGTCCGATCCGCCGTAGACCGATTCACCCAGCACCCGCAAGAACTCGAACGAAAATGTGTGATCCTGGAAGTAGGTTTTCATCCTGGCACGCCTCCGATTCCATGTGATAGTTAGTTAGCGCTAGCTAACATTCTGAACGAGCCAGATAATACCATCGGTTGGACCGGCTTGTCAAGAAGCGGGCCAGGGCCCTCAGGGCGAAATCACGTTGCGGGGCCACGCCAGGCCAGCGTGCTCAGTTGCGTCCACCCGGCTCGCTTGCCGCGCCCCGGCGGGCTAATTCGCACAGGATGGACACGGAGGTCCCCGCAGGGGATGGATGTTTTTTGGGCCTGACCCTGTCTATCCCGTCGAATCTTGTGCATCCTGTGATGGCGGCGTCGCTGTCGTGGGGGCAGCGGCCGAGCCGCCGGTTTGAAGAGCCTGGAACCAGAGCCGATTGATCTCGCGGATGGCCTGCTCGCTAAATTGGCTGAAAATGCCTGCCTTGGCCCGGAATTGAAGTGCAAACACAAAACTCAGGTAGCCCCAGGCTGCGGCGGAAAGATCGATGTGGCTGGATATCAGGCGTTGTCCTTGTGCCCTTTCCAAAAGACCAGAGATCAGGGCATACATTTCCCGATTGTGCGCCTGGGTGATCTGGGCGATCTCGGGGTCATTCGACTCGAGGATGGCGTTCAAGAGGAGGTGTAAACTCTCATGGTCGGCCAGGGCAGCTGCGCGGTAATCCAGCAGAAAGGATGCCAGGCCGTCCGACAGGTCATTCCGAGCCCTCTTTTCGACCAGGCCGCGGAGGCGTTCCAGAAACTGCTCGCCGATCATGTTGAGCACAGCGATGTAGAGCTTCTTCTTGCTGCCAAAGTGCTTGTAGAGGATAGGTTCGGTGATTTCACTTGCGCGTGCAAGTTCTCCCGTGCTGGCCTCGCGGTAGCTTTTTTGGGCAAACACTTCTTTGGCCCGTTCCAGGATCAGAGCCCGGCGCTCGTCGCCGGACATCCTGGGGCGTCTCGCGGATTGCGCGGTTTGAATCGTCCATGGTCAGGTATTGATCACCTAGATCTCCGCGGCCAGACATGATGGCCGCATGCCAACCGGGAGCTTGTTCTGGCAGGGCCGCGAACTCGGCCTCGGTGTAGGCGAAAAGGTCGATGCCCACGGGAAAACCGACGGGCAGGTAGTCTGCCATCCGAGCGCGAGCCGGCTTATCGGAGGACGACAAGACGAGGCAAAGGTCAACGTCGCTGCCGGGCAGCGGGATGCCCGTGGTCCGGGAGCCGAACCAGATCACCCGCCGGATCTCAGGATGGCCGGCACGCAGGCAAGCCACGTAGTCCGCCACAGCGCGAGCGATCGCTGCCCCGTCATGCGATTTTATCACGACAGAACTCAACGATGGCCTCCGCGTGTTGAATGGCCGCGCTTGCCTCTTCCTCCGTGTAGAAATCGGTCGGCGCTCCAGTGTCAAAGCCGTTGGGGTAACGCGTCGGGATGTAGTGCTTGTCAAGCATGCGAGCGTAGTTGACCAGCGTCTCTGACGGAGCAGCTGCCGGGCCGGGCAGGTTACCGATGAGCGCCGTCAGTGTGTGGCCCCAGGCATCCATCCCCAGGCGTTGAAAAAGGGCTTTCAGCGCTTTCTCGGCGGCTTGCTGGGCCGCAAAACAGCTCCACTCGTAATCTCCATCGTCCAGGGCGTGACGAGCGTGGCGCAGATCTGCATCTGCCTGCCGCAACCAATCCCGAAACCGGTTTGGCATGGATCACCTCTGCCTCGCTGCTTCGTGGAATTGTAGCATGCGGGCAGACACAGGGCAAGGACCCCTCGCCAACCGGCGCTGCCTCCTGCGCGGCAACCGAGCGAGCGGCAGAATCCCACAGCCGTTGGGCAGCCCGGCCAACTCGCAGACCCTCTCGCCGGACGCCAACCAATCACCGGCAGCATCCCGCAACCGTTGGTCAACCTGATAAACGTGCTGCTCCTCGTCGTGTCGTGTAACCGACTGAGCGGACCGAATCATGAGCGAACGTGCCCCACGCCTGCCAGGCGCGGCTGATCAGCCTGGGTTGCGGTGCGATGGGCCTGCGCGGTGGCGCGGCCACGGGGGCGAGGAGCAACGCGAAGTGGGCGACGTCTGGACCACGAACGCGCGAAGCGACGCGAAGCGCACGACGTTTGGATCGCGATAGGCGCGAAACGACGCGAAACGTGCGAAACGCGAAGTACCGCCGCGCCGGGCGTCTCTGGCGCCGGCGGGGGGCCGCGGATGGACAGGGCGCGGGACGACGGGGAACGTCTGGAGCGCGAAATATGGCCGCGTCGCGGATTGATCTTGACTGTTGTCAGTTTACACCTTGAAGCCCTCTTCTACCGTCTTGCGCACAGGCTGCCTGGGCGGCCGGCGACAGCCGTGCGAATCCGGCAAGCGTTGGCCCAGCGCTGAGCGGATACACTTCAGATGGGCTTGACAAATCCTCACGTATGCGCTAGTTTATAACTGCCAAAGCGATGGAGGAACCCGCGAATAAGCGAAAGCTGCTGGCCAAAGCCAAACGGAGCCCCCACAACCTCCACTTCACGGAGTTTGAGGCTCTAATTGAGGCATTCGGCTTCCGCTTCGACCGCCAGTCGGGCAGCCACCGCATTTATAGCCAGGATGGCGTCGCCGAAATGGTGAACATCCAGGATTTCGACGGTAAGGCCAAGCCGGTGCAGGTCCGAGATTTCCTTGACTTGGTCGAACGATACCACCTCACGCTGCGGGATTGAGCCATGAGCGACTATCACATCAACATCTTCTTTCGCGACGAAGACCAGTGCTACATCGCCGATATTCCCGATCTACGCATGTGCTCGGGGCTCGGCGGCACGCCGGAAGCGGCGTTGCGGGAAGCGCTGATTGCCAAGCAACTGTTCTTGGAGGCCTCTCGGGAACAAGGGCGGCCGATTCCAGAGCCCAAGTACCGGCCTGTTGGCTACGAATTCCTGGATCGTCCGCTAAAGCAACTGATGACGACCAAAGAGGCCGCCATTTACCTTGGTGTGGATGCATCGCGGGTGCGCCAGATGATCCTCGGCGGACAATTGGCTGCCGAGAAGGGGGGGCGCGACTGGTGGATCAGAGAGGAAGATCTGGAGAAGGTGAAGAAGCGTCCAGTGGGCTATCCCAAGGGCCGGTCACGGGAACGGGCTGTGGGATGAAATGAACGGTTGCTCGAACTGCAAATTCTCGATAGGCTGTGCCCCACCCCTGTGCCGAGCCCTTTTGCGGCTGCGGGAATTCCGGCTGCCACATCGCATCCCTTAGCTGCTGCACCACGCCGGTCAGCTCGGCGCGTGCGAGTTGGCGGGTTCCTGACGAACCGAGGCAACGGCGCGACGGTAAGAGCAGCAATGCGCCGTGCAAGGGCGAGGGGTTTGGACGACGAAGGCGTGGAGCGACGCGATGTGCGTGACGTTTGGACCACGATAGGCGCGAAACGACGCGAAACGCGCGAAACGCGAAGAACGCGAAGGCGCCGGGAGCGCCCGGCTAAGGCGGTACAGCCTGAGGCTGCCGGCGCATAGCCGCGCGGCCGGAGGCTGGCCGTGTTTCGATGTCGGGGGACGCCGAAGGAGCCGTCCCGGGCTTCCGGCACGGTCGGGATGAAATCCGCGCCGCCGTCCGGCGGATCGTGTGGCGTCGCAGGGCAGCCCAGGCATGGCCGCCTTCAGGGGCGTGGCCGGGGGCAGCGCCCAATAATGATGACTCGCGTCCGAGTCAAAGATACCATGTCCCTCGCCCCCCCTCTGTGGTATGATACGCGGTGTCCGTGTTGACGAGCATGACCGAGCGTCTTAGCGTAGCCCTCTGTTGACTCTTCGGTTCCGGTCGTGCTGGGTTGCCTCCATCTCGCGAAGGGGTGCGTGTCCATGAGACGAGTTCATCCGGCCCTGGTCCTCCTGGCCTTGCTGTGCCTGTTGGCTTTGCCAACGCTGACGCGTGCTTCCCTGGCCTCCGCGCCGAAGGGCAAAGGGTCGCTGCTCTGGAAGATGAACGCGGACCACGAAGCCGGGCCGTCACGGAACGGGGAACGGCTGACAGCTCTGGGCCAGGATGATCGTGGCAGCGCCCTCGGCGGCGCTGGGCCGCTTGATCTCGCTAATGAAACGCGGCCGCCCGCCGCCGCGGCGACTGCGACGGCGGCGCTTCCTCCGACCCGGACACCGACCGCGACCCCGCAATTCGACGTGTGGCCCAGGGTGGTGTCCGCGCAAACGCCGACGACTCTTGGTATGGTTGCCTGGTGGCCGGCCGAAGGCAACGCCGACGACATCGTAAACGGGAACAACGGCACGTTGGAAGACGGCGCCACCTATGCACCGGGCGAGGTAGGGCAAGGATTCAGCTTCAACGGGACAGGCGCCTATGTCGCAGTGCCTGATAGCCCCTCCCTCGACGTGCAGCAGCTCACGGTAGACGCCTGGGTAAGGTTCGATTCCTTCTACAGCGGAACCTGTCTGTCCAACGAGGTTGTCGAAAAAGGCAACGATCACGTTGCCGGCCGCTGGGGCCTGTCAGTTTTTGACCCTGGCTCCTGCGGCGGACCCACCGGGGTGCATGTTGCCCATCTGGTCATGATATCATCTTCGAACGGTGCCGTGGGTTCCGTCGAGGGTCAGACCAATCTCAGTCTCGGCACCTTCTACCATCTGGCCGCCACCTGGGACGGGACCGTCGGGAAGGTATACGTCAACGGCGCGCTGGACGGCTAGGGGATCCTTCTCCGGCATGACGCTGGGCGACTCGGCCGCGCTGTGGATCGGCGAGATGGATAACTCCCTTTATCCTTACGATTTCCAGGGCGTGGTGGACGAGCTGCACCTATGGGACCGCGCCCTGGACGCGTCGGAGATTCAGGCCATCTACGCCGCCGGCAGCTCGGGCATTCCGTGGTCGGCGCTCACGGCCACGCCGACCGATACGCCGACTGCCACCTCCACCTCCAGCGCCACGCCAACGCCAACCGCCGCCCCCAACTCGACGCCCAACGCTACGCCAACGCCAACCGGCACGCTCACCTCGACCCCCAGCACTACCGCAACGGCGACCGACACGCCTGAAGCGACCGCGAGTTTATCTCTGGAGGTGGATTCGGGCTACAGCCAGATGCAACTGAAATGGGCGCCGTCGGATGACCCCTATACCACGGCCTATCAGGTGCTGCGCGCCTCGCCCACCGCTTCATCGCTGTTCAGCCCCATCGCCGTGGTCACCGACACTGAATACTTCGACGCCAGCGCGCTGACCCAGCAGCAGAACTACTGCTATCAGGTGGTGGCCCTGGTGGGCTCCGCCGACGGCGAATCGTCCAACATCGCCTGCGGCCCGTTCGGGGAGGTCAATCTGTGGGTGCCCGACACGTACGCTGCCTCCAACCAGACGGTCATCGTACCGGTCAACATCCGCAACGCCACCGGCCTGAGCCTTGTCAGCGCCGACATCTGGCTGGCATTTGACCCGACCGTAGTTCAATGCCAGGCCGTGACAAATACGGCCCTATCGACCGACTTCGTATGGGACAAGAACATCGACAACACCGCCGGGCTGGTTAAGATCTCCACCATCGCCGACCAACAGACCATCTACGGTGATGGGTCGCTCTTTTGGCTCACTTTCCGCGTAATCGGCGGTTCTGGCGCTGTTTCGTCCCTGCATCTGACACCGTTTGCAACTGGGGTGGGAGGGTCGAGCCTTCAAACCTGGGACGCCGGCGCCGACACAACGGCCAACGTGCCGTTGTCGCTGACCGACGGCCATCTGCTGGTCCAGAACACCGGCCAACTGGGCGACGTAAATGGCGACGGCGTCGTGGCCGCGGCCGACGCGTACCTGGCGCTGCAGATCGCGGTGGGCAAGGTCCAACCGACCGCCAACCAGCAATATGCCGCCGACGTCAACGGCGACGGGGTCATCAACGCCGCGGACGTCACCATGATCCTCTATTACGCGGTGAACGGCACATGGCCGCTCCCGCCCGCGGCTACAGCCGGGCGGGCGGCCTCCGCAGCGTGGGCAGAGCGCATGGCGGCGAATCCGCCGGTGGTGATCAGCCTGGACGACATCTCGGGTTCGCCCGGCGCGACGGCCACCACGGTGCTGCGCGCCCAGGACCTGGAGAACTGGGCCGGAGGAGACTGGACCATTGCCTACGATAAGTCCCTCGTGGCCCAGATCCTCAGCGTGGAACCCACGGGGCTGGCCCATGCTTCGGCCTT
>CAWEHT010000060.1:0-11237 GCA_963808455.1 uncultured Chloroflexia bacterium | reverse complement strand
TCTTAACGGACGAACGCCCTCTCCATTTCCAGCCTGAGGCAGAACACGATCAGCCTCGTGTCTCTGGGGAGTAGCGAGGTTTTCTTGACTCTCTATCGAAACTAGACGAAAATTGCGTCCTTCCCTTTCGAACCAAAGATATCGGGCCAAAGTTCTCTGTGCCGTTGCTGAACTAGTACGGATAACTGAGAATTATCAATGCTGTACGCGGAACTGAATCATGGCGTGATCCGGTTTCAGAATGCAAACACTGCAAACACTAGAACAGATCAACGGTCAGGACCATGCCATTGACGCGGTTCTGAACTGCACAACGGCGAATCGCAAGCAGATCATTGTCGTCCGTGGGCCTTTAGGCGCGGGAACCAGTTGGGTTCTTGACCGCAGTGCTCACGCATGGCAGGCTGCTGGCAAGTCTTCGTTAGTGGCTAGGGGAGAATCGTTTGCGACGGATCGGCGCTTCTTTCCATGGCTCACTTTAGCTCTACCTGGAGCTAAGCACCTCGCGAGAGTTCAATTGCTAAAAGACACGGTTTCTCAGGGAAGTCGTGCCGTACCGATCGTGGGTTCTGTCACAAGTTACCTTGTCGAAGAAGCCTTGGATCATCATCGAAAACGCCTTGCCAGAGAGGCGTTGCTTATCACGGCTCAAGAACAGGACCTTCTATATGTAATCCAAGCTTCCACTCAAGATAAGGCGCTGTTGCTTGCGCTTGATCATTTGAATACGTGGGATGAGGCCTCGTGGAGTTTGCTTGCGCTCATCTTGTCGTGCAAGCTGGATGACCTCTATCCCTGCTTGACCGGTGCTTTGATTCTCATTGGATGTAGCGGCGAAATTCCCGGACGACTCCGAACGCTGCTGCAGAATGTCGATTTCAAAGAGATTGACGTTCGTCTCATTGACGACATTTCTTATCGGAGACCGATCATAGATGATACGGCTCTTCTCCCAGCTCGAAGCCTGCTTCCCAGCCAACGCAAAAGCCCGCCCTATGTGCACGGTCACCAGCAGTGCCTCGACGCGGAGCACGAACCATTCCGGCCTTTTGGCGACTAATTGCGCCCCATTCTCGCGGCCGCGCACACTGGCTACAGTACGTTGCAGCATGCCGTCGCCGTCTGGCGGATTTCTGCGCTATTATGCCGCTGTCGCTCCTCTTCTGCTATGTGGAGTGACAAGGACCGCGAGGGCGACTGTGCAGGCTAACGATACCATGACCCCGACCGGTGCAAACGCCATTACACCTGCACCCGGCGTCATAGCGTATCTTATCAAAACTTTCGGGTAACTGCTCAGGCCCCGTGAAAAGGACTGAGTTGCCATGTTGGGAAAATCAACTTACGATGACCGCCTGGTGGCGGCAGCACAGCCCCCTTCCTCTCGCAGCCTTTCCAAGACCCACATGCGCACCAAGGTCGTGGGGCCCAGGCCGCGGTCGTCAGCACACGCCCTCAGATCAGCCAGCGCTTCATGGGTAAAACGCACGGTGATTCCCTCTGACAAATGCTTGGCAAAACGAACCCTTGTTGACTTTACTTCGTCGGCAAAGTCGCTGATATCGTGGCTATCCCAGAAAGTTGCCTCTTCCTCGCGATTCTCAAACTCCGGGACGCGCGTCCCCTGTTTGTGTTCGGCCATCAGGCTTAGCCTCCTTTCTCCACATCATAAAGCGCTCTTTCCTTGCGACTGGCCGGTCGAGCCGTGACAGGATACCATACTCCCCGCCCTTCCGCTGCCAGCACTACAACCAGCATCCGCCCGGCCGACGTGGGACCGATCAAGAGGAATCGGCGGGCGTAGGTGGTGATGGGAAACCCGAGCCCGGCCGCTCAGCAAGTTCCAGTCGCGCCGCGTGCATCGGGCCCCGCTGTACTGAGATCGTCAGAACACGACCGGCTCCAACGCGATCAGGTCCGCGAACTCGTCCGGCCGCAGGCGCTCGAACTCGCGCTGGTGCACGATGGTGTACTGCCACGCGGTGCCCGTCAGGCGCGAGGCATTCTCACACCAGAGCTGCGCCGCGCGATCTTTGTGCTTGACGTCGATATCCTCGCGGCCTTTGGTCTCGATCAGGTGGTGTACGCCGTCCGTGGTCACGGCGAGGAAGTCCGGCTCGTAGTACCGCAGGTTGGCCGCGGCGTCGGTATAGGGTATGGTGAAGTTGAAGCGCGTGGGCAGCTTGGCGAAGCGCTCCACGTCGGGCGCATCCTTGAGGAAGCGGGCGAACGTGCGCTCAGCCCGCGCTGTCGGCGGCCACCAGGTTGAACACGGTCTTGCGGGCCTCCAGCGTCGGGCGCGACCAGGGGAACGGATCGGTCTCCGACAGTGCCGCCCGGGGCGCTCCAGCACCGGCGTCTGCTCCTCGACCACGGCCTCGCGGAGCGCCGCCTCGAACGCCTTGACGGTGACGTGCTGCGCCACCGGGTGCGAGACGGCCTTGATCATGGCCGGGTCGTCCAGGTCGACCCGCTCGCCGAAGGCGTATTCTTGCAGGAACTCCCTGATCCTGGGCACCAGCGCCGCGAACTGCGACGGGAGCTTGAGGTCGGAGGCGATGCGCTTGCCGTAATAGGAGATGACCTCCTGCGACGTCTGCACCTCCGGTATCTTGTAGTCGCGCTCGACCATCTTCTTGAGCGTGATGATGTCGTAACCCTTGTACGTGAAGTCCATCGCCACCGCATCGCCGGCTTTCCTGGGCAGCCTGGGCGCCGCAAGCCGGCTCACGTCGAGCGCGGCGATCTCTTCCGCCAGGCTGCGCTTGCGCGTCAGGATGGGGCTGAGCGCCGACGTGTCGATATCGCCGCGCAGCACCGCGTACACCGTGTCGATCCCTACCAGGGCACGGAAAATGGAGGTGATGCGTTGCTGGCCGTCCAGAACTATGCGGAAGTTCTCAGTCTGCGTCTTCCGGCGAATCTCCTCAATCGGGTAGTCGAAGGTCCTCAAGGCTGTGCTGCTGCCCTTGCCTTTACGGGGGCGTTGGTCGATGTCCCGCAGCGTCATGGCAAAGGACGGCTTGCCGTAGATGATCGTCCCAATGAAGATATCCCGGATCAGGGAGTCGAATAGATCGTAGGTCTGCTCCAACTCCCACCGGAAGTCGCGTTGGAACTCAGGCAACATGATCGTGCGATTGCGAATCCCGGCCACGATCTCCAGCAACGACTTGGTTTGGCTCTGGTTGTCATTCATGGTTGCACCCCCACCGCACGTAGCCGATCGCCGACCAGTTGGTTGCGCGAGCCTTGGCGCCAATGGCGTTATATCTGCGCTCGGTGGGCGCCAGAAACAGGCACCTGCGGACACCGGACACCTCAGCCATTGCCCTCAATGATCGCAATCTCCTGGTCGGTCAGCCCATATAGCTCGTAGACAACCTGGTCGATCTGGCTGTCGGTAGCGGCGATTTGCCGTTCCAGGACGGCGCGCTCCTGATCGGTGCGCGCCAGGGGCAGCTGCGCGTGCAGCGCGAGCATTCGCTCGACAAGCGCTACCATGCGCTCGCGCCCGTCCCTGTCTGCGCCGCTTGACGGGTCGATGATGCGGACGGGGAACCCCGCCATGTATTGGCCGAAGAACCTCAGGTAGACCTCGCCTTGGCTCTCGAGCCCTGCACACGTCTGCGAGAAGTAGAACCAGCCCAAGCGAGAGTTCAGCAGCCCGAGAAGGTACAAGTCACGCCCGGGGATGAAGTAGGTCGTGTTCGAGCTATAACGCCCAAGCTCGTCCAGCGCGAAACGCGGGGTTTTGGCGATGTCCGGGAAGATAATCTTCGGGCCCGCCATGTGGGGCTTGAACTTATACTGCGGCTGCTGTAGTTCGTACCACTCTTGCCGGGTGGCTCGGCTCTCTAGCTGAGCCCGGTAGGTTCGCAAATGGCGTTCGACGGCCGGGTACCGCTCGATGGGAACGCCGTGGTACGTGTAGATCACGAACGCATCGGTGGGCGCAACATGGTATCTACGAACGTCTCGTCCATTCAAGAAAGGCCAGACGATCTCTTCAGCCTCCGGATTTGCGTGGAGAATGGCGTTCCGCGCTTCGGCGTCGATTACGAAGGCTTCTGAAAGACCCGATTTTATGCCCATATATATCTGGCCGCCGCAATACTCCGCAAGCGGCTTGCTGGCTTGTACCAGCCTGTCGATCAGGCCCTCGACATCCCGATCGCCAAAGCTCCAAACGTCGCCGCCCAGCGCAGCAGCCGGCACTTCTCTGGAAAGCGCTTGCTCCATCTGCTCCACAGATGTGACCCCGCTCTTCACGCCGGCGAAAATATCGGGAGCCGGTGGTGGCGAGTAGAAAAATGGCGAGGCCGGGCCTTTGGCGCGTCGGTGAGCAGCAAGATCGTCCGCACTGTGGCCTTGAAGACGGGAAGCCCCGCGAAATCCACGACGCGCTCCAGCCTCGCGTTTTTTGAGCCAGAAACTGGCGCAGCGGCCTGCCATAGTGGGCGCGCAGGAATTTGTTAGAGACGATCATGCCAAAACGGCCCCCGTCTCTGAGCGAGCGATGGCCCCTCTCAATGAAGTACGTATACATATCGGAGCGCTCGTCGTGACACGCATAATTGAGCTTCAGATACGCCTTTAGCTCTTTGAACTCCTCCATCCGAATGTAAGGAGGGTTGCCGATCACGGCGTCGAAACCCGGGTTTGGGCCGCCCAATACCTGTGGGAAGGACCGACGCCAATCAAACACGTTGATGCGGTACTGGTCATCGGCCGGCAGCAGAGCCATCTGCTGGTTGTCGTAGATAGTCCGGCCCGATGAGCGAGTTGCCGCACTGAACGTTGGCCCCCAGGTCGGGGAGGGCGCGCTCGTGGAACAGCGACATCTGGCTGGCAAGCGTACCCTCATTCTCGCCTTCCAGCACCTTGAGCAGCAGCGACATCTTGGTCACTTCGACGGCCTGTGAATCGATGTCCACGCCGAAGATGTGCGCCAGCAAGATGCGCTTGCGCTCGGTGGTGGTCAGCCGCCAGTCGGCAGCGTGGCCCTCACGCTTCACAAGGTAGATCGGCAGGGGATAGTCTCCGTTGGCGCCGCGCCGGCTGCGTTTGGCCGGAGGACGTGCCGGCAGCAGCCGGCGCACCTCGGGCGGGTCGGCAGCCTTGCCGGCGTCCAGCAGGGGCACGAGGTTGGCCACGTACCAGTCACGGTGCCAGTCCAGCAGGAATTGGTATGCCCCGATGAGGAATCAGCCGGACCCGCAGGCGGGGTCCAGTATGCGTAGGGGGCGTCCATGATATGCCCCAGCGACCTGGCGGGGCGTCTTCTCCTCCAGCAGGCGGCCCACGGTCTGCCGCACGATGTAGTCCACGATGTATGTGGGGGTGTAGTAGACGCCGCCGGCCTTGCGGACCTCGGGCTTCTCTTCCACCCTGGCCTGGTGGCCCGGCGTCAGGCGAATGACCTTGCCCAGGAATTGCTCGTAGACCTGGCCCAGGATATCCGCCGGTAACACCAGAACTCGTAAGGGCTCTCAGGATAGTACATGCCCTTGATCAGGTCACGCAGCAACTTGTCATCGATGGTCAGGCCCAGCGTCAGCCTGTCGGGCGATTCCTCACGGTCCTCTTCGTCCTGGAAGTGAAACAGCCCGGAGTTATAGCGCATGTCGGCCTGCCGGAACAGGTCGCACAGGCGTTCATGGATTTGCGGGCCATTCGTACAGCCCGCAGGCGACCGGGGTCCTCGATGCCGCGGTCTTCGCAAATCCGCAAGAAGATGAGGCGGTCGATCGTGCGCTGCACCGCAAAGTTGAGCTCGCGCGCCGTCAGGCCGGGGTTGCGAAGTGCCAGGTTGTGAGCCAGATCGTCGCGCCATTGCTCGATTTGCTGCAGGAAAGCTGCATCGACCTCAGCGGTGCCTCGCTTGCCGGCTGTTGCCTCGGCGTACTTGTCGAAGGAGCCCTTGAGGATGGCTTCGTGAGCGAAAATGCCCGCGATCTCGTCCCACCGCGGCAGGATACTCCGTGTGAGGGATGAGCATGACCCGGCCCACAGCCGCATTGTCGGTGTGGTCGGGTTTAACGCGGCAATCGTAAACGGCGAAGGCGTCGAAATTGGTGAGGATGCTGAGGGGCAATTTGGCCGACCAGGCGTAACGGCGCAACTGGTAGGCCGGACCCGCGTCGTCTTGAATTCGTACCGCGGGCTTCTTGGCCTCGACGAAAAACTTGCGTGTGCCGCCGATTCGGAAGGCAGTAATCCGGCGCCTTGGTGGCGCCGCCGACCTTGATGGCGTCCTCGTGGACCACGTCCTTGTACGGCTCGGCGTAGCCCAGCCTGTTTTGCATGTCCCAGCCGAGGGCATCGAAGAACGGGTCGAGGAATTCGATGCGCAGCTGTGCCTCATTGTAGTGGCTTGCTGCGTAGACGCTGTGATTGCGCGTGAATTGCTCGACCATCTCGCCAATGGTGGCTGGTGCCGTCAAGGACCGTCTCCTTTCGAGGCGAGAATCGCTGTTCGGTGTAAAGCCTGGGCCGGAACTCGCCTACTCAGGCGGGCAACAGCAGGCCCGCCCGCGCCAGAGCGTGACGCGGGCGGCCCGGTGTATCACGGTCCCTGGTGCCAGACGCCCTGCGCCGGGCCTGGATGCTGCCCCTGGGCGCTTCACTTGGCGAGGATGCCAGGCCAAGTGAGCCAAGTCTAGCACAGGACCCGTGGCCTGGCAACGAGCAAACGGCCAAGTTAGCTGCTATCACCCAAACTGATTGGCGGCCATCAGGCGGCCTAGTGCAGAAACAGGGGACCCTTTCGGTGACACAGGGACGGATTCTTCGCTGGCGGCTCGCCGCGGCGCAGGCCGGCTTGCGTACCCGCTACCAAGGAACTCCCCGGCGACGGACCCTTCGGCCTGGGCGACCCTGCTCGTCAAGTGCGTCACGGGACCCGGCCTCAGGGTGACATTGGCGGGTTTCTTGGCCGCCCATGTGCCGGCGCGGCGGCATGGGGGACTCAGAATGACAGACCTCGGTACCGACGATATCCCCTGCGTATGCACTAGGCCACGCTGTAATCCATGTTGCGCAGGTCGGTCAGCAGGTCCGGCCCGGTGGGGTTCCAGCCCAGCTGTCGGCGCGTCAGCGCGCTGGAGGCCGCAAGATCGATCGTGGCGAGGTTCGCCAACCAACCGAAGTACTCCGGCGCCTCCTCCGGTGTGATCGACTCGACCGGCGTCTTCAACCCCACACCGATCACCTCGGCGATGCCGCGCAGGGCAACACCTTCCTCGCCTACGGCGTGGTAGCGCGCGCCTGCCCGGCCCTTCTCGAGCGCCAGCCGGTAAAGCCGGACAGCGTCGGAGACGTGCACGGCCGGCCAGCGGTTCTTGCCCTCGCCGATATAGGCCACCCGGCCCTGTTGCCGCGCCAGCTGGATGTATTGTGTCACCAGGCCCTCTTGCGCGTGTCGTGCACCTGCGGCAGCCGCACCACCATCACGCGCCCGCCCCTGGCGATGAGGGCGTCGGCAGCCTCCTCGGAGGCTGCGCGTGGGAACTCGGCCGACGTGATGTGATCGCCGGTCTCTACCGCCGGGCCGCCGGTCTTTGACCGGGCGATGCCCGTGCCGGAGGTGATGACGAGCGGCCGGTCCGAGCCGGCCAGCACCTCGCCCAGCGTCTCGATGACCTTGCGGTCGTCCTCGCAGTTCTGCTTATACCTGGAGAAGTCGTGGTTGAAGGCCGTGTGGATGACGCCGTCGGCCGCCTCTGCGGCGGTGCGCAGGCGGCCCAGGTCGTTCACGTCGCCGCGGAAGACCTCCGCCCCGGCACGGGTCAGCGCCTCGGCGCCCGCGTCCGAACGGCTGAGCCCGACCACGTGATGGCCTGCGTTGACGAGTTCCTGAACGATGCCAGAGCCGATGAAACCTGTGGCGCCGGTAACGAAAGCCCGCATAATGAAGTCCTCCTAAAGTGAAGCACCTTTCGCAGCGGCGCGCCCGGCGGTTGGCCGGCGGCGCAGCTCCACCTTCAGGATCGCCGGGGGGGTGTAGTTTGCCTCGTTCGGTCCGACGTCGGTTCCGGGCGGAACGATCCTGTCGATCTGGTCCAGGATCTCGTCGTCAAGAACAACCTCCGCACCCGCGAGCAGATCGTCGAGATGTTCCATGGTGCGCGGGCCCATGATCGCCGATGTGACACCTGGGTGCGCCATCACGAAGGCCATCGCCAGATGCGTCAGCGACAGCCCTGCCTGCCCCGCCACGAGGATGAGCTGCTCCACCACGTCCAGCTGGTGTTCGTCGGACAGTTGCTTGGGGAAGTATTTAGCCCGCACGCTGTCTGGCAGCGGCTGTCCCTTGCGGTATCGTCCGGTAAGCATGCCCTTGGCCAACGGGCTCCACACCAATACGCCCATCCCGTACTTCTCGCAGATGGGCAGCACCTCGCGTTCGATGCCGCGGTTCAGGATCGAATAGGGGGTTGCTCGGTGCGGAAACGCGCCGAGCCCGCGCCGCTCCGCGACCCACTGCGCTTCCACGATCTCCGAGGCGGGGAAGGTTGACGATCCGATCATGCGTACTTTCCCCGCTCGCATCAGATCGGTGAGGGCCGAGAGGGTTTCCTCGATGTCGGTGTCCGGCGCAGGCCGGTGAATCTGGTAGAGATCGATATAGTCGGTCTGCAAGCGGCGCAGCGAGGCCTCCACCTCGCGGATCAGCCAGCGGCGCGAATTGCCCTGCTGGTTGGGATCGTCGCCCATCGCGCCGTTTACCTTGGTGGCAAGCACGATGTTGTCACGTTGACCTTTCAAGGCTTTCCCAACGATTTCCTCGGATTCGCCCCGGCTATACCTATCGGCTGTGTCGATGAAGTTGATGCCTGCATCCAAAGCCTGGTGGATGATACGGATCGAGTCGTCGTGGTCGGGATTGCCCCCGGCACCGAACATCATCGCGCCCAGGCAATAGGGGCTGACCCTGATGCCGGTCCTACCCAGCGTGCGGTACTGCATGTTCTTCTCCTTTTGGCATTCGAGCTATGGTCAAAACCGCCACCATGTGCTAATATAGCCCAAGTGGAACCATATTCCGTATTATACGGAACAATGTTCCGCTTGTCAAGAGGGGGTGTGATGAAAGGGGTACCAGAAGACCAGGATGATAGCCTGGAGCCGCGGGGCAGCATGGATCGGCGCGTGCGTGCCGACGCACAGCGCAACATCGACGCGCTGCTTCAGTCGGCGCTCACGGTGTTCGCGACCTCTGGGGTGGATGCTCCGGTGCGAGAGATCGCGGAGAAGGCCGGCGTCGGCATCGGCACCGTTTATCGACACTTTCCGCAGCGCGCCGACCTCGTCGCGGCCGTCTTCCGTCACGAAGTGGATGCCTGCGCCGACGCCGCACGGATCCTGGCCGCCGAGCACGAGCCCGGCGAGGCACTGGCGAGATGGATGCAGCGCTACGCGGCCTTCATTGCGACCAAACGCGGGCTGGCCACGGCCCTGCACTCGGGGAATCCGGCCTTCCACGGCTTGCCCGCCTACTTCCAGGCGCGACTCCTGCCGGCGCTTCGCACATTGCTGGACGCAGCGGTCGCGGCCGGCGAGGTGCGGGCCGATGCCGATGCGGACGACCTCCTGAATGCGGTCGCGAGCCTCTGTCGACAGGCCGACGACGAGGATCCCGACCGTGCGCGGCGCATGGTCGCCCTGCTCGCCGACGGGCTGCGCTACGGCACGGGCCCATCAGTGAATACAAGCTATGATGGGTTCAGGCTTGAGCCCGTGGAGTAGATTGTTGATGTGCACCGCAGGCAGGCAACTTTACTTTTGACACTTACACTCAGCGTATGATACCCGTTCGCCCCGTGAGGCATGGGCTGCTCCTTCGGAGACCCGACTCGGCACGCCTATTCAAAAACTTCCGGTTGTAACCGCGCCTGCACGCTCGTAATTCACCATGATGATGCCATTTGGGGAGACCTGGCTATACGTCACCTTGAACGCCGCCGGGATTGTGCCATCGGCAAACAACCGTTTTCCACTGCCCAACGTCAGCGGATATATCTTGAGCCAGTACGCATCGACCAAATCATGTTTGATGAGCGTCTGAAGGAGATTTCCACTCCCGTAAACATGCAAGTCCGGTCCTGGCTGTTGCTTGATCTTGCTGACTTTTTCCGCAATGTCTCCGCCTAAGAACACGGAGGGCTGCCATTTGTGAGAAGTCAAGGTATTCGAGGCAACGTACTTGGTCGCCGGATTGACGCCCGGCCATTCGTCCGCATGTTGCGGCCAGTGCGGTGCCCAAATTTCAAAGGTTTTGCGCCCTAACAACAGATCAAACGGCATGTTCATCTGCCTATTAATGACTGCTCCAAGGACCTCGTCGGAATATGGAACTATCCACCCGCCATACGCGAAGCCACCACTGGCATCTTCCTCTGGACTGCCTGGGGCTTGGATGACGCCATCAAGGGAGACGAAGTCGATTGCAATGACTCTTCTCATGACCGCACTCCTTCAACATCTGGCAACCTTTGGAGCAAGGATAGCACAGCTGTTCGTAATGCAGCAAATTAGACTGCGGCTCCAAGTATCCCAGCCGCCAGTAGACGCGGGCAAAAAGCCGCAAGTTACAAGGATAAGCACGAAAAGCTGTACTTCCTAATTGTGAGAAGCATAACAGAGAAACTGTCCCCGCAAGGTTAGATTCAGATTGCCGAATCGCACAAACATAGCACAATTCTTGCGCGCCTATGATTGCGGTTCTTCTCCCTTTCCCTGCCGTAGTCACGGCAACAGTGATGTTGGGTCACTGCCGGTCTTTTCTTGGAGTAATGCCCACCAGCTGGCACTCCCCTCGAACGAAGAATCTCCAGGCTCCGGCTTCACGAGTGGTGCGGGGCAGACGTTTTTGGATCATTCACAAAACAAGGGGGTAATTATGGCTTTGCGCAGGGAGAGAAGGCTCTCGGCGGAGAACGACGGGTTGGCCGGCCTCCGGCCGGCGGGCCTCGGGCGTGGCGTTGCGTTGCTGGCCGCGCTGGCTCTGGTCGTGCTGGCGCCCTCGCTGGTCCTGGCCGCGCCGGCCGGCACCCGGTCCTCCCAGACGGCAGTGACCGGCACGGCGACGATCTCGGGGAGCGTCCCGATCACCGTGACGGGCGCCGTCACGTCCACCGCGGCCATGACGTCCACCGCGGCCATGACGTCCACCGCGGCCATGACGTCCACCGCGGCCATGACGTCCACCGCGGCCATGACGTCCACCGCGGCCA
>CAWEHT010000059.1:0-14186 GCA_963808455.1 uncultured Chloroflexia bacterium | reverse complement strand
AGCTTTGCCGGCAGGTCGACGACATCGCGGATTCCGACGGGCCGCGCCCGAGCGGCTGGCGGCGCTCCACAATGGCGCGCCGATATCGACGCGCTTTATCGCGGCCATCCGCGCCGCGAACCCGGGACTTGGCGGCGCGGTCGACGGTTCGGCCTCGCAGGCCAGGATTTCCTCTCCATCATCGACGGCATGGAAATGGACGTGGTCGCAGACATCCGCGCGCCGGATCTGCGCGACGCTCGATCTTTACTGCGACCGCGTGGCGAGCGCGGTCGGCCGGCTGTCGGTGCGGGTGTTCGGCCTTGCGCGGAATGCGGCGCCGCGCTGGCGCATCATCTCGGCCGCGCGCTGCAGCTCACCAATATCCTGCGCGATCTCGACGAGGATGCTGGCGATCGGCCGGCTCTATTTGCCGCGCGAGGCGCTGCGCGACGCCGGCATCATCGACGACCGATCCGCCGACGGTGCTGGCGGATCCGAGCTCGCCGCGCCTGCGCACGATGGTCGCGCGCGCGCGCAAGCGATTTCGAGGAGGCCGCAGCCATCATGGCGCAACGCCCGCGGCGCGCGGTGCGGGCGCCGCGGATCATGGCCGCAGGCCTATCGGCTCATCCTCGACGGCCTGATCGCGCGCGGCTTCGCGCCGCCGCGCGCGCCGGTGCTGCCGCGCGCCAAGCTGCTAATCGTGTTGCGCATCATTCTGCGTCTACGCCTTCATTGATGGCCGGACACGTCCACATCATCGGCGCCGGGCTTCGCCGGCCTGGCGGCGGCGGTGCGGCTCGCCGCAGCGGTCACAAGCGTGCGTCGTGCACGAGGCGGCGCGCGTCTGCCGGCGGGCGCTGCCGGTCCTATTACGACGCCCCGTCGGCATGACCATCGACAACGGCAACCATCTGCTGCTGTCCGGCAACCGCGCGGCGCTCGACTACCTGCGCGACGATCGGCGCCGGCGGACCGCCTGATCGGTCCGCACGCGCGCGAATTTCCGTTCGCCGATCTCGCGAGCGGCGCAGCGCTGGACGCTGCGATCTCAACGACGGCCGCGCTGCCGTTGTGGATTTTCGATGCCGGCGCGCCGCGCGCCGGGAACGCGCGTGCTCGATTATCTGGCGCTCGCGCGGCTGCTGTGGCCGCCGGGCCGGGCAGACGGTCGGCGAGGCCATCGCCTGCGACGGGCCGCTCTATCAGCGGCTGGTGCGAGCCGCTGCTGCTCGCCGCGCTGAATATCGATCCGCCGCAGGGCTCGGCCGGCCTTGCCGGCCGCGATCGTGCGCGAGACGCTCGCTGCGGGCGGACGCGCCTGCCGGCCGCTGATCGCGCGCGAGGGCTTGGCGCGACCTTGGTCGAGCCGGCGCTGGCGCTGCTGCAGGCAGCGGGCGCCGAGCGTCCGTTTGGAGCATCGAGCTGCGCGGGCTCCGCGAGCTCGGCGGACCGCCGTGCGACGAGCTCGATTTCGGCGACGAGAGCCATTGCGCTCGCGCGCGACGGACGCCGTCGTGATCGCGGTGCCGCCCTGCGGCCCGTGACCTCGCTGCTGCCGCGGGCTCGAGGCGCCGACGAAGTTCCGCGCCATCGTCAATGCGCATTTCCGCATCGCGCCGCCGGCGGATCTGCCGCCGATCCTGGGCGTCGTCGACGGCCTGGCGGAATGGATTTTCGCGTTTCCGGAGCCGCCTGTCGGTGACCATCAGCGGCGCCGATCGGCTGGTCGACACGCCGCGCGAGGAGCTCGCGCAGGCGATCTGGCGGGACGTCTGCCGCGCCGCGGGGCTCCCGGCGGAATTGCCGCCCTGGCAGATCGTGCGCGAGCGGCGCGCCACCTTCGCGGCGACGCCGGCGCAAAATGCCAAGCGGCCCGGCCCGTCGCACCGCCCTGGGAAACTGTCTCTCGCCGGCGACTGGACTGATACCGGCCTTGCCGGCCACCATCGAAAGCGCGGTGCGTTCCGGCTAACCGCCGCTGCCGATCTGGTCTGGAGATGCGGCGGCCTGACCGCGCCGCAAGTTCGTGTCGCCACAGCCTGCTTTTGAGCTATGAAGACCTGACGCGAACGATCCGCGCAAATCTCAAGCGAGATGCGCCTTCCGACACCGGAGCAGTCGATGCGAAGGCCGACGCGCGCTGGAGGCGAGCATCGCCCAGGCCGACGAGGCGCTGCTCGCCAGCCAGCGCGGCGACGGACATTGGGTATTCGAGCTGGAGGCCGACGCGACGATTCCGGCCGAATACGTGCTGCTGAAGCATTATCTGGACGAACCCCTCGACCCCGGCGCTGGAACAGAAAATCGCCGTCTATCTGCGCCGCATGCAGGGCAACCATGGCGGCTGGCCGCTGTTTCACGACGGCGACTTCGACATCAGCGCGAGCGTCAAGGCCTATTTCGCCCTGAAGATGATCGGCGATCCTCCCGACGCGCCGCATATGGCGCGCGCCCGCGAGGCGATCCTGGCGCGCGGCGGAGCGGCGCAAGCGAACGTCTTCACCCGCGTGCTGCTGGCGCTCTATGGCGTGCTGACCTCTGGAACAGCGTGCCGGTCATGCCGGTCGAGATCATGCTGCTGCCGCGCTGGTTTCCGTTCCATCTGACCAAGATGTCCTATTGGGCGCGCACCGTGCATCGTGCCGCTGCTGGTGCTGGCGGCGCTGAAGCCGCTGGCGCAGAATCCGCGCGGCGTCAGCATCGACGAACTGTTCCTCGCAGGCGCCGCGCCGATCGGCTGCCGACCGAAGGCGCCGCATCAGAAGCTGGATCTGGTTCGGCGTTTTTCGGCGCGCTCGACAGGGTGCTGCAGCGTCGCCGAACCCTTTTCCGCAGTGGCTGCGCGCGCGCGCGCGATCGCCGCGCGCGGTCGCGCTTCGTCGACCGAGCGGCTGAACGGCGAGGATGGCCTGGGCGCGATCTATCCCGCCATGGCCAACAGCGTGATGATGTACGACGTGCTGGGCTACGCGCCGGATCATCCCGATCGCGCCGATTGCCGCGCAGTCGGTGGAGAAGCTGCTGGTCGTCAGGATGACGAAGCCTATTGCCAGCCTTGCGTCTCGCCGGTGTGGGACACGGCGCTGGTCTGCCATGCGCTGATGGAGGCACACGATCCGAAAGCCGACACCGCGGTTGCGCGCGGACTGGAATGGCTGAAGCCGCTTCAGGTATTCGATGTGAAAGGCGATTGGGCCGAGGAAAAACCCGGCGTGCGCCCCGGCGGCTGGGCCTTCCAGTACAACAACGCCTATTATCCCGATCTCGACGACACCGCCGTGGTGGCGATGGCGCTCGACCGCGCGAAAGAGAGCGTCGCGCCGAAGACCGATTATCGCCAGGCCATCGCGCGCGGGCGCGAATGGGTGGAAGGCCTGCAAAGCAAAAACGGCGGCTGGGGCGCCTTCGACGCCGACAATTCCTATTATTACCTGAACAACATTCCGTTCGCCGATCACGGCGCGCTGCTCGATCCGCCGACCGAGGACGTCACCGGTCGTTGCATCGGCATGCTGGCGCAATTGGGCGAGACGCGCACGACAGCCCGCGCATGAAAGAGGCCATCGCCTATCTCGAGCGCGTGCAATTGAAGGACGGAAGCTGGTTCGGCCGCTGGGGCATCAACTACATCTACGGCACCTGGTCGGCGCTGGCGCGCTCAATGCGGCGGGCTGGACGCGAAGACGCCGATGATGCGCCGCGCCGCCGATTGGCTGATCGCGATCCAGAACGCGGACGGCGGCTGGGGCGAGGACTGCAGCCAGCTACCGGCTCGATTACAACGGCTACCAGGCCGCGCCGTCCACCGCCTCGCAAACCGCCTGGGCGCTGCTCGGCCTGATGGCGGCGGGCGAAGTCGGATCATCCGGCGGTCGCGCGCGGCATCGCTTATCTGCAGAGAACGCAAACCGTCGACGGCCTGTGGTCGCAGGAGCATTACACCGGCGGCGGGTTTCCCGCGCGTGTTCTATTTGCGCTATCACGGCTATCCGAAGTTCTTCCCGCTGTGGGCGTGCGCGCTATCGCAACCTGAAGATCACCAATAGCAGGGTGGTAGGGGTCGGGATGCGGGTTTCGGGGCGGGGGACACCGTTTCCGCGGGCGGTCGGGTGGACCCGCGGCCAGTACTTATTGTGACCGGTTTGGTGCAGGAGGCGCGCATTGCCGCCGGTCCGGGCATGGCCGTGATCCTCGACCCGAACCGGGGCGCCATCTACTATCACCGCGGCAACGCCCACCAGGCGCTGGGGCATTTCGACGAAGCTGTGGTGGACTATACTTCGGCAATCGACCTGGAGCCGGGCAACGCGCAGGCGCACAACAACCGTGCCATCACCTACCACAGCCTGGGGCGGTTCGACGAGGCCCTGAACGACTACACGATGGCCATCCAGCTCGATCCCGGCTACGCCGAGGCGCGCTACAACCGGGGCGTGATTTACTTTGCCATGCACCGCTATGACAAGGCGCTGGCCGATTTTACCCGCGCCATCGAGATCAACCCACAGGATTACGAGGCGCACAGCCTGCGCGGCGGTATCTATCATACCTTGAGCCGCTATGAGGAGGCCCTGGCCGACTTTACGACGGCACTGTGCCTGCAGCCCAGGGCGGCGCCGGCCTACTTCAACCGCGGGCGGACCTATCAGAAGCTGGAGTGGTCGAACGAAGCGCTGGCGGATTTCAAGCAGGCCATCGAGATCGACCCTGCCTACCTGCCACCCTACCTGGAGATCGGCGGGTTACTGTGCAACCTGGGCGCCTACAGCGAAGCGTTAGGTTATCTGCTGAAGGCGGCCCCGCTACACGACCCGCGCGCCGCACAATACACGGCCTTGGCCCGGCAGATGCTCAGCCGGCAAGCCTGACGGGCCCCCGATTGCCTGGAAACTCCCTGACGGCGGATTCTTCGCTGTGGCTCGCCGGCGACGGTGATTGTGGATAGACCCGCTCAGAATGACAAGCGTGGGGTTTCTTGCCATACCATGTGCCGACGCGGCGGCATGGGGGACTCAGAATTACAAGCCAGAGGTTTCTTGCCATGCCATGGTCCGGCGCGGCGGCATGGGCGGCTCAGAAGAACCCCAGCTGGTCTTTGGCTTCCTGCGTCATCATCTCTGGTGACCAGAGGGGGTCCCACACGATGTGGATGTTGATCTCATCCAGGGCCGGGAAAGCCTGGTGGATGTAGGTCTGCACGCCGCCGATGAGCTGCGGGCCGATCGGGCAGCCAGGGCTGGTCAGGGTCATCTTGATCTCCGCCGAGGTCCCGCCCGCCTTTTCGATCACCTGCACGCCATAGACGAGCCCCAGGTTGACGATGTTCAGCCCGATCTCGGGGTCGAAAACGTTGGCTTGCAGCACGGCCAGGATCTCCTCCGCCGTGGGTAGTGCCATGAGTAGCTCCTCAGTACGCTTCTACGAGGACGTCCGTGCCCTCGACATGCACTTCAAAAGTGGGCACGGACTCGATGGCCGGCAGCGTCAGCGCCGCGCCCGTCCGCACGTCGAAATGGGCGCCATGCCGCGGACAGATGATCTGGCCGGTCGCCGGGTCCAGCTTGCCTTCGCCCAGCGGGCCGCCATCGTGCGTGCACTGGTCTTCGATGGCATAATAAGTGCCATCGAGGTTGATCAGGACGACCAGGACGCCATCCACCTCAACGATCTTGTGTGTGCCGGGCCCGATTTCGTTGACCCGGGCCGCCTTTATGAATCTGGACATCTGAGCACCTGTCAATCGTCGTCCACGGTGGCGCCTTCCTGAAGGCCCCACACGGCTCCCTTCAGCGCCTTGAACGACAGCAACGCGGACTTCATGCGGACCGGCCCTACCTCGATGCCCAGCAGATCGAGCACCTGCTCCTTTTGCATGCCCCGCAGCTCCTCCACCGTCTTGCCGATGATCTCATCGCTCAACAACGAAGCGGAGGCCCGGCTGATGGCGCAGCCGTGGCCGCTGAAGGCCACATCCGCCACATGCCCATCCTTGACCTCGAGCTCCAGCGTGATCTCGTCGCCGCAGAACGGGTTGCTGTCATGGAACTGCAAATCGGCATGTTCCAGGTGCCCGAAGTGGTGCGGATGTTTGTAGTGGTCCAGGATTTCTTCGCGATACAGGTCCATGGCACATCCTCAGTGATGTTTCAAAGGGCAAACACTTCGACGGCCTGCCGCAAGCCCGCCACCAGCGCATCGATCTCTGCAGGCGTGTTGTAGAGATAGAAGCTGGCGCGCGCGCTGGCCGCGATGCCGAAGCGCTCGTGCACAGGCTGGGCGCAATGGTGGCCGGCGCGGATGGCGATGCCCTGGCTGTCGAGGTAGGCCGCCAGGTCGTGCGGGTGGACGTCGGCCAGCGTGAAGGAAGCCAACCCCGTGCGCCGCTCTGCCGCCGGGCCCAGCAGGCGCAGGCCCTTGACCTCGGCCAGGCGGGCGAGGGCATACGACGTGAGCTGCCGCTCGTGCTGCGCGATGGCGGCCATGCCCAGCCTGTCAAGGTAATCCACGGCCGCACCGAGGCCGACGGCCTCGGCGATGGCGGGAGTGCCGGCCTCGAACTTCCAGGGCAGCTCGTTCCACAGCGAGTTGCGCAGATGCACCTCCCGGATCATGTCGCCGCCGCCGAGGAAGGGGGGCATGGCGTTCAACAGCTCGCGCCGCCCCCACAGGACGCCGATGCCCGTCGGTCCCAACATCTTGTGGCCGCTGAAAGCCATGAAATCGACGCCCAGCTCCTGCACGTCGACAGGGGCGTGCGGCACGGCCTGGGCCCCGTTGACCAGGACCAGCGTGCCGGCCTTGTGGGCCAGGGCAGCCAGCTCCTTCACGGGATTGACCGTGCCCAGGACATTGGAGGCGGCGGTGAAGGCGAAGAGCCGGGTGCGCGGCGTCAGCAGCCGGGGCACCTCGTCGATCACCAGCGTGCCGTCGTCGGCCACGCGCGACGAAGTCGAGCTCGACCCCCTTCTCGGCGGCCAGGATCTGCCAGGGCACCAGGTTCGCATGGTGCTCCATCTCGGTCAGCAAGATGCGATCACCGCGCTGCAGGTTGGCCCGGCCCCAGCTGTAGGCCACCAGGTTGATGCTCTCGGTCGCGTTGCGTGTCCAGATGATCTCCTTCGGGCAACAGGCACCGATGAACTTCGAGACGCGGGCGCGTGCGTTCTCGTACATCGCGGTGGCCTCTTCGCTGAGCAAGTAGACGCCGCGGTGCACGTTGGCATGGTGTTCTCGATAGTAGCTCTCCATGGCGTCCAGAACGGCCAACGGTTTCTGCGAGCTCGCCGCGCTGTCCAGAAACACGAGCGGCTTGCCATGCACGCGCCGTTCGAGGATCGGGAAATCAGCGCGCACGGCCTCGACGTCGAGGCCCACCTGCGCGACGACCGGCAGCCGTGTCTCCGTCTCCGTCATAAGTCCTCCTCATTGCGCTATTGTAGCATCGGCGATGGGCCCGTGCCGGAACGGGTGCTCGTAGTGCTCCAAGATGAAATCGATCTGTTCCTGACGGTCCATCTGATCCCTGGCCCTCACGCCGGGCCGGCCACGCCCGACCCCGGCATCTTCCCACCGTGGGCGGGGGCTGCCTATCTCTCGATCGGCACGCCCACCAGATTGCCCCATTCGGTCCAGCTGCCGTCGTAGTTGCGCACCCTGGGGTAGCCCAGCAGGTACTTGAGCACGAACCAGGTGTGGCTTGAGCGCTCACCGATGCGGCAGTATACTATGACGTCCTGGGACGGCGCCAACCCCTGCTCCAGCTCGTAGATGTCGCGCAGCTCATCGGCAGGCTTGAACGTGCCGTCCAGCGTGTTGGCCGCCCTGGCCCAGGGCACATTGACGCTCCCCGGGATGTGCCCCGTGCGCAGAGCCCCTTCCTGCGGGTAGCCTTCCATGTGAAAGAGCTGGCCGGTGAACTCGCCCGGGCTGCGCACGTCTACGAAGGGCCGGGCATCAGCCAGGTGTCGCATCACGTCCTCGCGGAACGCCCGGATGGGGGCGTCGGAGCGCTCGGGCGCACGGTACCTGGTGGGCGGATAGGATGGCACTCCTTTGGTCATGGGCCGGCCCTCGTGCTCCCATTTCAGACGACCCCCGTCAACGATGGCGCTGCCGGTATGCCCGAACAGCTCGAAAGCCCACAGCGCGTAGCACGCCCACCAGTTGTTCTTGTCGCCATAGAAGATCACCCTGGTGTCGTTGGCGATGCCGTTGCGCGACATCAGCTGCTCGAAATGCCCGCGGTCAAGGTAGTCGCGCCTGACCGGGTCGTTCAGGTCGGCCACCCAATCGATCTGCACCGCGCCCGGGATGTGGCCGCGCGAGTACAGCAAGAAGTCCTCGTTCGATTCGACGATCCGTATCATCGGGTCATCGAGGTGTTCGGCCACCCAGGCCGTGCTGACCAGTTTATCGGGGTGCGCGTAGCCCGTGCCGGCGCCGACCTGCGCTACAGCCCTGCCCGTTTGCGTGATCTCCATCGTCACAACTCCACGCCCTGCACCACACATCACACTTCGCTCGCACATCAACCTGCCGGCTACGTCAGCGAACCCAGAGGCCGGCAAGGATGCCGGCGCTCCCAGGTCATGCCGGCGCTTCCGGCCTCACAGCCCAACCTTGCTGGCGATCTCGTTTTCAAGCTTGTTGCGCACACCGGGAACGGGTATGCGGTCCAGCACTTCCTCGAAAAAGCCCTGAACGATCAGGCGTTCAGCGTTCGTCCGGTCGATGCCGCGCGCCATCAGATAGAAGACGTATTCGTCGGGCAGCTGGCTGGCCGTGGCGCCGTGGGTGCAGCGCACGTCATCGGCCTCGATCTCCAGCCCCGGGATGCTGTCGGCGCGGGCGTTCTTGCTCAACAGCAGGTTGCGGTTGGCCTGATAGGCGTTCGTCTTCTGAGCGCCCGGCCAGACCTTGATGTAGCCCTGGTAGACCGACCGGGCCCGTTCCTTCAAAGCGCCCTTGAAGAGCAGGTCGCTGGTGGCATGGTCGGCCCGATGCAGCTGATTGGTGTGGTGGTCCAGGTGCTGGCGCCCCGCGGGGAAATAAAGACCGAGCAGCTCGCCGTGGCTGCCAGGCTCGTTCAGGTCCATGGTGATCCAGGCCTTGGTCAGCCGGCTGCCCCACGACCCGATGAAGTAGCGCACGAGGCTATCACGCGCCAGCAAGATGCGCTGCGTGCTGAAATTCCAGGCGCTCGTGGCCAGGTTCTGCAGGTGCAGGTAATGCAGCTGGCTGTTTGGGCCGGGCAGCAGCTCGATCACGCTGTCCTGCAGGCCCTCCTCGGCCCCGAGGAAGTCTTCGACCAGCGTCACATTGGCGCCCTCCTCGGTGACCACCAGGGTGTGGTGGAAGCCGGCCCGGCGAGCGGCTGCCCCGTCGCCCCCGCCGCCCAGGCTCACCACGGCCTGCATTGGCAGCTTGACGGAGACGTTGCGCGGCACGTAGAGGAAGGTGCCGCCCTCCCACAGCGCGTAGTGCAGCGCGCTCGAACTTGTTCTCGTCGATGGCGACGGCCCGGCCGAAATGCCGCTGCACCAGGCCCTCGTGCTCGCGCAGCGCGGTGGCCAGATCGGTGAAGATCACGCCCTGCGCGGCCAGGTCGGCGGCCAGCGTGGCGTACGCCGGCGCGCCCTCCACCAGCGCCAGGCTGCCGGCGCTCTCCACCTCCGCCAGGCTCTTGCCGACCTCTGCCGGCAGCTCGGCGCCCGGCGCGGCCAGGGGGCGCGGCGCGCTGGGGCCGCCGGCCGGGAAGGGCCGGAAATCTTCGAGCCTGAAGCCGGTCAGCTTCGTGCGCCGCCACGTCTCCTCGTTGCCGGTCGGCCAGGGCATCTCCTCGAAGAAGCGCCAGGCTTTGCGCCGGAACTCGCGCAGCCATTCGGGCTCGCCCCGCGCGGCGGCCAGCGCCTCGACGCCCGCCGCGGAGATCTCAAGTTCGGCCAGGGGCTTTAGATCGTTCACCCTACGGACCCTTCCATCTGAAGCTGGATCAGCCGGTTCATTTCCACAGCGTACTCCATCGGCAGCTCCTTGACCATGGGCTCGATGAAGCCGGACACGATCATGGCGCTGGCCTCGTCCTCGGTCAGGCCGCGGCTCATCAGGTAGAAGAGCTGCTCCTCGCCGATCTTGCTCACGGACGCCTCGTGGCCGATGCTGATATCGTCCTCGTCGACCTCGATGTAAGGATAGGTGTCGGACCGGCTGTGCTCGTCCAGCAGCAAGGCATCGCAGACGACGTTCGATTTGGCGCCGTGGGCACCCTTGGCGATCTTGAGCAGGCCGCGATAGCTGGCCCGTCCACCCGCCTTGCTGATCGACTTCGAGATGAGCTGGCTCGACGTGTTGGGGGCCGCGTGGATCAGCTTGCCGCCGGTGTCCTGGTGCTGCCCCCGGCCGGCGAAGGCCATAGACAGGATCTGGCCGTGCGCGCCCTCGCCCATCATGTAGATCGACGGGTACTTCATGGTGATCTTCGAGCCCAGGTTGCAGTCCACCCACTCCATGGTGCCGCCTTCCTGCACAATGGCGCGCTGGGTGACCAGGTTGTAGACGTTGGTTGACCAGTTCTGGATGGTCGTGTAGCGGCAGCGGCCGCCTTTCTTGACCAGGATCTCGATGACGCCGCTGTGGAACGAGTCTTTGGCGTAGATGGGCGCCGTACAGCCTTCGACGTAGTGCACGCTGGCGCCCTCGTCGACGATGATCGTCGTGCGCTCGAACTGGCCCATGCTCTGGGCGTTGATGCGGAAATAGGCCTGCAGAGGGATATCCAGCTTGACGCCCTTCGGCACGTACACGAACGAGCCGCCCGACCAGACGGCGCTGTTGAGGGCCGCCGTGAAGTTGTCGGTTGGCGGGACGATGGTGCCGAAATACTCGCGGTACATATCCTCGTGCTCGCGCAGCCCGCTGTCGCTGTCGGTAAAGATGACGCCCTGCTTCTCCCATTCCTTGCGCAGCGAATGGTAGACGGCCTCCGATTCATACTGCGCGCCCACGCCGGCCAGGAACCTGCGCTCGGCCTCGGGGATGCCCAGCTTGTCGAAGGTCTCCTTGATATCGCTCGGCACGTCATCCCAGGTCTTGCCCTGCGCTTCGACCGGCTTGATGTAGTAATAGATCTCGTCGTAGTCGATGGCCCCCAGGTCGGGTCCCCACTTGGGCACCGGCTTGGCCAGAAAGATGTCGAGCGCGTCGTGGCGAAACTTACGCATCCATTCCGGCTCGCCCTTCATCCGGCTGATCTGCTCGACGATGTCATGGTCGAGCCCCTTGCGCGCCTTGAAACGCGTATTTCTCGGGCTGGTTCCAGCCGAACTTGTATTGGTCTTTGAGCCCCGCCAGGGCTGTGCGGTCCGCTTCGGTTGCCATGGTTGATAGACTCCCTCTACTCTATCTCGACACCTGCCAGGGGCTCGCCGAACTGGTCGCGGATCCAGCGGTAGCCCTTTGCCTTCGAGCTCGAGGGCCAGATCCGGGCCTCCCGAGAGGACGATCTGGCCGTTATAGAAGACGTGGACGAAGCCGGGCTTGATGTAGTTCAACAGCCGTTGGTAGTGCGTGATGAGCAAGGCGCCCAGGTTGGGGCCCACCAGGCTGTTGACGCCCTCGGCCACGACGCGCAGGGCATCGATGTCGAGGCCCGAGTCCGTTTCGTCCAGGATGGCGATCTTCGGTTCCAGCATGGCCATCTGCAGGATTCCTCAGCGCGCTTCTTCTCGCCGCCCGAGAAGCCGTCGTTCAGGTAACGGCGGGCAAAGCTGGCGTCGATGTGCAGCCTGTCCATCTTCTCGGTCAGCTCCTTGCGGAACTCACGCATCGGCACCAGCTCGGAGCCGATCTGCCCGGCGCTGCCGCCCTCGGCCACCGCGGCTTTGGCCCGGTCGGTGTAGCCGCGCACGGCGCTGACCGCCTGGCGCAAGAAGTTGGCCATGCTCACGCCCGGGATGGCCGTCGGGTACTGGAACGCCAGGAAGAGCCCAGCCTTGGCGCGCTGGTCGGCCTGCAAGCCCAGGATGCTCTCACCGTTCAGCAACACATCGCCGCTCAGCACCTTGTAATGGGGATGCCCGGCCACGGTGTAGGCCAGCGTGCTCTTGCCCGACCCGTTCGGGCCCATCAGGGCGTGCACTTCCCCCTGGCGCACGGTCAGGTTGACCCCTCGCAGGATCTCCTTGTTCTCGACGCTGACATGCAGGTCTTTCACGACAAGCTCGGCAGGCATAGACACGTCACTCCTTACGTTCGGTAAATGTTCCTAATGCAGAAACAGGGGGCCCTTTCGGTGGCACCGAGACGGATTCTTCGCTTGCGGCTCGCCGCGGCATAGGCCGGCTCGCATACCCGCTCAGAATGACAGACGCTGCTACCGAAGATGTTCCCCGCACATGCACTAATTACCACGGGTTGGGCTCAGTTCTCGACCTTGAACTGGCAGCCATGGTGGCCGTCCAGCGAGCAGGATACCAGGGAAACCGAGCCCTGGAGCACCTGGGCGATCATCCCTTGCTCCATGTCACAGATAGCGCGATATTCGTGGGCCAGCAGGTAGTAAGGGCAGTTGAACTCACGGAAGAACAGGCCGGTCGGCATCACCTCGACCTCGGCCATGATCCCTTTGGCACCGAGCAACTCGATCAGCTCGGCCGCCCGGCCGGCCGGCTCGCGGCTGGCGATCTGGCCGGCGTACTGCTCGGCCAGCCGCTCGCTGAGGCGCCTCAGCAGCAGCCGGACCTTCTCCGGCCCCTCGGTGATCAGGATTTCGCCCAGAAGGGTGTGCGTCAACTCGTCATAGTGCTGCGGGAAAAGGGCCCGCGCTTTACTCGTGAGCGAGTAGACGTGGCGAGGCCGCCCACGTCCGGCGCCGCGGGTTTCCTGCTGCTCGATGTAGTCATCGGCCAGCAAGCCGGTCAGCTGCTGGCGCACGGCGGTGGCCGTCACGCCGAGCCCTGCCTCGAGCTCCTTGATGGTCTGCGGGCCGCGCCGCTGGAGCAAGGCCAGCAGGGCGCCGGCCGGATTGCCGATGGCTCGTTTTTCGATCATGCCGCCCACTTTCAGCCCGGTTTCTGCTACCCGGAGACACGATACCACGCAAAGCGATTTTTGTCAATTGGTCATGTGTAAAATATAGGAAGGCGCGTTGGTGATCCGACACACCGCTAATCACTCTCATTGAACGCCAAAGTCGCACTATCTGGGGATGCATCGCTTCATCTAACGTAAGTTTTGCGCAACGACAGCGGAAATCGCTTCCGGGCCGACAAGATTATCATTTGTGGCTACCTGGAAAGACACCTGTCTTCTTCGAGTATTGCTGGCGTGCTTCCATCCCTCGTCAGCACCAATTGGAACCAGAAAAGCCAGCCCGTCTATGAGTGGATTTCCGTCAGAGACCTTGTTGTGTGTCGCTAGATGTGGTATAATATGTTTTATACCACATCGGAGGCTATGATGGCACGCTATGCCTTGAACCTGCCTGAAAAGCTGAAACACGAGGCTGAAGCCTTGGCTGACCAACAAGGTGTTTCACTCAACCAGTTCATTTTGTGGTCGGTAGCCGAGAAGGTCGGTGAGCTGAGTACGGGTATGGAAGATCCGGCGTTCCCCGGTATTGTCTACCGGCGAGGCGCTTCCGGTGTTCCGCAGCCGGTTTTGCGGGGCACTGGCCTGCGAGTCCAGACGATTGTACTGGCTAGCCGGGTTTGGGAGATGGCGGCAGAGGAAATCGCTTCGCAGTACTCGCTCTTTCCGCGCCAAATCGAAGAGTGCCTGCGTTTCTATGAAAGCCATCGGGCCGAGATGGACATGCTGATCGAGGCCGACGAGAAGCTGGCGCAGGCCGGGACTACGCGGCTGCCGTGAGTAAGCCACGCTTACACCTGGATGCGGATACTTCAAGACGAGCCTTGCAGGAAGCGTTGCAGCAGCGAGGGCCTGACATTACGCGTACGCCTACGTCGTGGGCACCTCTGGACGCCACCGACGAAGAACAGCTTCTTGGCGCAACTGCACAAGGACGCTGCATCCTGACCTTCAATGCTAAGGACTTTGTGCGTCTGGCCGCCCGATACCCTGCCCATGGCGGGATTATTCTCGCCACGCAGCAAAGTTTCACGCTATCCGGGTTGATCGATGCCTTGGACTGCTTGCTGCGCATCACCGAGGATAGCGATTGGATCGGGCAGGTGCGCTGGCTG
>CAWEHT010000058.1:0-8369 GCA_963808455.1 uncultured Chloroflexia bacterium | reverse complement strand
AGCTATGCAGCTGCTACCGTAGGGTGGGAACGGATAATCGCCGTAATGAACGAACATTTCGGCGGCCGGATCAACAAGTCTTTGACCTGAGAAATCGCAGATACCCCATTTGCTATACGGTGAACCCCGACTCTATAGGCGACTTGGCAGGCACCACGCAAACGCTGCGAGCGTCTCTGGCAGCCGCAATACGGCTGGCTGGCCGCAGCGAATATGAAGCCGTCGAAGAGATCATTGCTTCCTTAGATACTGCTTGTCTGGAGTTGCTAAAGATGCACGCACTACATGATGTGTTCTGGAGGTCCAAAGACGAGACGATGGGCGCTCGTCTCGTTAATGTGGGATTGGATTCCGCGATATCGCCATCTTCTTGCCCTCCGGCTGATTCAGGGAAGTTGGAACGCACAGCGCCAGGAGTACGTTTATCAGTGGACCTATCTGGGTGTACAGACTCTTGCTCGCTTAGGTTTGAGACCGGACTCGTAGTGCAACTTCCGAAGCTGCCGGATCGGGCTTTGCCCGTCCGCAAGCGAGGCAGCGCCCATGTTGTAGGGGGCCACGATAATTGAGAGTGATTCGGCTCAAAACGGCTGAAATATCTGGTGGTCCGCGTCGAGAGGTAGCTGCCAGGTCGTCCATCAAGGGCGGCCTTTTGTTTTGCCGAACGCCTGCCGGACTGACGCTGGGTTGCGGGAAGCGACGCGGACGCAGGGTCCCGGCGGAGTGTGGTAGGGCGAGTGGTTGGATTGGCGAGGCCACGCGAAGTCACGTAGGCTGGGCCGTTCATTCTGCCAGAAAAAGGAGGAACCCGGCCCCCAGGGCTTCGCTTGGCGGCGGTCCTGGAAGTCGGGTTCAACACAAAGAGGTGCCCATCATACTCGACTTCGGCCGCGCTGTCCAAGATTACATCGCGCATTTCGACCAACTCAGCTTTCCCCGACCAGAGTGTTGCCCAGCCTGCGGCACACCCCATATCTGTATCGGTCACGGCTTCTACTGGCGTGAACCTAAAGATCAGTTCCAGGTCTACCGGATCCGCATCAAGCGCTGAAAGGGACGCCGATGCCTTGGATTTGCTCGCCCTATCCCTTGTTTCGGATGGTTGGGAGCTCACGGAAGGGCAAGGTTATGGGTCCAAATTCAGGCGCAGAGTAAGCACGTCCGGTTGACCCGCAGACGTCCTGATTGCAGGATGGCGCTGAGTGGCCTTTTCCCCAAGACGACTGGCCGGGCCGGCTCCGAGAACCATGAAACTGGGGCCGCTGCTTCAGGATGTACCACGGCCGCGCGGCAAGCGGCACAAGGAGCACGTCAAGGCAGCGTACCTCGAGGCCGTGAAGGCAGCCTGCCAGGCCAGGCAAGAGGAAGAGGCCGAGGCGCATCCCGGCCCGTGAGCCGCCGGAGCGAAGCCTTGCAAAGATTACGCGGGTCACATTCTGCATCCTGTCAGTCTGGCTCAGGCGGGCGGCGCCGGTCCATGATCGTTCGCTTGGCGCTGCCCGTGGGCAGATAGCCGCCCGGCGTCACGGTGAGGCGCAAGGCCACATCTCCTCTCGCCCTTCCGGTCCCAACCGCCGGGATCTGGCCGGCCGCCGATTCGAGCATGGGGGCCAGGTCCGGGCGGGCGCCCGGCGTGCTGCTCACGCTCAGGGCCAGCACATCCGAGCCGTCATGCATGACCTCGGCGGAGAAGTTCAGCACGGCATCCACGGCAAACAATGCCTCATCCAGGTCGGCCATCGTGATGGAACCCATGCCCAGCGGCACGACGCCGGTCACCCGGTGCGTGATCCGCGCCAGCGTCTTCAGCACGGTGCCGCAAGGGCAGGCCCCCGTCAAGAACTGCCCGGCATCTCCCGTCCGATAGCGAATGAGGGGCATGCCGCCGCGCGTGAGGGTGGTGAAGACGACTTCACCGGGCACGCCATCCGGCACCGGCAGGCCGCTGGCAGGGTCAACGATCTCGAAGAGAAGATCGGCCTCACGCAGATGATAGCCATAGCGCGCCTGGCACTCCACCCCACCGCCGAGGCCCATCTCCGTCATGCCGTAATGGTTGTCAGACGCGGCAGCCCCAGGCGCTTTCGACGACGGCCTGGATCGCGTGCGGGACGTGGTCCATGGTAAGCAGGGCGCTCTCGAGCACCAGATCGGGCCCCAGTCGTGCCAGGGCCAACGCCTGCACCGGGACGCCGACGAGGCAATCAGGGCCCTCCCGGCGCGCGTACGCCAGCGTCTCGGCGGCATCGCGCACCGGCCCGTGCCTGAGCGGCACGGCGCCCAGGCGCAAGAGTGCGCCGGCAAGCAGGTCTCCGACGCTGCCGGGGCGCTCGCAGGGCAGGAGGATCAACACCCGGTCGCCCGGGCCCACCAGGGTGGACATCCCGGCCTGAAAGAAATCCACCGTCAGTTCTTGGTCGCCCGCGCTGAAGTAAAGCCGCTTGGCCGGCCCGGTCGATCCTGAGGTGTCGAGGGTGACCACCCGGCGAATCTCGTCTTGCGAGACGCACAGGAACCGCAGGGGGGCGGCGGCCAGGTCGCGCGCGGTGGTGAACGACAGATCACGCAAAGCTGCGAGTGAACCAAGCGCGGGTGGCGCGGAAGCCAGATGCTGGCGGTAGAAAGAGCTCCGGGCGCGAGCCAACGCCAGGGTTTCGTTCAGTTGGCAAAGCTGATAGCCCTCGATCTCAGGGCGCCTGAGAGGACCGGGGCAGCCGATCTTTCGGGCGATCCAGGGTTCGAGGGGCGTGAGCGTCACGCTGGTGCGACCGCAGGGCGATAGAGCGCCTTGCCGTCCTGACCGGTCAGTAGGTGCATTTCGGAGCCCTCGAGGCAAAACTGTTCACTTTTCTTCCAGTTGCGCCTCAACCTGGGCGATACGGCCCCTTACCAGCTCTTCGGGGATATAGACTTGCCCACATTCCGGGCACTTCAGCAGGTCCGCGGGAAAGCTGATCCCCAAGTAGCTGAGGTTCGTCTTGGCCGGGGCCATCTCTTTTTGACACTTGAAGCAAATGACGGCTTGATCCGGCATCGCTCAAGCTTCCTCGATGCTCATGCGGTGGCTATAGGCCTTGAACAGCTCGAACCCCTCGCTCACCGGCACGTACTCGGCCCAATAGGTGACATACCCTATCTTCAAATGCCCGCTGAAATGCCCGGATTTCGGGTCCAGCACCTTTCTGCCGCTGCTCTCGCAGTGCTCGATCACGGCTTCGATGTCCGTTTCCAGTATCATTTCGTTGCTCAGCTTTTGCCTGAGTTCGGGTGCTATATGCAGGTTCATCTTGCCTTGTGCCATCTCGGTCTCGTCCATCCAAAACTCACTTAGCACTTCACGCCTGAGTCTTGCACGGTTGCTTCTGCGTTCCGTGATCGTCGGCGGGACGCGCTCCGCTGTGTTCAGCCCGAATATGACGTCCAAAATATGATAACAAGGCCTTCCGGCAGCGGCCAGGATGTCGCGGCAATTGGCGCAGTAGGCGATGTAGGGATGATCGGCTTCTGCGATCCGCGCCTCTGTAACGTAGCGCGGATAGGGTGGATGCGCGAGCTTTACCTGGCCGCCCCAGCTGCAACACGCGGCCAGCCTGTTTTCCAACGGAAGCGGCTCGAGCACAAAGCCGGCGCCCCTGGCAAGCGCTCGAATTGCCTGCTGGACCTCGGGCTCTTCGCGGCTGGCGCAGGGGTCGAAGATCGAGACGGTTTCGCGGTGCCCACTTCGGAGGGAGGGGATCCCCGACCTCAGGATCAGGTCGTACAGGAAGACTCCCTCGATTTCGGGCAGATACTTGCCGAACATCTGCTTGCAGGTCGGGCACGCAAACACGGCCCTGGGCTTGCCCAGTGCCCGCCAGTGCTCTCGCAGCCGGGCGACCACCTGGCTATGGAGCCTTTCATCGCCGGCCCACTCGGCCGGCGCGCCGCAGCAGTTGAGCAGCAAAGCCGTATCGGGCTCCTGGGCCAGCAGCCAGCGGTAGCTGGCCGTGACATAGGCCGGATCCGAAGCGCCAAGCTGGCAGCCCGGGAAAAACATGCTGCTGCTGTGGCCGTATCCCACGGGCAGCCGGGCCAACCCTGCCTCGGCGCCGTCTGTGAATTCCATGTCCCGCAGCCAAAAGTCGTGGAACGCCCAGGGCATGGCGCCTTTGGTGCGCATGGCGCGGTGGCTGGTGAGAAACAGGTCGCCGACGTCGATGTGCTGGGGGCAGACCTCTTTGCACAGGCCGCACTGGTTGCAGGTGGAGATCAGGCGCGTCGCGACGGTGCCGTTGCCATCCAGGGTGCCCGGATGGATCGTGATTTCGACTTCCTCCTCGATCCGTTTCGGGTACTTTCTAAAATAGCGCATCAGGTCGCAATAGCGTATGCAGGCGTCGCACGCGCATTTCAGGCAGCGCTTCGCCTCCTCGATGGCCTCCTCCCTGGTGTAGGCAGCGCCGTCCGCGGGCGGCACCGGCTCGCAAGGGGCAATCCTGGCCGGATCGAGCGCCAATCTTGTGCCGCTTGCTTCGTAGGGATGGTTCATCCCGCCCGCTTTGACGTAGCGCTCGATGGCGCCGGCCGCGTGCAGGCCGTCGGCCAGGGCCTGGATGCTGCTGCCACCTGTGAGCGAGCCGCCTATGAACACGCCAGCCCGCGTGCTGGCGAAGGCGCCGTTCGGGTCGCGGGCCAGCCCGAAATCGGCGCCGCCCCAACCGGTAGCCACGTAGATGGCGTCAAAGGCCAACTCGTCGAGGCTGTGGATCTCCGTGTTCAGGTACAGTTTGTATTCTTCGTGCTGGAACTGCTGCTCGATGTCTTTCAGGAAGGCCTCGGGCGGCAGCAGCCCCCAGAGCCCCCCACCGATCCTGTCCGACCGTTCATAGACGGTCACGTCGTACTTCCTGGCGGCCAGCCGCTGCGCGCAGGCCAGCCCGCTGCTGCCTGCGCCGATGATCGCCACCCTGATGTGCTTGGGCGCCAGGTTGTAGCTATTGGGGTCGGTAGTGCGCGCATAGCCCATGGCGGCTGTTTCAAGCAGCCTCATGGATATGGCGCTGTCCGTGGTCCGCCTTGGGCAGACCTGCTTGCACGGCTCGTCACACAGGGCAGTAACGATGCCCGGGAAGCCCACCGCGTTCAGATAGGCCCGGTACGCCGCGTTGAAGCCGCCGCGCTGCATCTTGGCCATGAAATCGCGAACGTCAAGATGAAACGGGCAGGCGGCGGTGCAAAAGGCCGGCTCGTGCTGCAAACAGGCTTCTTTGACGGCTCTCAATTTCTAGAAGAATCTCTCCGAATCCGTGCTGCCCAGGGGCTTGAAATAATCGTTGCCGCCGAACGGCACGGGATTTGCCTGGATGTCCTCCAGCTCGTCGTACAGGTCGGAGCCGAGGAAGTACTTCTTTGGCGGCAGGATCTCGCCGCCTCGGGCAATGATATCTAGCCCGGCCTTGACCTTCTCCTTCGTGGCGGGCATCTCGTAGATGCGCACGCCGCAAGCATTATGGATGGCATTCAGCACCGCTACGTGGCCGGCGGACTGGAAGGCCTCGGAGGCGCCGGAGGAGCCGAAGGGACCAGTCGCATCGTAGTTTTCCAGGTGGATGACGGTGATGTCGTCTGGGATGGCCTCGATGAAAGGCACGCCACTGTTCGCGATATTGGTATGCTTCTTCACGTCGTCATAGTTCTCGCTGAGGGCGAAGCCGATGCTGTGAGAGATGCCGCTGTAGGCCTGGCCGTTGACCGCGTCGATGTTGCCGACCTTGCCGACCTCATCCACGCAGGTGAAACGGATCACTCGGGTCTTGCCCGTCCTGGTATCCACCTCGACCTCGGCCAGGTTCAGGGCATAGGTGAACGCGGGCGTAGGGTCGCCGATGCCGGTGTTGGGATCGAGCCGGCACAGGCCCGGCGTCGCGACGGTCGCATACTTGCCTATATATTTCGTCGGGATGCCCTCTTGGACCATTTCATCGTAGGTGCGGTAGGTGCCGTCGGGCTTGCACATCGCTCTCATGAGCTTTTCCGCGGCGACGATGCTGGCGTTGCCATCCATATAATGGGAACGGCTGGCGCCCGACATCCCCGTATCCGGGCAGAGCTTGGTATCGTTCTGGACGAGCCTGATGCGGTCGGGGGTCACGCCCAGCGGCTTGAGCGCTTCCAGCGTCACCATCAGCGAGCCGATGTCGCCGCCCTGGCCCAGTTCCTGCCAGGTGTCGTACTTGGTAAAGGTGTTATCGGGATTGAGCTCCAATGCAACGGAAGAAACGTCCGTGGCGCCCTTGGTCACATTGAAACCGCCCCACGCGAGGCCCACGCCGCGGCGCAGCTCGGGCGTATCGTGCTCCTTGGCCTCCTTGACGGCGCGCTCATAGAAGGGCTGCATTCTTTCCATGATCTCTTCCATGGGATATTGCCTGAAGGGATAGCTGTTGATGTTGGTGTCGCCCGGCCTGGCGATGTTGCGCCGGCGAAACTCAAAGGGGTCGATGCCGGCCTTTTCCGCCAGCATGTCCATCAGCGCCTCGCTCAGGGTATAGGCCTGGGGCGAACCGTAGCTGCGGTAGGCCGTGCCGAAATTGTGGTTCGTGTTGGCGATGCGCGAGAGGCCGGCCACGTGTGGTATCTTGTAAGGGAAGAAAGCAAAACGGACCTGCTTGGTCATGATATCATCGCCGCCCCACGAGTACGCGCCGTGGTCCATGCCGAATTCGAATTCGGCTGCCGTGATGATGCCATTCTCGTCACAGGCGACGCGCCCATTGGAATGGCAGGGGCAGCGCTTGCCGGAGAAGTGCTGGTGCTCTTCATAGCTCATGGAAAGTGCTACGGGCATCCCGGTCACCACGGCAGCAGCTGCGGCCAGACAGAGGTCGCCCGCGTTGGTTGACCAGCCAAAGCTCGCGCCCGTGGCGTTCATGATGACGCGGAAGTCTATTCTTGGGCACGCCTACTGAATCGCCGATGCGCCCGATGGAGGTGTAGACGCCCTGGGATTTGCACTGGATCGCCAGAAAACCATCCTCATCGAAATAGGTCTGGACGGTGTCGCCCTCGATGGTGAGGTGCGGCTCTCGAGATGAGTAGAAGCTGCCCTCTACGCTGTAGGCAGAGTTGTCGATCACCTCGGCCACTTTGGAGGCGTCCTGCAGTCCCACACCCTTCAGTACCGGCTGCATAGAAAAGATGTTGGGTGTGTCTTCATGGACACGCATGGCGTCGGGCATGACGGCGTCGAGATAGCTGAGGTACTCTGGTAGCTTTTCGATCTCGACCTTGACCCTGGCGGCCGCAGCGCGAGCGTGATCCTTCGTATCGGCAACGGCCAGGGCCACCACGTCGCCATAGCGATAGATCCTGTCTTCACACAGGACTTTGCGGCTGGGCACCATGACCGTCGTGCGCTCGTGGAACTGGCCCTCCGCCATCACGTTTGTGCCGCCGGCAGCCTTGAGATCCTCGTGTGTGATGATCTTGACCACGCCGGGCATCTTTTCCGCTTCGCCGGTGTCGATCTTGAGAATCTTCGCATGATGCGCGACCCTGGGCTGCACGATTGCCACGTGGAGGGTTTCGGCCGGCATCATGAGCTCCTGGTCGTCGCCATAGTTGGCGAGGCCGCAGACCTTGGCCAGCGCCGTGGGGCGAACGACCGGCTTGCCGTAATACTCCCCGTCCTGGGGCGCCCAGAAGGAGATGTCTGCGATGGTTTTTTCGCCGCGCATCACCTGTGCCGCAGCCATCACCGCGTTGACGATCTGCTTGTAGCCGGTGCAGCGGCAAACGTTGAGGTTCTTTTGGAACCAGCGGCGCACTTCCGCACGGCTGGGGTGGTTGTTTTCCAGCAACAGGGCATAGGCGGACACGATAAAGCCCGGGGTGCAGAAACCGCAATGCACCGCGCCGCAGTTCATAAAAGCCACCTGGAGAGGGTGCAGGTGGCTGGGCGTGCCGATGCCCTCGATTGTGAGCACTTTGCTGTACTGATCGACCGTGCGCATCTTTTTGAGGCATGCGCGGACCAGCTTGCCGTTCAATATGACCGAGCAAGAACCGCACACACCGGCGTCACAGCCGACTTTTGTGCCTGTCAGCCCGATGCGGCGGAGCAAATCTGCCAGGGAGTCCGTCTCGGGATTGCAAATGAACATGCGGTTCGCGCCATTGATGTTTAGCCATAGATTCTTCAGCTTCATACTCTCTCCTCACTGAGTGATGCAGTATATCGCTGTACCTGTGCCAATTCTAGCTCCCCTATCCGCTCTTCCAAAATCATGCGGACCACACGGTTGGATCCTCCACGGTTTCTGTGAGACAGTAAAGCAGGATATGACCCGGTACAGCAATACGTCTGTAACCAACCAAGTAGGTTACACAAC
>CAWEHT010000057.1:0-10417 GCA_963808455.1 uncultured Chloroflexia bacterium | reverse complement strand
TCCACGCCCGCCAATTCCTCGATGGCCGCCAACCGGGTCACAATCGCCTCTTTTTTGGCCAGCAGGCGCGCACCGACCGCCATGGTCACCGACAGCACCGTGGGCATCGCCACGGGAATCGCGGCCACCGTCAGCACCAGGGCGAACTGCAGCGTGGTGAGGATCGGGTCGCCGCGGAAGAGCGCGACGATAATGATTACCACCACCAGAGCCACCGCGAGGACGATCAGGTAATCGCCAATCTTCAGCACGGCACGCTGGAAATGGCTGACGGTGTGCGCCTCCTGCACCAATTGCGCGGTCTTGCCGAAGTAGGTGTTCGCACCCGTGGCGTACACCATCGCGTCGATTTCGCCCTGGCGGATGATCGACCCGGAAAACACCGCGTCGCCGGGTTTGCGCGTGGCGGGCAAAGACTCGCCGGTCAACGCGGACTGATCCACCTCCACCGGGTCGCCCGCCAGCAAGCGCGCATCCGCCGGCACGATGTCGCCCAGGCGCAGGCGGATGACGTCGCCCGGCACCAACTCACGCGCCGCCGGGGTGATCCACTTCCCATCACGTTTCACCCGGGCCTTGATCGCCAGCTTGGCCTTCAGGGCGGCGATGGCGTTGCCCGCCTGGTGTTCTTCCCAGAAGCCGACCACGGCGTTGGAAACCAGCAGACAGCAGGATGATGAAGAAATCCGGCCAGTGCCGGACGACGCCCGACAGAATCACCGCCGCTTCGATCATCCACGGGATGGGACCCCAGAAATAGGTGAGGAATTTCAGGAACGGATTGGTTTTCTTTTCTTCAATCTCGTTAGGCCCATATTGGGTCAGCCGTTTCTGCGCCTCGGCCTGACTGAGGCCGTCCGGCGACGACCCCAATTTTTTCTCCACTTCCGGCAGGGGCAGGGATTTCAGATCGTCCTTCGCATCTGGCTTCGATTCCGGCGCTTTGGGCAGGTCGGCATCGGCTTTCATGATGGGAATTCTCCTTTCTTTGACATGACGCAGGTTGCGTGAGTTACGGGATACCTGTTGTCAGGCCCGCGTCGTTTCCATCGCGGCATCGTATTCACCGCGCCGTGCTCCGCCCGATTGCATCTGGCCCGATGGTATAGAGCTTGCTGCGCTGCCGGCACGTGAGCCTCCTCGCCATGCCAGATCTCCATGGATGATGCCTGCATCTGCAATGGCTTTTGCAAAGGGCGGGCCGTCTTTCTTCTGCCGGCGGATCGTCTCGTCGTAGAGGATGGCGCCACTGATACACTCGCCGAGACAATGCGTGGTCACAATCAACTAGCTCCTGCCCATTCATTGGGGTTGGCTCCGCTTCCAGTTCCAGTTACGGATTTCCGGCATGTCTGCACCGTGCTTGTCGATGTACTGCTTGTGCTCGATCAGCTTGTCCTGCATCATCTGCTTCAGGTAGGCCCCCTTGGCGCCCAACTGCGGCAGGCGATCGACCACGTCTTGCACCAGGTGGAAGCGGTCCAGGTCGTTCTGCACCCTGATATCAAAGGCCGTCGTGATCGTGCCCTCTTCCTTGTAGCCCCGGACGTGCAGGTTGCGGTTGGTGCGGCGGTAGGTCAGCCGGTGGACCAGCCAGGGGTATCCGTGAAAGCCGAAAATGATGGGCTTCTCCTTCGTGAAGAGCGAATCGTAATCCGTGTCGTTCAGCCCGTGCGGGTGCTCGCTCGTAGGCTGCAGCTTCATGAGATCGACAACATTGATCACCCGGATTCTCAGATTGGGCAGCTGCTGGCGAACGATGGAAACCGCGGCCAGAATCTCCAGGGTAGGCGTGTCTCCGCAACACGCCATCACCACGTCCGGCTCAGCGCCCTGGTCGTTGCTGGCCCACGGCCAGATGCCAATGCCCTCGGTGCAATGCACGACCGCGGCGTCCATGGTTAGCCACTGGGGCAGCGCATGCTTGCCCGCCACCACGACGTTCACATAGTGCCGGCTGCGCAGGCAGTGATCCATGACAGACAGCAAGCAGTTGGCGTCTGGCGGCAAGTAAATGCGCACGATATCGGCCTTCTTGTTGACGACGTGGTCGAGGAAGCCGGGGTCCTGGTGCGTGAAGCCGTTGTGATCCTGCTGCCAGACGTGGGAGGCCAGCAGATAATTCAGCGAGGCGATCTTGCGGCGCCACGGCAATTCCAATGTCACCTTCAGCCATTTGGCGTGCTGGCTGAACATCGAGTTGACGATGCGGATGAAAGCCTCGTAGCTATTGAACACCCCGTGCCGTCCGGTGAGCAGATATCCTTCCAGCCAACCCTCGCACTGGTGCTCGCTGAGCATCGAGTCCAGCACGCGTCCGTCGGGCGCCAGGAACTCGTCATTCTTTTCTGTCCTGGCGTCCCACTGCCGGTTGGTGACTTCAAAGACCGCGCCCAAAAGATTGGAGACCGTTTCGTCAGGGCCGAAGAGCCTGAAATTGCGCTGCTCCTGATTGAGCTTGGCCACGTCGCGCAGAAAACTGCCCAGAACGAGCGTATCCTGGGCGTCAACGGCGCCGGGCGCAGGCACATCGACCGCGTGGATGTGAAAATCGGGCATGCGCAGGTCGCGCAACAGGGCGCCGCCGTTGGTGTGGGGATTGGCGCCCATCCGTCGCTCACCTTTGGGCGCCAGCTCGGCCAATTCCGGCCTGAGCCGGCCGTCCTCATCGAACAGTTCTTCGGCCTGGTAGCTCTTCAGCCAGCTTTCAAGCTGCTGGACGTGCTCGGGATGGTCGGCGTCCACCAGGAGCGGCACCTGGTGCGCCCGGAACGTGCCCTCAACTTGCAGACCATCGACCATTTTCGGCCCAGTCCAGCCCTTGGGCGACCGCAGGACGATCATAGGCCAGCGCGGCCGGGCGGGGTCGTTCGTGTTCCGTGCATGGCTTTGGATTTGCCGGATCTCCTCGATGGCCTTATCCAGGGTGGCGGCCATGAGTTGATGCATCTTTTCCGGGTCATCGCCTTCCACAAAGTAGGGCGTCCAGCCGCAGCCTCGCAGGAATTGCTCCAATTCCTCAGGCTCGATGCGGGCCAGCACGGTGGGGTTGCTGATCTTGTAGCCATTGAGGTGCAGGATCGGCAGCACAGCCCCGTCGGTGATCGGGTTGAGAAACTTGTTGGACTGCCATGCAGTCGCCAAGGGGCCGGTTTCCGCTTCGCCGTCCCCGACGATGCAGGCCACGATCAGATCGGGATTGTCGAACGCGGCCCCGAAGGCATGGCTGAGCGAGTAGCCCAGCTCGCCACCTTCGTGAATCGATCCCGGCGTCGTCGGCGCAACATGGCTGGAGATCCCGCCGGGAAACGAGAATTGCGTGAACAGCTTCTTCAGCCCGGCCTCATCCTGGCTGATGTTGGGATAGATCTCGCTGTAGGTGCCTTCGAGGTACGTGTTGGCCACCAGCGCCGGGCCGCCGTGCCCGGGACCGGCGATGTAGAACATATCCAGGTCATACTTCTTGATGACCCGGTTCAGATGCACGTAGATGAAGTTCTGGCCCGGCGTCGTGCCCCAGTGTCCGACCACCAGCGGCTTGACGTGCGCCAGCTTCAGCGGCTCTCGAAGCAAAGGGTTGTCGCAGAGATAAATCTGGCCGACCGAGAGGTAGTTCGCGGCGCGCCAGTACGCGTTCATCTTTTGCAGCAGATCGGGCGATAGGGGCCTGTCCGCTTCGTTCATCTTCTCCGTTCCCAGGGCGAGTTCCCTCTTAGTCCCATGATTCAGCTTCATAACAATGCTCCTTCAGGCACTTTCTCTGTCCTGCAATCCGAACGCGGCCAGTTGCGCGCACGTAGACCTGTAATCCGTGTGACGGATCCCGCGAATCCCCAGACCTTCCGCGACCTGGACGAACAGCGGCTGGTCATCGATATAGACCACCTGCTCGGCCGGCACCTGGGAGATGTCCAGCGCAAGACGAAAGATGTCCGCGTCGGGTTTGCGGAAGTGGACAAAGCAGGAGGAGATGAAGAAGTCCACGAACTCAGCCAGCTTGAACCTTTGAATCCGATGCGAGTTCAGTTCGCGGGCTTCGTTGTTGACCGTGGCAATCCTCAGTCCGTGCTGCGCCTTGAGTTTGCGGACCAGCTCGATCATCTCCGCATAAGGTTGCGACTGCGCGAACATGAATTCCCGGAACGTCTCCCGCGTGAACGGTCGCTGCTCATAGAACACCGTCCGGCTCAGGTATTCCTCCAGCGTGAGTTTGCCCACTTCGTAAGTATCAAAAGTCAGGTGATGCCGGCCCTCCATCTCATCCAGGTTCAGGTCGAACGCCTTGGCAGCCAGGGCCCGGGATTCATGGCCCCACCCGTTGGTGAGCAGCACGCCACCTACATCCAGGAACAACGTCGTGATCGGGATCGCGCTTTTCATTTGGCCTCCGCTAACGCCGCCGGCCCCTGCGTTCCGCGAGCCAGCAGTATGGCGCCGGATCGGGGGCTCAGGTGGTTGAAGTTGAAGCGATGTTCTTCGCCGATATCAGCGTGCAGCTCGCGTGGGGGCGTCTTCATCATCGTTGCCACAGGATTCGTGCAGCTTCCAGCGGGACCGCAACGCCCTCGAAGTGCGGCATCACTCGTGCCGTATAGCCCGCGGGTGGGCGGGCCGCAGCCACCGCCGCGCGGTAGACGCAGCCGCCCGGCGCGCCGGCCAGTTGGCGCACGCGCTCCATCTCCTGCCGCACCGGTGCGCTGCCGTTCATGCCCTCGACATAAAGCTCGACCCGCACCGCCTTGGGATCGAGGTCACCGAGATAGCCCTGAACCTCAACCACGTGCTGCTCGCCTTTGGTTTCCACCTGCACTTCGCCGAAGTGCAGCGCGGCCCATTTCTCATCAAGTGCCTGGCGCCAATCCACCATCTGCCTGCCCACGGCGCCTTTATCGGCGGCGCGCGCACGGTAGGCCGCAGCAGCCGGAAGGTAATGCTGCTCCGTGTATTCGCACACCGAGCGGTTGGCGGAGAAGGACGGCGTCAACCGCGCCATGCTTTCCCGCATCCGCTTGACCCAGGCGGTGGGAATGCCGCTCGCGTCTCGGGCATAGAACTCCGGGATCACCTCCCGCTCGAGCAGGTCGAAGAGCGCGCCGGCTTCGACGGCATCCCAGGCGGGATCGTCGCCATGTTCCCGGCCGTCTCCCAACGCCCACCCCACCTCAGGCGTATAGGCTTCCGCCCACCAGCCGTCCAGCTCGGAAAGATTGATGCCGCCATTGACGAGCACCTTCATGCCACTCGTCCCGCAAGCCTCCCAGGGTCGCCGTGGCGTATTGATCCAGACATCCACCCCCTGCACCAGGTGCTCGGTCAAGAGCATGTCGTAGTCGCTGAGGAAGATCGCATGCGGCCGAGCTTCGGGCTGCCGGATGAAATGGGTCCATTCGTGAATCAGCGCCTGCCCTGCCTGGTCCGCCGGGTGGGCTTTGCCGGCGAGGATGAGTTGCACCGGGCGCTGAGGATCGGACAGCAGACGCAGCAGTCGCTCCGGGTCGTGCAGCAGCAGGTTCGGCCTCTTGTAGGTCGCGAAGCGGCGCGCAAAGCCTAATGTCAAGGCATTGGGATCAAACAGATGCTTTGCTTCGTCAACCGCCTCGGAGGACGCGCCTGAGGCGGCCAGTTGCCGGGACAGTTGTTCGCGGGCGTATTCAACGAGAGACCTGCTGGCGGCGGTGCGGAATTGCCACAGCGTCGCGTCGGACACGCGGCGCATGTCCTGCCCCAGGGTTTCTGTCGGCCCCAGCCAGCGGTCTTTCCCGCAGGCTTCCGTCCAGAGATCGTCGGCCGGGGCCGAGTCCCAGCTCGGCATGTGCACTCCGTTGGTCACGTGTCCGACGGGCACTTCGTCCGCCGGCCAGCGCGGAAAGAGAGGCTCGAACAAGTGCCGGCTGACTCGCCCATGCAAGCGGCTCACGCCATTCACCGCGCCGCTCCCCCGGATGGCCAGATAGGCCATGTTGAAACTCTCCGACGAGTCGTTCGGGTTCTGGCGGCCCAGGGCCAGCAAGTCGTGGAGTGTGATGCCGAGCTCCTGCTCGGCATACCCACCGAGGTATTGCTCGATGAGAGCCGGCGTGAACCGGTCAAAGCCGGCGGCCACCGCCGTGTGCGTGGTGAAAAGGTTCCCCGCCCGCGTGACGGCCAGTGCGACTTCGAAGGGCTGCCCGGTCTCTTGCATGAAACTAGCGGGCGCGTTCCAACACGGCAAAGGCCGCATGCCCTTCATTCAGATGGCAGACCTCCGGCTGGATGCCAAGCGCACGGAGCAGCCGCCATCCGCCGATGCCGAGGAGCAATTCTTGCGTGAGGCGCAGCTCCGGCCCGCCGCCATACAGCTCGCTGGTAATCCCTCGATGCACGGCGGAGTTCGCCGCGTCATTGCTGTCCAGCAGGTAAAGCTTCACTCTGCCGACCTCGACCTGCCAGGCGCGCAGCCAGACCGAGTAACCGGGCAAGGCGATCTCCAAGCGCAACCACTCGCCGTTGGCCTGGCGCAAAGGCGAGATCGGCAACTGTCCGGGGTCGTTATACGGGAAGAGGGCCTGTTGCGCGCCGTCCTTGTCGATCACCTGGCGAAAATAGCCTTGCTGGTACAGCAGTCCCACGCCGACCACCGGCACGCCCAGATCGCTGGCGGCTTTGAGCTGATCGCCGGCCACGTTGCCGAGCCCGCCCGAGTAGATGGGCAGGGCTTCGCTCAACATGAATTCCATGCTGAAATAGGCGGCGCAGGTCAGGGGAGCCTCTGGATGATTTTGCTGAAACCACGCCGGCGCCTCCAGCGCTTGCCGCCTGGTCTGGACCAGGTCATCCACGTTCTTGCGGAATGCGGGATCGGCCAGCACATGTTCGAGCCGGTCCCGCGAGACCGTCTGCAGGACCACCCAGGGGTTATGCGTGAGCTCCCACAGCTCGGGCTCCAGCCGCCGCCACACCTCGTCGGTGGCATGATTCCACGACCAGCGCAGATCCAGGGCCAGCTCGGCCAGGGAGTCGAACCCCTCGACTTCCGTGGGTAGAAGAATTGTAGATGGCGTGGCTGGCACGCGTTTGCTGGCTCATGGATTCTCCTTCAATCATGTTCCTTGCTCGAGCCATTTCCCGGCGAGGTCCCTGCCGCGAGAGCGTCGTTGACGATAGCCTGGGCTTCCTCCTCGATACGGCGCAGATGATCCGCTCCCTGAAAGCTCTCTGCGTAGATCTTGTAGATATCCTCGGTCCCAGATGGACGCGCAACGAACCATCCGCTCTCAGCCATCACCTTCAACCGTGCCCAGGCTGATTTTGGCGTCGCGGATGGCGTCCATGTCGATCACATTGGCGAGATCGGCAATGTGAGCATTGAGATAGTTGCGCCAGTGACGATTTCTTCCGCCTGGCAGTTCCGGAGACCCCTCGTGAGACCAGTCCAGCGCAGGTTTGCCCGGCAAACCCTGATGCTCAGGACCAGCGCCTATGCACCGGGACGGTCGGCAGGGACTCGATCTGATGCTTATCGACCTTCAGGAACACGGTATCGCTATCCTGCCGGGTATCATCCATCGCCGAGAGGGGGATGGTCACATCCTTCTGTCCCCACAGGTGTCCTTCTCGCATCACCAGGTGGGTGATGTGGCCGTTGTCCGGGTTGACCAGGAATTCGTTGACTTTGCCCACGAAACCATCGGTCGCCTCGACGCGTGTGCCGCGGCGCACCGCCAGTTCCCCGATCGGGATCTGCCGATGCTCCACAGGCACGTTCACTGTCGTTTCGTAAGTGGCATACGGCCAGTAGTAGAATCCTCCCATGCCATATCCACCATAGCCATAGCCTGGGTACATCTGGGGCACCTTCTCTTCGACGAACTCCGTTTGGACAAACCGGTCCATCTTCTCCAGCTCGGCCTGGCTGCAGCGCAGCCCAATGGTATCGGCTGTCGTGGCGGATACCACATCAACCGGCACAATGTACTCTGTATGGGGCGCTGCATCCTCTCGCACCACCAAGTGCGTGACCTGGTCGAGGAGCGGGTTCACCAGCACATACACGGAGTGCCCGTAGATACCGTCCGTACACTCAACATGAGCCTTCAAGGGGATTTCCATCTCGTGCCTCCTTGTGCATCATCGGATAGCCGATCTGCGGCAGCAGCACCACCGCGAGCAAGCAGCCTGTTTAATTGCGCTGGCGGGAAACGCGATCGTGAGAGTGATAGCCGCTGCCGAAGTGGGAGATCATGTCGAGCAGGAGACCGAGCCCTATCCACAGCCAGGCCTGGCCTACCATGCCCCCCGGAAAGACGAATAGATAGGCCAAGGTAGTCCACGGCAGGAATATGGCGCCTACCAGCGGCCAGACCCACAGGGGGAAAGCCAGCTGGAACGGATGTGGCCACGCCTGGAAGGCGAGGTTGAAGCGCGCCGTGTCGATGAACCACCAGACCAGCGTGGCCAGCCGTGGACCAAGCAGCAGCAGCACGGTGACAAGACAGCACATGTTTGCCTCCACATGAGAGCCCGAGCACGAGTCAAGCCAACTATTGGCCCTGATTGTAGGCGACCGGGCAACAAAGGGGTAGACTCGAAGGGGGGTAGTAGACCCCCTCTTATTGGGGGTCTACTGATCTGAATCGCGTATAATCCAGCCCGGTTTGAGCACTTGTGTAGGGCCGGGGAGGTTGTGAATGAAAAGAAGAATGGCACGCCTCGCACACACCAATCTCCGGCTCACCGTCCTCGAGACGCTGGGGGTCGCCGGGATCGCGGCCGCGGCCGGCGTCCTGATCGGCAAGCTGGTCAGCGGCTGAGAAGGTTGCCAGGTTCGAGATGCTGGCCAGAAGCCAGCTGGAGATAGCATGGCCGACCGCGCAGAATCCCACATTCGTCGATCACCAGAGGGATCCTGGTACTCAGGACCAGCGGCAAGACACGCGTCTCCTGTCAGAGCCCGGCTATCGCCGGTATTGCGATTCATCTTGATGGCTCGGGTGGGTCTGCCCGCGTTGCGTGGGTGAAGGCCCATGCTCTTCGTGAGCGGAGTGTTGAGCAGCCTCCGCCTCTGCCTCGAAGACACGCAACTCCGGCGGCACCGGCTCGCCGAATTCCATGGGCAAGTCCCGGAACGGTACCCCGAAAAACCGGCCCGCAAGCCGGCGAAGCCATCCTGATTTCTTAGGCGTTTGCGCCATACGGTACCTCCCTATCTAAGCTCCCAGCTCCCTTGAAGTACGCAGGAAACTGATCACGTCGTCCCGGCCCAACATGCCCTGGATCTGGCTATCGACCATGACCGGTAACTGGTTGACGCCATCGCGGTCCATCTCTTGCAAAGCCGACCAAAGCTCAGCATCCGGCTGGACACGTTTCATTTGTGCCATCGGGATCATTGCCTGGCCGGCAGTCACCGCCGGCCAGCTGGCCGGCGGTATCTCCTTGATGTGATGTACGGTCAGCAGGCCGACGACCTTTCCGGTGTCCTCGACCACCAGGCTGCGCCGGGCATTGGCCAGGATATGATTGTGGACGATCTCCTCGAGGCTCGTATCTGGGCAGACCGCCGCGTAAGTGCGCCGCATGGCTTCTGATACTTTGTGGCCGGCCAGCAGGCTCTGGACCTTCTGCTGCTGGACCTGGGCCGCGGCGGCGTTCTCCATGAACCAGCCGATAAAGGCGATCCACAGGCCATTGATCAGATTGCCGCTGACGATCTGCCAGACGCCAACGGCGATAATGAGATAGGCGATGAAGCGTCCCACGTTGGCGACGATGAAGGTGGCACGTTTCGCATCGTGCGTGATACCCCAGACGATGGCCCGCAAAACACCGCCGCCATCGAGGGGAAAGCCGGGGATCAGGTTGAAGACGCCCAAAGCGACGTTGATATAGGCCAGGTATCGGGCCAGGGCCAGCAATGGGGTCACGGCCGCAAAGGCCGGCGCCAGCAGCCCGAAAAATGCGCCCAGAGCGAAGCTCACCGCGGGGCCGGCGATCGTGATCCAGAATGCGGAGGAGGGGCTGGTTGGTTCGATGCTAACCTGGGAGACACCGCCGAAGATGTACAGCGTGATGCTGCTTACCGGGATCTTGTAGCGCAGGGCCACGATCGAATGCCCCAGCTCGTGCAGGAGCACGCTGACAAACAGCATGATTGCCGTCACCGCACCGAGGGTCCAGTACTCGGCGGTAGGCCAGTTCCTGAACTCCGCCGGGTAGTAGCTGGTGGCCAGCGACCAGGTCAGCAGAGCGAAGATCAGGAACCACGAGTAATCCAGTCCAACAGGTATGCCGAAGAGCACGACCCAGCGAAATCGAGCTGCGATTCACCGTTGCCTCCGCATTTCAAAGCCACCACTCGTTCCCACGCCGGGATGGGTGGTGGTCACTTCAGAACTTTCCGCCCACACTGATCATACCCAATTGCATGGTTATTCTGTAA
>CAWEHT010000056.1:0-10397 GCA_963808455.1 uncultured Chloroflexia bacterium | reverse complement strand
CATCGATGTCATAGCCCAAGACTGGATGGCCACCGATCCACTTCCCCTTGCGCCGCGCGGCCGACATCTTGTCGCGCGCTCCAGGCGCGCGCCATGGGCGGCAGCCAGCTCGCGCAGCACGACGTCGATATCGTAAAGCACCTCGACGTGGTCGGCCACGAATCCCACCGGCACGACGACGATCTCTTTCTCCCCCGCATCACAGAGCTCCACCAGCACGTCCTCGGCCCGAGGGCCAAGCCAGCGGGCTCCCGTCGTCCCGGCGCTCTGATAGCAGAACCGCCAGCGGTCGCCGGGCAGGCCCAGCAGCCCGGCGAGCAGGCCGCACGTCTTCGAGCAGCTCGGCCTCATAGGGGTCCCCCTGCTCGACGATCGCCGCCGGCAGGCTGTGCGCTGTGAAGAGGAATCGCGCCTGCCCGCCGGCCGGCCTGCCCTCGCTCGGGCCCTCTGCCTCACGGCCGGGCTCCCCGGGGCCGTCAAGATCGCCGGGCAGCCCCTTAGCCCGGTGCGGGATCCCTCACTGAGCCGCCCCCAGGCCTCACCCGCACGCTCGGCGAGCGCCCGGATGAATAGAGGATGGGCGTGCCAGTCTTCGATCCGCGAGACGTCCAGGCGTGCGCCCAGCGCTGCGGTGGCCTCGTCAAGTCTCTGGAAATAGGCCCCCACGCTCATCCGCGAATAATGCGGCGCCATGCACAACGCCACCACCTTCTGCACGCCTTCCTGGACCATCTGGCTCACCGTCTCGTGGATGTAAGGATGCCAATGCCGCATGCCCACATATACGCGAAAACGGGCACGGAAGGGGAGTGGGGAAACGGGGCCCGCCCCGGTCCCTTGTTCCCGGCCCCGCGTAAACTGCCTCTGCCCTGCTGGGGTCCCATTGCCCATCGACGGGATTGCCGTTGAGGTGCCACTCGAGGGCCTGTGCCTGCTGTCGCGTGACTTCCAGCAACGGTGAGCGGCCGCCGATGCGCGCGTAACGGTGTTCCATCTCGACCAGCAGCTCGGGAGGCGTAGGCCGGCCGCCCCGGACGTCCTGGAGGTACGGTGCGACGTCGGCCAGCGAGCTGGGCCCGCCGTACGCCATCAACAACACGGCAATTTCAGGCCCCGCGCTCATCTCGCCCGGGCTCCCCAATTCAGAACCGTTGGTTAAACCGTGATCCATATGCTGCCCTGGCCTCCATCCCGTGACCGGCTGTGCTCACCACCCACCCCCTGCTCCCTATTCCCTACTCCCTGCTCCCGCCGTTCTCATGCACGAAGTCCACCAGTGCCTGCACGCTCCCGACGGGGGTCTGCGGCGCCACGCCGTGGCCCAGGTTGAAAATGTGCCCGCGCCTCCCGGCGGCTGCCGCCAGCACCTGGCTTGCCCGGCGCTCGACTTCCGGGCGCGGCGCCAACAGCGTCGCGGGGTCGAGATTGCCCTGCACGGCAACATCGGGCCCTAAGCGGGCCCAGGCTTCGGCCAGGTCCACGCGCCAGTCCACGCCGATCACGTCGGCGCCCGATTCGCGCAGCAGCCCCAGCATGCCGGCGCTGCCCGTGGTAAAGTGGATTACCGGGACGCCGGTCGCCCGCGCCTTCGCGATGGATCGGCTGGTGTAGGGCAACACATAGTCTCTGTAATCGGCCGGGGCGAGCGCCCCGGCCCAACTATCGAAAAGCTGGACGGCCTGGGCGCCGGCGTGCACCTGGGCGGCCAGATAGTCTCCGGTCACGGTGGCCAGCTTTTCCATGAGGCTGCGCCAGGCATCCGGCTGCTGGAACATGAAGCTCTTCGTCTGCCGCAGGTCGCGCGTGCCGGCGCCCTCCACGAGGTAACTGGCGAGCGTGAATGGCGCGCCCGCGAAGCCGATGAGCGGCACCCGCCCATCGAGCTCGCGGCGGACCAGCGCGATGGCCTCCAGCGTGAAGGGCACATTCTCTTCAGGCGATGGGACGCGCAGGCGCTCCACGTCTTCAGCGGAACAAAGATAGTCCCGGATGACGGGCCCCTCTCCCGTCTCATAGCTCAGGTGGACGCCCATCCCGATGAGCGGCGGCAAGATGTCGGCGAAGATGATGGCCGCGTCAAGGGGGAAGCGCTGCAGCGGCTGCAGGGTGACCTGCGCCGCCAGCTCGGGCGTGCGGATCATCTCCAGCATCGAGTGCTTCTCGCGCAGCTGGCGATATTCGTCGAGATAGCGCCCGGCCTGGCGCATCAGCCAGATCGGGGTGCGGTCCACGGGCTCGCGCCGGCAGGCACGCAGGAAACGATCGTTCACAGCGTCATTCGCTCATTCCCATAACGCGAGCGTCTCTTCGCGTGGATGGTATATCGCCGTGTACGTCGGCGTATCGCGCTGGGTGTAGCGGCGCCCCTCGACGCCCCGCAGCTCGGCGACCAGGTCGGAGAACCTGCTCAGGTCGTCCGTCTCGTATACCACCACGAATTCCTGTTCCTGCAAGCCGAACGAGTAAAGGAGCAACTGCTTGATCTCGGGATACTGATGGCCCACCCGGATGTGCTCGTTCATCATGCCCTGGCGAGCATCCCGGCTCATCAGGTACCAATCCGCCGTCTTGACGAAAGGATAGGCGATCAGGTAAGGCAGGCGCGGCCCTGCCAGCGGCTCCAGCTCTTGCGCGCGGATCCGCCACGGGCATATTGCGACGGCCGCGTGAAGCCCCACAGCGAGGCGACGGCCTCTAGGCAAAGGCCGCGCGGGTTGATGGCCCGGGCGTGGCGCTCGAAGAAAGCCCCCGCCGCGGTGTTTGCCTCCGCAGGCAGGGCGCTCCACACCAGTACGCTGGCGTCGGCCCGCGCCGGAAAGACCTGGTACACCTCGACGGCAGGCGCAGCCTGGCACAGGTCTGCCAGCCAACTCCGGTTGAACGAAGCCCTCTCGCCCGCCGAGAGGGCATAGTAGGCGTCCCGGAAACGGTACAGCGCGAAGTGGTTCAGCGTTCGGCCAGCCATGCCGCAACCTCTTTGGCGAAGTAAGTCAGGATCATCCCGGCACCGGCCCGCCTGATGCTGGTCAGCAGCTCGAGCGTGACGGCCCGCTCGTCGATCCAGCCGTTTCGGCCCGCGGCCTTCACCATCGCGTACTCGCCGCTCACATTGTAGGCCGCCAAAGGATGATCGAAGCGCTCGCGCACTGCCCGGACCACGTCCAGGTAGGGCAGCGCGGGCTTGACCATCACGATATCTGCACCCTCGGCGATGTCGAGGGCCACCTCGCGCAGCGCCTCGCGCCCGTTGGCCGGGTCCATCTGATAGGTCTTGCGGTCGCCGAACTGGGGAGGCGACTCGGCTGCATCGCGGAAGGGGCCGTAGAAGGCAGAAGCATACTTGGCCGCATACGCCATGATGGCCACCTCGGGGAACCCGTTCGCGTCGAGGGCCGCCCGGATGGCCGCGATCTGGCCGTCCATCATGCCGCTGGGCGCCACGATGTCGGCGCCGGCCGCCGCGTGTGAGGCCACGACCCGCCCCAGAACGTCGAGCGTGGCGTCGTTGTTGATGACGTACCCGCTGCCGCTGGATGCCTCGTGCCGTACGATACCGCAGTGGCCGTGGCTGGTATACTCGCACATACAGACGTCGGTGATCACCGCGACTTCGGGCGCGGTGGCCTTGATCGCTCGGATGGCCTGCTGAACGATGCCGTCGTCGGCGAAGTTCTCGCTCCCGATCTCATCCTTGGCCTGGGGGATACCGAACAGGACGACCGCCGGGTTCCCGGCACGCGCAAGGCCCTCGACCTCGTGCTGCAACTCATCGACCGACCACTGGTACACGCCCGGCATGGAGGCCACTTCTCGCCGGAGCCCATGGCCGTGGATCACAAAGAGCGGGTAAATCAGGTCGTCGACCGCCAGCTGTGTCTCGCGCACCATCCGCCGGATGGCGGGCGTGCGGCGCAGGCGCCGCATGCGCTGGGCCGGAAAGCCGGACTCGCCGCGGGCGGCTTCCGCCGGTCCGTGGCTGCCAGGCACCACACCCTCCGCCGATGTGTCTGTCTCTCGAAGCGATGAAATGGTGCTCATAAAGTTTGCTCCGTCGAGTGGTTCGTGCGCTCCACCAGCGCCGCGATCAGCCCCTCCATGGAATACTCCGCCGCTTCCAGGTCAACCGTGAGGCCGCCGGCCCGCACGGCCTGAGCCGTGATGGGCCCGATGCAGGCGATGCGCGCTCCCGCCAGATACTCTGAAAGGTTTTGGCCCGCTGCTTCGGCGAGACCCGCCAGATTGTGCACAGTGGATGCGCTCGTAAAGGTGACCCAGTCAAACGGCCCTGGGGGCAGCGTCCCGCCGGCCGCGACCGTGCAGTACGCTGCCACTTCGTCCACGATGGCTCCCCTGGCCCGCAGCCCGTCGGCCAGGGCCTTGCGGGCGATGTCGGCCCGCGGCAGCAGGATGCGCTGCCCCGCCACCTGGCCGATTTCGTCCAGGATGGCCTCGGCGATGTAGCGCGCCGGGACGAGATCGGGCGCCACCCCGCGCTCCTCAAGCCCGCGGGCGGTCGCGGGCCCGATTGCCGCCAGGCGCGCCCCGGCCAGGCTGCCGGGCTCAATACCCAGGGTGGCCAGCCGCTCGAAAAAGAAGCGTACGCCGTTGACGCTCGTGAAGATGATCCAATCGTAGCTTTGGACCTGGCGGAGCGCGGCATCCAACGGCGCATAGCTGGCAGGCGGGACGAAGCGGATCGTCGGGCAGACGATCGGCTCGGCGCCCAGGGCCCGCAACTGCCGGACCAGGCCGCCTGCTAGCTCCTCAGGCCGGGTAACGAGCACGCGCAGGCCGTCCAGCGGCGTCTTGACAAACGGGCTGCCGGTGTCCATCGTGCTTTCCGGCTCAGCCTTCATCTGGCGCCGCCAAGTTGGAGCAAAGTCTCGGCCAGCCGGCGTCCGAGGGCGCACGGATCGGCCGGCGAGCCCTCTGCCTCCCCGCTGGCAATGTGCCCGTCCTCATCCGCGCTCAGGGCGCGCAGCACGAGTTGCCCCGCGTCGAGCCAGGCGTAGGCGCCGATCGGGAGGTCACAACCTCCGCCCAGCCCGGCCAGCAGGGCGCGTTCGGCAGACACCGCAGCGTGGGTTGGCGCGTCGTCCAGCGGAGCCACCAGCTCCGCCACCTCGGCGTCGGCTGCCCTCATCTCCAGAGCCAGGGCGCCCTGCCCCGGCGCCGGCAGAAAAGCCTTCGGATCGAAGATCTGCGTGGCGCGCCCGAGCAGGCCAAGCCGCGCCAGGCCGGCCGCGGCCAAGAGGATGGCTTCGTACTGCCCGCCGTCCAGCTTGCGCAACCGTGTCTCCACGTTGCCCCGGATGTTGACCACCCCAAGGTCGGGGCGCATCGAGAGGAGCTGCACGGCGCGCCGCCGGCTGCTGGTGCCCACGCGCGCCCCGGCAGGCAGGTCTGCCAGCGTCACGCCCATACCGGCTGCCAGCACGTCACGGGGGTCCGCTCGTTCGGTCACGGCCCCGACTGCTAACCCGTCGGGTTGCGACCGTCGGCAGATCCTTGAAGCTGTGCACGGCAAGATCGATCTCACCGGCCAGCAGCGCTTCCTCGATCTCGCGCACGAAGACGCCTTTGCCGCCGATCGCGGTCAGCGACCGGTCAAGCACACGATCGCCGTGCGTGGAGATGCGGCGCACCTCGAAAGCTCGCGCGGGATGCCGGGCTCGCAACGCCGAAAGGACCAACTCGGTCTGGGTCAGTGCCAGGGTGCTGGCCCGGCTGCCCAGCCTGATCGTGCGTAACAAGTCAACCCTCCGGGCCAGGCGCGTCGCCGAGGCCAAATAGGTCGCGCACCGCCTGGGCATATAACTTCCCGTCGGCGCACGAAGCGTGTTGCTTGAGGCGTACCGTGGGCTGGTGCAACATCTGATTGACGATGCGCCGGGTCAGCAGATCGACGATGGTCGCATAGTTCTCGGGCAGGCCTTCGAGCCGATGCATGGCGCGTTCGAGCTCGCGCCGCCGGATACTTTCGGCTTGCTGGCGCAGGTCGCTGATGAGCGGCGTTACGGACAGGGCCTGCAGCCACTCCATGAAGTCGGCCACTTCGCCATCGATCATGCCCTGCGCCGCCCTGCCGTCTGCCTGCCGTTGGTCGAGGTTTTCTGCCACGACGGTGCGCAGATCGTCTATGTTGAAGAGCCGGACGCCGGCCAGCGAGCCCGCCGACGGCTCGACGTCGCGCGGCATCGCGATATCCAGCATCAACAACAAAGCCTCCTCGCGGCCTGCCATCGCGCACCGTAGCATGTCCTCGGTCACCACGTAGCCCGGCGCATTGGTGCAGCTGATAACGATGTCTGCGGCCCGCAGGGCCTCTGCCATGTGGTCCAGGCCGCGCGCCTTCCCGCCCCACTGGGCGGCCAGGGCCGCCGCGTGTTCGATGCTGCGGTTGGCTACCGTGACGTCGCGCACGCCGCGGCCTGCCAGGCACTGCGCGGCGAGTTGGCCGGTGCGCCCGGCGCCGATGATCAAGACGCGGCGCGAAGCCAGGTCGCCCAGGTGCCGGGCCGCCAACTCCACGGCTGCGTAGCTCACCGAGGCAGCGCGTTGGCTGATCCGGGTCTGGCTCCGGACACGCTTGCCGATGGCCAGCGCGCGCTGAAAAAGCGCGGTCAGCAATGGGCCGGCTGTGTGCGCCCCGCGTGCATCCTCGTAGGCCTGCCTGACCTGCCCTATGATCTGAGGCTCCCCCACGATCATCGAATCCAGGCCGGCGGCGACGGCGAACAGGTGGCAGGCGGCCGAGGCGCCCGTGTAGGTGTAAAGGTAGGGGGCAGCTTCCTCGACGAGGCCATGCGGGCCGGCAAAGTAGCTCCCCAACGGCAGGGCTTCCGGGCTACAGGCCGGCGCGGCAACGTACAATTCAACGCGGTTGCAGGTCGAGAGGATCACGGCTTCTGCCACCGGCCCGGGGCCTGCTTCGCGGCCGGAGACCAGCGCCATGAGTGCTGGAACGCGGCTTTCGGGGCCAAACGCCAGCTTCTCCAGCATGGCTACCGGCGCGCTGCGATGGTTCAGGCCGCAAACGGCAATTTCCACCGGTCTCACATCCCCCAATTCTACGCCCTAGCCTCGCGCATCGCCGTGCCTGCTGCTCCGATGGTGAACCGGATATCATCGTCTGTGTGTGCGAGCGACATGAAGCCGGCTTCGAACTGCGAAGGCGCAAGATAGACGCCCTGGCGCAGCATCGAGCTGAAGAAGCGGCCAAAAGCTGCGGTGTCGGCCAATCGGGCGGTTCAACCAATCGACTACCTCCTGGCGCGCGAAGAAGGTGCAGAACATGCTGCCAACCCGTGTCTGGCAGATATCTATTCCCGCCTCTTGTGCGGCCAGCGCGATCCCCTCGGCCAACATCGCAGCCTTCCGGTCAAGCGTTTCGTAGGTGCCGGGCGCCTGCAGCAGGCGCAGGGTAGTGATGCCCGCCGTCATGGCCAGTGGGTTGCCCGATAGCGTGCCGGCCTGGTACATCGGCCCGGCCGGAGCTACCAGTTCCATAATGGCACGCGGGCCGCCGTAGGCGCCAACCGGGAGGCCACCGCCGATCACCTTGCCGAAGCAGGTCAGGTCCGGTTGGATGCCGTACAGCGCCTGCGCCCCACCATAGGCCACGCGGAATCCGGTCATGACCTCGTCGAAGATCAACAGGGCGCCGTACTGCCGCGTTGCCGCCCGCAAGCCGGCCAGGAAGCCCGGCCCAGGAGGGACCACCCCCATGTTGCCGGCCACTGGTTCCACGATGACCGCGGCGACCTGGCCTTCGTAGCGGTCGAGGAGCCCGCGCACGGCCTCGAGATCGTTATAAGGCGCCGCCAGCGTATCCTGCGTGGCCCCGTGGGGGACGCCGGGGCTGTCGGGCAGGCCCAACGTCGCGACCCCGGAGCCGGCCTGCACCAAAAGGCTGTCCGCGTGGCCGTGGTAACACCCCTCGAACTTGATGATCTTGTCTCGGCCGGTGCAGGCGCGCGCCAGGCGCAGCGCCGTCATGGTCGCTTCGGTGCCCGAATTGACAAAGCGCACCATCTCCACCGAAGGCACGGCCGCGGTGATCATCTCAGCCAGCTCGACCTCGAGCGCCGTCGGCGCGCCGTAACTCGTGCCCCGTTCGGCGGCCCGCTGCAGCACGCGGCTACCACCGCGGGATGGGCGTGCCCGGCGATCAACGGCCCCCAGGAGCCGACATAGTCAACATAACGGTTGTTGTCGGCGTCCCATACCCAGGCGCCCTGGCCGCGCTCGATGAAGAGCGGCTCGCCGCCCACGGCACGGAACGCCCGCACGGGGCTATCTACACCGCCGGGCAGGAGCTGGCGCGCACGGGCGAACAGGCGCTGCGAACTTTCGATGTTCATCCCTTCTCCAATTGCATTCAGCTGATCGGGCGATCGGTGCGCTCTGCCTGTATCTGTGCTCCTGTGCCCAGCGAGGCCGGGGAAGCGGCCCCAGGTGGGCTCGCGTGCGCGACGACCGTGCCCAGCAATTCCTCCGCATCGGGCCAATACGGGAAGCTGCCCGGTTCATAGGAGCAGAACGGCTCTTCGGCCAGGGCGTCGCCCGTCATGGCGTAGGCGCGCGACCGCGAGCCACCGCAGACCACGTTGAACTCGCACCGTCCGCAGCGACCCTTGAGCAGCGACTTGTCGCGCAGGGCCTGGAACAAAGGGCTCCCGCGGTAAATGTCTCCCAGCGCTTGCTCGCGCACGTTGCCCGCGCTCAGGGGGAGATAACCGCTGGGAAAGACGTCGCCGCGCAACGAAACAAAGACGAAGCCCTCGGCCGAATTGACGTGCATGGGCGTTCGCCGCATACGATCGGGGTGGGGAGGCGGCTCGGTGCCTGCCGTGACGCGGGCCAGCCCGTCGCTCAACCGGTAGTAGGTTTCGTTCAGCGCCATGTGATCGGCCACGTCGCAGCCCCGGCTTTCCAGCACCGTGCGTTGGAGCACCACGCGCTTGTAATGATGCCCCTCGGTGGTCTTCAAGCCGATGTACTTGGCGGCATCGTAGAGGAAATTCAGCACCGCTTCGTAGTCGGCCGGCGAGATCTGCATCCTCGGGCAGCCCTCGCCCGGTAGGCACGAGGAAAAACACGCTCCAGGTCATCGCCCCCAGCTCGCGCACCAGGGCGAACAGGTCGGGCAAATCGAACAGGTTGTAGCGCGTGACCGTCGTATTGATCTGGAGCCTGAGGCCGGCCTCTTGTGCCGCTTTCCAGCCCCGGATGGTATGTTCGTACGACCCGGCGACGTGCCGGAAGTTATCGTGCAGATCGGCGCGGCGAAGCGTCCAGGCTGAGCGAGATCACCTTGGCGCCGCTGTCCTTGAGGCGCCGGAGGTTGTCGATGTTCAGGAGGGGCGTGGCCGAAGGTGAGACAGCTACCGGCAGCCCGCGGCCCGCCGTGTAGCTGGTCAGCTCGAAGATGTCCGCACGCTTGAATGGATCGCCGCCAGTCAGGATGAAGAGTGGGCGGGGTGTGCCCAGAGCTTCTACCTGGTCGATCAGTGCGCAGCCTTCCGCGAAAGTGAGCGCGGCCGGGTCGTGCTCGGGCTGGGCCTGCGCCCGGCAATGGCGGCAGGCCAGATCGCAAGCCTGCGTCGTCTCCCAGATCACGAGAAACGGCCGTTCCTTGACATCGTAGGCGGGTTGGCGGATCAGAGGCATGTGCAATAGCTTTCGACCGTTGCCAGGAGCATAGTGTCGAGAAAGGTGCTCATCCGTTGATATAGACGCAGTCCTTCTTCGTCGTGGGGACCGTTCAATGCCCCTGCCTCCTGGACCGTGTGGAGCATCGAATGCCCGAAGAAGAGGAAGGCCCTCACGGTGTCGCCGACCGACATGCCTGCCTGCCGGCACAGCGCCCCATATTCGGCGGCCAGTCGCCTGCCCTCGTCCACGAAAGCCTCTCCGGCGTCGCTGTGGCTGCCGAACTGGATCAGGAGCCCCAGCAACTTTTGCCCGTTGTCCCTGAAGCGGGCCCTGGCCTCCTCATTGAATTCCGGGAGTGGCTTCGGTTCGCGGCATAGCCTGCTTGCAGCTCCTGCCGGGCCAACGGAGGGCCCGCGCCTCGAGCGCCGCTACCGGAGAATAGCGCCCGGCCCTGCGCAGCCCTTCCAGGAACCGCTGCAAGTCGGAGAGGGCGTAGCGCCGCCGCCCGCCCGGCGTGCGGATGCAGGCCACATCCCCGGCATCCGACCAGCGCCGCAGGGTGGTAAAGTGTACGCCGAGGTACACCGCCGCTTCTGAAAGGTCGAGCCAACGTTCGGCAGGCCTGATTTCGAGGGCAGCCATCCTATGTACCTGCATGTTTCTATGTATTGCTATCTATTCCTTAGCACAACGCAGCTTAGCTGAGTTTATCCGGTTGTGAGGGCTTTGTCAAATCGTAA
>CAWEHT010000055.1:0-27933 GCA_963808455.1 uncultured Chloroflexia bacterium | reverse complement strand
CAACCCCCGCCGCCGCGGCGAGCCACCAGCGGCGAAGTCCCCGCAAGGGGAGAATCCGTCGTGACGCTCCTGGAACGGATACCTTCGGCCTGCCATGTTGAGCCGGTAAGCACGGTCAGGGAACCGGCCTCAGGATGACACGCTGACGGTTTTCGGATAGGCAGTAAGTCGTTGCCAGTCACCGGGTGCTGATCTGGGGACGGGGTTACCCGCCCCCACGTTGAGGGCTGGCAACCCGGAACGATCGACTGAGATGGTGAGCATGACGCAATTTGAGACGGTCATCGGGCTCGAGGTGCATGTGCAACTCCTGACCGAGTCGAAAATGTTCTGTGGCTGCAGCGCGGCCTATGCCGCGGCGTCACCCAACACGCATGTGTGCCCGGTGTGCATGGCGCTGCCAGGCGTGCTGCCTGTGATCAACGAAGAAGCGGTAGCCAAGACCCTGATGACCGGCCTGGCGTTGCATTGCACCATCGCCGCGGAAGCGGTGTTCGCCCGCAAGAACTATCACTACCCTGACCTGCCCAAGGGCTATCAGATCAGCCAGTACGAGCTGCCCCTGTGCAAGCAGGGTTGGCTCGAGATCGAGCCCGAGGTCCAACCCCAGGTCACCGGCCGGGGCAAAGCTCCAGATCAGGGCGCAGCCTCCGTCCTGGAGGGCGTGCCTGCAGGGGACCGGCGGGATCGTTCGACGGGCCGCGGCGCATCGGCATCACCCGTGCCCACCTGGAAGAAGACACGGGCAAGCTGATGCATGTGGGCGGCTACAGCCTGATCGACCTGAACCGCGCCGGCGTCCCGCTGCTCGAGATCGTCTCCGATCCGGACCTGCGCTCGGCCGAGGAAGCTCGTGCCTACCTCGTCAAGCTCCAGAGTATCCTGCGCTACCTGGGGGTGAGCCACGCCGACATGGAAAAAGGGGCCATGCGGTGTGAGGCCAACGTCAGCATCCGCCCCGTTGGGCAGCCGCAGCTTGGCACGAAGGTGGAAATCAAGAACCTCAACTCGTTTCGCGCCGTAACGCAGGCGTTGGAGTACGAGGTCAGCGCGCCAGGCCCGCCTGATCGAGGCCGGCGAGCTGGTGCAGCAGGTCACCATGGGGTGGGACGACGAACACGGCCGCACGTTCGTGCAGCGCGTCAAGGAAACCAGCGATGACTATCGCTATTTCCCGGAGCCAGACCTGCCGCCCCTGGCCCCTGACCCGGCCTGGGTCGCGGAGCTTGGCGCAGCGCTGCCGGAGCTGCCCGATGCCAAGGCCGCCCGCTTCGTCGCTGAGCTGGGCCTGGACCCGTGCGATGCGCGCGTGTTGGTGGCCGAGCGGGAGGTCGCGGACTACTTCGAAGCCACGGTCGAGGCCGCGCGCGACCAGGAACCCAGGATCGTGGCGAACTGGATCGCCGGCGAGCTCTTCCGCCTGATGAACCTGCGCGGCGGCGGCATCGACCAGGTGCCCATCCCGCCGCAGGGGCTGGCCGAGCTCCTTTCGTTGATCAGCAGCGGGCGGATCAACCAGAACAGCGCCAAGCGGGCCCTCGAGGTCATGTTCGATACCGGTCGCCGCGCCACGACAGTGGTGCAGGAACTGGGCATGACCCAGGTCAGCGATTCGGCGGCGCTGGAATCCGTCGTGGAGCGCGTCATCGCCCGCCATCCGCAAGAGGTCGAGAAGTATCACGCCGGCAAGGGCACCATGTTCGAATGGCTGATGGGGCAGGTGATGCGCGGCATGCGCGGCAAGGCCAATCCCGGCGTGGCGAGAGAGTTGCTCAGGAAGATGCTCGACGGGTGAGCCAATAGGAATGCATAAATAGTGCGCGCCCGATGACCGGCCTTGTGCAGAAGCAGGGGACCCTTTCGGTGACACATAGCCGGATTCTTCTCTGGCGGCTCGCCGCGGTGGAGGCCGGCTTGCATACCCGTTCAGAATGACGGACACCGCTACCGAAGATGTCCCCTGCACATGCACTAGCCTATCTTCGTGCCCATGGTGTTCTACACCTGCACTCCCAGCATCTCCTCGGCCATGCGGCCCAATGAGCGCGGTCCCGCGCACCTCATCCGCGTAGAGCGGCAGCAGGGCGCGCACCATGCCGTCGAACTTTTGCCAGATCTCTTCCATGTAGCGCTGCTGCATGGCCAGGCGGTTCCGCACGAAGTCGGGCGCGTCCGGCTTGACCTGGCTGGCGTCGATCAACATATTCACGACCACGCCGCCGATGGGGATGCCGAAATCGTGGAACCAGCCGATGAACCGGGTGATCACGGCGATCGGCAGGGCCTCCGGCAGCGTCACGAAGAAGAAGGCGGTCTTGGTAGGGTCGGTCAGCAGCTGGCGAGCCCTGGCCATGCGCTCGCGGAAGGTGACCAGGTAGTCCATCAGGGGATCTTTTTCCTTCTTCTTGGTGAAGGACAGCATCTCGCGCAGGCTGCGCGCTTCTTCCCGGCTCTTCAGCATCTTGTCAACCCATAACGAGTAGACCTGCGACATCCCCAACAGGCGGCGGGCGTTGGCCGTCGGGGCGGTGTCGAAGACGTACACATCGTAGCTATCCTGCAGCATCAGGTCAACCATGTTTTCGAACATGGCGGATTCCTCGAAGGCCGGGTTCATGGTCGCCGACTCCACGAACTCCTCCGCCTTGGTGGAGATATCGGCAAACTTGAGGAACCACTGGATCTTCTCGCGGATCTCGTTCTTCGAGCGCTCGATGGTGTCTTTCGTGTCGATCTCATAGGCCCACAGGTTCGGCACCCCGGTCACAGGGGTCGGCTTGCCGAACACGTCCTGGTCCAGCAGCCCCGTCAGGCTGTGCACCGGGTTGGTGGAGGCCAGCATCACGCGCCGGCCCTGGCGCGCCAGCGCGACGGCTGTGCTGCCCGCCAGCGCCGTCTTGCCGACGCCGCCCTTGCCGCCGTAGAAAACGTAGCGCAGCCCGGCATGCTGGTCCAGGTAGTCGTGCATAGAGGTCTGGATGCTGCTCACTCCGCTCTCCTGTATCAACTCTGGTACATGATCTGCGCCAGCTGCGCGATCATGGGCAGCCCGGTGACGTCACGTTCCAGCTCCGGCACCCGCGCCACGACTTGCTTGCCGAACAGCCGGTCGATCTCGCCGAGATAGCGGTCCTGCATCTGGATGCGGTTGCGCAGGTAGGGCGGGATGTCGTGCTGCAGCAACTCCCTCGGCACCACGCGGTTGACCACGTAGCCGGAGATCGGCACGTTGTACTCCGCGAACAGGCCAGCCGCCTTCTGCGTGTCAACGAGTATCATCTCCTCCGGCACGAGGACGAAGAAGAAGGCGGTCTTCTCTTTGTCGGTCAGGATGCGCGAAGAGGCGTTGATCCGCCCGCGGATGTATTGCAGCTCGGTAAGGATTTGGTCTTCCTCGGTGACCCTGGCCGCGCTTGAGGCGCGAGACCATCTCCTCGTATTCGCGCATCTCCTCGCGGAGCTTGGTGATCTTGTTGATCCACTCGTCGTAGACCTTGGCCATGCTGAGGTAGTAGAGGGCGTGGCCGAGCGGGACCAGGTCGTAGATGTAATAGTCGTAGCTGCCCTCGACCACGATATCGACCACCGCGTCGAAGATCGCGCTTTCCTCCATGGCCGGCTCAGCCGATGCCGCCTGGATGTACTGCTCGATCTCATCAGGCACCTGGTCAAAGCCGTACATGTCCAGGATCTTGTGACGGATCTCGTCCTGGTACGCCTTGATATGGCTGTCGGCGTTGACCTCCTGCGCCCAGAGATTGTCAGCAATCTTCACGGCGCCCTTGCCGAAGATGTCCTTCTGGAAGATGTCTGACAGGCTGGCCTGCGGGTCGACCGAGAAGACCAGCACCTTCTTGCCCTGGCAGGCCAGCCAGTAGGCCGTGGCGGCGGAGAAGGTGGTCTTGCCCAGGCCGCCCTTGCCGCCGAACATGATGTAGGAGTATTTGCTCACGATTTCGCCGAGTTTGCCGGACATTCAGCCTTCCTTCTCTCAGAACATGGCGTCGGAAACATCTTTTTCGCGCAGCAGCCGCCGCTTCCAGGTTGAGATCTGCGGGACGACATAGGGGAGCAAGCGCAGGCTGTAGTAAGGCGGCAGGATCGGGACGCCGATCATGTCGCCCATGGTGATGAGGATGAAAAGGTGCTCCATGCTGGCGCGTGTCCTCACGGCGTACCGGCTCATGTCGTGCGCGGCCATCCCGTAGATCACTTCCTTGAGGTTCTGAAAGACCCCCTTCTTCGGACGACTTGGTTCGTCAGCCACGTGCAACCCCCTTTCATAGACCATCCAAATGGTAATCGTGCTCGTCGGTAAATTCCCGCTCGCGCAGCACCCTTCTCTTCCACGACTCGATCTGGGGCACCACGTGAGGCAGCAGCCGCAGGCTGTAATAGGGAGGCAGAACGGGAACCCCGAGCATGTCGCCGACCGTGCAGAGCAAGAAGAGATTCTCAAGGCTGCCGCGCATCTGCAGGGCATGTTCCGCGAATTCCATGCCTGTCATGCCGTAGAGAAACTCTCGCAGCGCCCGCGCAGTGCTGCGCCAGGCAGGCGAGCCCGCACCTTGCATGGTCACTCCAACTCCGCCGGCACGTCCTCCGTCCGGGTGGCACTCCCGGCCGGCGCTTGCAGCATCTCGACGACATGATCCAGGCGCCTTCGCGATCCCCCGGTCTTCATGGTACAATGACGCTTCGCTGCCCGTGAAGGAGAACGCATGGATCCGCGCTACGCCGTGGGGCTCATTGCAGGCCTGGTCATGGCCTGGTTCACGATCGGCATCATCTACAACCTACGCCATGGCGAGGCCGTCTTGCGCTGGATGCAAGGCGGCTTGCCGAAGATCGGCGAACGCACCTCCCTGCGCTGGCTCGGCTCCTCAGTGGCCGAGCTGATCATCGAGCATGCCCGCTCGCCGTTTCGCCGGGTGGAAACGCTGATCGTGCTGGCCCCGCGCGATGTGCCGTGGATGTGGCTGTGGGCGCGCCTGCGCGGCCGCCACGACACCCTCGTCTTCCGCTGCCAGCTGGTAAGCCCGCCCAAAGTAGCCCTGGAGCTCGCCGATCCGGCTTCGTGGACCGGCCGCATGGCGCTGAACGAGCTGGCACGCGAAGGGTGGGAGCTCTCTCCCTACGCTCCTCAAGGCCAGCCACCGGTCCCCGGCCCTATCCGGCCGCTCCCCCAGGCGATCTCCGGCCAGCAGTTGGCCTTGATGGCGCCCTTTGGCCTGCTCGGCCGGGCCCAGGAAGCCTTGCCGCCGTACGCCGCGGTCCTCGAACGCCTCAGCCCTTGCTTCTGGCGCCTGGGCATCCGCCGCGACCCAGGCTCGCTCGAGATCCACATCCCTTTGCCGGATCCTCACGCGGCTAACGCCGCCGAGCTCTTGGAGGTGCTGCGAGACCTCGCGGGCCGTCGCCGGTCAGTGACGCGCGCCAGGATTTCAGGCTGCCATTCCTCCCAACGGCTCTGGAATCCTGTGGGGGCGCGTCACGCACTGCGGGCTGGGTTCCGCCGCAGTCCACCGATCCGCGAACTGGACGGTCCGGCCCGCAGATCGACGGTACCCTCACGCGGCCCAGACGCGGTCACTGGACGGCTCTCGCCGGCCTGGCGGCCACCGGCGAAGGCGGCGCGGCGTTGTAGCGCTGATAGGCTTGCCAGCCATCCCAGCCGATGAGCAAAGCCGCCACCAGGAGCAGAGCGGCGATGACGATCATGGCCCAGGCGCCCGCGACGGGCAAGGCCGCCATGCCCGGCTTTGCCGCAATGGTCACGTACAGGTTGCGTGCCGTAACCACGGTGGCCGCCAGCGTCGTGATATACATGAAAAGCGTCGGCCACAGGGCGTAATGGGCATTGCGCTTGAGTGACTTCAGCCAGACCGTGACGATCAGGAGGCTCAGCGCGGCCATCAACTGGTTGGCGGCCCCGAACATCTGCCACAGATAGACCCACGTGCCGGTCAGCACAAGGGCCATGGTCAGGATCATCGAGATCACGGTGGAGACGTGCATGTTCCGGAGCGGCGGCGCGGCTTCGCCACCCCATTCCGCCAGCGTCACACGCATGACGCGGAACACGAGCTGCGTCACCGTCAGCACGATGACCAGGAAGGCGCCGTAGCCGAGCGCCGCGCCAAAGGGCCGGAAAGCGTCGCCGAACAGCACCGACAGCAGGCTGCCCACGCCTGCGGCAAAGCGGCCGGCGCCGCCGCCTGCCCCGGGGATGGAGACCGCGACCAGCGAGAGCAGCGCCAACGTGTTCTCGCCGAACATGGCGCCGCCGCCGACCGGCAGGGCATCCGTCTCGTATTCCAGTTGCCGCGCCGTGCCGACAGAACCGAACAGGGCATGCCAGCCCGAGATTGCCCCGCAGGCAATGGTGACGAAGAGCATGGGCCACAGCGGCTGCCACGCCTGGCCCGCAACCGCCTGGAAGCCCCAGGTCTTAAGCGCCGCCAGCTGGAAACTGCCCACTGCCGGCTTGATCAGGGGCGCCAGGATCGCGCCGAGCGCCCCAAGCACGATCGTGACGAGAGTGATCCAGAAGCCGATGTAGTTCACCGGCTGGGCGAATCTCCAGATGGGCAGCGTGGAGGCCAGGTAGGAAAACAGCAGCAGGAAGAGCCCCCAGAAGAGATACGAGGGCAAGGTCCCGATGGCGCCGGTCGCCGCGTCGTAGACCGGCGTGCTCTGGCGGGTGCCGTTTGCGGCAGGCGCAGGCACGCGCGGGTCGGCTGCAGTCGGGTTGACCACGGTGAACAGGGCCTTGCCGCCGGAAACGCCGCGATCGATCGCATTGTCGAGGCCTTGCATGGTCGAGCTGATTGGCCCCAGCGTCTTCAGGTCGGCGCTGTTGCCGAGCGGCCCCAGCAACATGCAGGCGAGCGTGATCAAGACGACGATTGCGGTCACGACGATGAGGTCCATATGCCATCTGTAGAGCATCTGGCCTGCGAGGAAGCCCATGACGGCGAGCGCGATGATGCCGAGAGGCACGTCGGGGCGCGCCGCCATCGAGGCGGCCATGATGCCCATGAAGGCGCCCGCGACGAGCAGCAGGTAGAAGAAGATGAAAATAAACAGGACGCTGCGCGTGCGTGGAGCAATCAACTTGTGGCTGATGGCGCTCAAGCTGTTGCCATCGTTGCGCACGGAGACCATGATGGCGCTGTAGTCGCTGGCCCAGCCGATGAGGGACACCCCGATCATCAGCCAGAGGAGGGCCGGGAGCCAGCCCCAAAGATTGGCGGCGGTGATGACACCCACGATCGGCCCTGCTGCGGCGATCGACTTGAAATGATAGCCATAGAGCACGTTGCGGCTGGTAGGCATGAAGTCCACGCCGTCCATGTACATCTTTGCCGGTGTGGCGCGCTTGGCGTCTGCCCGAATCACATTCTTGTCGATGCGCTTGGCGTAGAAGTTGTACGCGAGGTAGATCACCACCGCCCCGATGACGACGATCCAGAAAGTGTTCATGCACGCCCTCCGTCGGACACGCCTCGAATCGCTGACAGTAAACTACAGCCCCCCCGGAGCACCTGGCGGATCATCCGGCGAATGCACTCAAGCCTGCCGGGGGCCTTCAGCGCGCCTCGCCGCACTTCGTTCTCTCAGCCGGGTCGCTTCAGCGCCCGGCATCACCCTGCGGCCGGCCTGCCGGATGTAGCACTTGGAATCCTGGCTGCTGGCACTCCTTTCTGCCGAGACCAGACCTTCGATGGCGCCCGCGCCTGCGAACGACAGCTTGCGCACGCCAGGTTGCCGGGTCAGGTCCGCGTCTCGACCGGCGCGTTCGCTGGCGAGAACCGCTGCGCGATTTCGCCGTCTGCTGCGCCCAGTGTCTGCCGGACAGGCCCAGTGAAGCGGGACGCACCTCCCACAACCACGGCCGGGTAACGGTGCAGACCATAGCGCAGGCTTTTCACTACACCCTCCAACGACGCGGCGTCGACCACCTTCACGGCCACTCGATCGCCATAGCGCTGCAAGAGATCGTGCACCCAGTCGGAAATCACCTGGTATTCCTGGGCCAGGTCAACAGGCAAGCTGGCAGCAACCTGCTCGCGGTGAATGCGATCGGTGATGCCAGCTTCGTGCCATGCAACCTCGCAGTGCGTACAGTGATAGAAGGCCGTCGGCGCGAACGCGATGATCTCTACGAGCAAAGGATCAGCCATGACAGCTCCGCCACGCAAGTATCGGCTGGCATTTCACTTGTGCTCTATTTTGCGTCTAATTTGTTCTCCAGTCAATAGGCGTTCAGTCCACCCACCTGCGCGCGGCGTGAACCTCCCGCTCGGTGTCAGGCCGTGGGCCGCACGCGCAGCTGGAAGCCTTCCCGTCCCACAACCTGCACCCGTGCGCCGGCCGGGACGGGGCCGTCCTCGGCGCACGCGCGCCACAGCTCGCCTTCGAGGAAGACCATGCCTTCGGGCTCCAGAGCCTTGCGCACTTCGGCAGTTTGCCCGATCATGCTGTCCAGGCCGGTGAAGGGCGGGCGGTGCCGCGCGGCCAGCACCTTGGCGACCGCGAAGGCGAAGAAGCCGGCCACAAGCAGCGCCAGGGTGATCAGGGTAGCCCAGGGCACCTGTGTCCCCGGCGTGTTGAACAGGATGAACCCACCCAACAGGAAGCTGACGATCCCGGCAACCGTCAAGACGCCGTGAGTCGTCGCCTTCAGATCGATCAGAAAGAGCGCGAATGCCAGGCCGACGAACGCCAGGCCGACCAGGTTGGCCTGGAGGACGCCGAGCGCATAGAAGGCCAGCAGCAGGCAAACCGCGCCGGCCGCGCCCGGCACGTACGAGCCGGGGTTGGCCAGCTCGAGCAGGAGCCCGCTCGAGCCCAGGGTAAGGAGGATGGCGGCGATTGTCGGGTCCGTGATGACGTTCAACAACGACTCGATCCCCGTCAGTGGAACGCTCACCAGGGGCCGATCGCTCAGCTGGAGCGTGACCTTCTGCCCTGCGACGTCTACCTGCCGTCCATCCAACTGTACCAAGAGGTCCGGGAGGTTGTCGGCCACCGCGTCGATCACGCCCATCTGCAGCGCGTCGTCGGCGGTGGCCGCCGCGGCCTCCGCGACGGCCTTCTGAGCCCAGGCGACGGCCTTGGCGCCGCGGCGCCTGGCCAGGTTTGTGATGTCGGCCACCATCGTATTGGTGGTCTTGGCCTGCTCCGTGGTGCCGAGATCCTGCCCTTCGCTGCCAACCGGGCTGGCCGCGCCAATCGTCGACCCTGGCGCCATGGCTGCGACGTGCGCCGCCAGAGTGATGAATGTGCCGGCCGAACTGGCATGGGCGCCGCTCGGCGACACGTAGACGATCACCGGCACTTTGGCCTGCGTCATCCGTTGGACGATCTGCTCGGTGATGTCGATCGAGCCGCCGGGCGTGTCCAATTCCAAAACCACAGCGGCCGCGCCGCTGCTTTCAGCCTCGCCGATCGTCCGGTCCACATAAGATTTCAGCACCGGTGTCACCGGCCCGCTGAAACTTGCCACGAGCACGCTCCCCGGCGCCTGTGCGTGGGCGGGCGCAACGCTCAGGGCCCAGCCCGCGATCAGCAGCACCAGCGGCCAGAACCTCCGTCTTGCCCCTACCCGGTCGCGTATCATGCTAGCCTCTTTGCCTCATCGAACCGAAGAATACGTCCAACCATCCCTGCTGTCATTATACTCCCCGTGCTCGGCGCCGCAAGGCCCTTCTGCCGCAGCCAGGAACTGCATTTCGTGCACGAAGCTCGCAACCATGCTATCATAATAGCGCCGGCCGGGCGCGAGGTCCTCTTGCCCTGGGAGCACCGGCGAGGTGCGCGCAGGCCGGGCCGCGTGCGGATGATGCAGGGCCGCGTGCGGCAGCGGGGCACCCTGGGAGCTAACACGTGCCATATGGTGAGATCTGCCTCGGGGATGTCGTGCGCATGCGAAAGCCACACCCCTGTGGCAGCTATGAATGGAAGGTCGTGCGCCTCGGAGCGGACATCGGCATCCGCTGTTGCCAGTGCCAGCACAAGGTCTTGTTGCCTCGCAACCGCTTCGCCCGCCAGGTGAAAGCTTTGGTCAGCCGTGGCGAAGATCGGGTGAACACTTGACCGGACCACGGACGAGGGCCGGCTTCGGGACCGTCCTCACCAACCCCGATTTCCGTTCCCTATGGGGCGCGCAGTTGCTGGCGCAGACGTCCGCCCAGGCCATCAACTACGTGCAGATCGCGCTGGTTGAAGAGCTCACCAAGTCCGCCCTGGCGACCGGCCTGGTCATTCTGGCTTTCACGCTGCCGGGTGTCATCTTCAGCCCCGTCGCCGGCGTCGTCGTCGATCGCCTATCCAAGAAACTCGTGCTCGTCATCTCCAACGCACTCCGCCTCGTGCTCGCCATCGGGTATGTGGCAGTTCTGGCTACGCTGCACGGAGCCTGGGAAGTGACGGCGATCTACGTGCTGTCGTTCGTCATGGCCAGCCTGGCCCAGTTTTTCTATCCGGCGGAAGGCGCGACGATACCGCTCCTCGTGGGCGAGGCGCATCTGCTGCCGGCCAATTCTCTCTACAATGTCACCATGGTGGTGTCGCAGGTGGTTGGCCTGATCGTGCTGGGGCCGCTCCTGGTGGAACTTGCCAGCATCGGGGGCGGCATGGCTCACCTCGAGGGCGGCTTTCTGGTGCTGGCGTTGTTCTACCTGGGCGCCACGGTCCTGGTCTCGCGTATCCCGAACGACCGGCCAAGCGCGCAGCCGGTCCCGACCAGTGCCTCAGGCTGGCGCACCGTATGGCAGGAAGCCAAGGAAGGCTGGAACTTCGTCTCCAACCACGAACGCGTGAAGCTCGCCACCGGCCATATGGTTATGGTCAACACGCTCGTGATGGTCCTGGCCATGATCGCGCCCGGCTTCGCGGCACGTGTACTCGGCATCGGCACCCAGAACGCCGTCATTGTCTTCGCGCCTGCCGCGCTGGGCATGCTGCTCGCCACCGGCGTGGTGGGCCGCTGGGGGCAGAGGCTGCGTCGCCTGAACCTGGCGGATTATGGGCTGGGGGTGGCTGGCCTGGCATTCATGGCCTGGGGCGGCGTGTGCCTTGACTACCAGCGTCTGATGCAACCCATCCTGAAAGTCTATCCCGATCTTACGTTCAGCCTGACCGGCGCGACCATGGTCATCGCCTTCATCATGGGTTTGGCGCTGTCCGGGGTCAACATCCTCGCGCAAACGGTCATCCAGGAAGACTCGCCGGCCCACGTGCGCGGCCGGGTGTTCGCGACCTTGTTCATGCTGAACGCCCTGGTGGGGATTCCGCCGATGTTGGTGCTGGGCGAGGCTGCCGATCGCGTCGGCATCCCCTGGGTGTTGGTCATCGCCGGCCTGCTCACGGTCCTCATCGGGTTGGCCGTCCGCGTGGACATGTGGAGGCCGTGGCTCGCCGATCGGCTCGGCCGGCGCCTGGAAGGCGGGAACAAAGCGGCGCGGGCGGCGAGAGGACCGGCCGGTGGACGCAGGCCAGAATAGGACGACTCGATGCCAATGAAACGCGATGAACTGGTCACGTACCTGGATGGCTACCTTGGCGTGCATGAGATGCAGGATTACAGCCAGAACGGCCTGCAGGTGGAGGGCGCCGACGAGATCGACTCGCTGGCGCTGGCTGTGGACACCAACCTCGACACGATCGACGGCGCCGTGATGGCTCACGCCCAGATGTTGATCGTGCACCATGGGCTGTTCTGGGGCAAGCCGCTGCCCATCGTCGGCCCGCATCGCCGGCGGGTGCAGGCGCTCCTGCGGCGGGCTGTTCGCTCTATGCGTGTCACCTGCCGCTGGATCGCCATCCCGAGGTCGGCAACAATGTCCAACTGGCGGCGCTGCTGGGGCTGGCCCGAACCGGCGAGTTCGGCGAGGCTTTCGGCGTCGCGGTCGGCATCATCGGTGAGGCACCTGCCGGCATGACCCTGGATGCCCTCGCGGCGGGCCTTCAGCAGGCGACGGGCGCCAGACCCCAGGTCTTGCCTGGCGGGCCGGCGGCCGTCCGGCGGGTAGCGATACTTTCAGGGGACGGCGCACGGGAGATCCCGGCGGCGGCCGCGGCCGGCTGCGATACCTACGTGACCGGCGAGCTCAGCCACAGCGCCTACCACGACGCGGCCGAATACGGGATCAACGTCGTCTACGGTGGGCACTATGCCACCGAAACGGTTGGCGTGAAAGCGCTGGGCCGGCATCTCACGCGAGAGTTCGGCCTGCCGGCGGTTTTCATCGACCGGCCGACCGGCATCTAGGGGCCAGGGTTTTGTGATAGCCATTTGTGCAATTTGCTTGCCACCGGGTGTTGCCCGGTGATATAATCTTCACATGTCGTCGCTTTCCCGAAGGATCATCTGTGCCAAGCTTTAACACTTCGATTAGACCTGATTCCGAGCAACAGGCCTCGCCGGGTTTCCAGGAGGCCGGCGAGGCGAACCCCGCGGCGCCCCCAACCCAATCCGTGGGCAGTGCGCTGGGCGAGATCCTGCAGACTCTTGTCCTTGCGCTGATCATCTTCCTGCTGATCCGCAATGTGGTGCAGAACTTCCGCATCGAAGGGGTTAGCATGGAGCCGAACTTTCAGGATGGCCAGTTTCTCTTCATCAATCGCTGGTCTTACTGCCCTGGTTTGCATCTGGACGTGCCGCCATTGGGTGCGCACTGGGCGGCTACGCTTTGTCTCTGGCAGCCGCAGCGTGGTGATGTGATCGTCTTTCGTTACCCGCTGGACCCGACGAAGGACTACATCAAGCGCGTGATTGGGCTGCCGGGTGACCAGGTCGCCGTGCGTTATGGCCACGTGTACGTTGACGGCCAGCCCTTGCCCGAACCGTACAGGCCGGATGCCGGCAGCTACAGCTCGCCTCCCCTGGTCGTGCCTGCTGGGACCATCTTCGTCATGGGCGACAACCGGGACAACTCGAGCGACTCCCGTTCATGGGGGCCCCTGCCCGAGCAGAACATCGTGGGGCGCGCCTGGGTTTCCTATTGGCCGCCTTCGTTGTGGGGCATCGTGCCGCGCTGGGACCTGTCGGCATTCAATGCCAGGTTGAAGAGCATAGCCAAAGCTGTCAATTCAACGGAGAGCTCGAAGTGATCCGTTTGATTGATCAAACCCTGGTGAAAGGCGGGCATTGATGTCTCAAAGGGAAGTCTGCATCGTCTTGGCGCATGCCTTGAGCTGTCCGTCTTGCCGCAGCCGCCTGCTGGAGCAGCCGCAGAGCGTCTTGCGGAGCCGCGCCCTGACCGAGGCCGAAAAGGAGACTATCAGCAGGCTGACGGAAAAGGACTTTCTGTCCACGGAATTGCTGGCGCACGGTAGTGGCACTGCGGCCAACGATCTGCGCGCTTTTGCCGACCACGCGGTCGTGCGCCTCAGGCACTTCTAGGAGATTGATGCAGAACCTATGGCGAGAACTCCGGCCGGGTCCCAAGGTCCCCGATGTGGTGTACACGATTGTCGAGATCCCCAAAGGATCGCGCAACAAGTATGAGTACAACAAGGAGAACGGCGTTATCGTGCTGGATCGCGTGCTGTATTCGTCGATGCAGTATCCGGGAGACTATGGGCTGATCCCCCACACTTTCTTCGATGACGGCGACCCGTTGGACATCTTGCTCATGACCAACGAGCCGACCTTCCCCGGCTGCGTCATTCAGGCGCGCCCGATCGGCATCTTTCGCATGCTGGACCGCGATGTGGCCGACGACAAGGTGCTGGCCGTGCCGGCGACCGACCCGTTGTTCTCCGAATACCACGATCTCACCGACGTGCCGCCCCACTTCTTGCAGGAGGTGGCGCACTTCTTCGAAGTCTACAAGGACCTGGAAGGCATGCGCACCAAGCCGATTGGCTGGGAGGACTGCGAGGCTGCCAAGAAGGAGATCCTGCGGTCGATCAAATTGTTCGATGACCGCTTTACCCTGGGGGGATTGTAGGCACGCGGGAGCTGCACGCAGATGGGAGCACGCCTCATGAAGAAGGACCGCGATGACGTGGTGATCTTGAGCGGGGCCCGCACGCCCATCGGCAAGTTCCAGGGCAGCCTGAAGGATCTGCCGGCCACCGAACTCGGGGCGATCGTGATCCGGGCTGCTGTGGAGCGCGCAGGCATCGACCCGGCACGGGTTGACGAGACCTTGATGGGCAACGTCGTGCAGGCCGGCGAGGGGCAAGCGCCGGCGCGCCAGGCCAGCCTGGGCGGCGGCTTGCCCGAATCGATCGGCGCGACGACGATCAACAAGGTCTGTGGTTCCGGGCTGAAGGCGGTGATGCTGGCCGCGTCGGGCATCCGGGCGGGGGACGGGGACCTCTACGTGGCCGGCGGAATGGAAAGCATGAACCGCGCGCCCTATCTGCTCCCCGGCGCCCGTTTTGGATACCGTCTGGGCAACGGCGGATTGGTTCGACGCCGTGATCCACGACGGCCTATGGTGCGCGGTCGAGAATCAGCACATGGGCCTTTCCGCCGAATGGATGGCCGCTGCCTGCCGCGTCTCGCGGGAGGACCAGGACGAGCTGGCGCTCCTCAGCCACCAACGCGCTCTGGGGGCGCTCGACCGGGGCAGCTTCAAAGCCGAAACGGTGCCGGTGCCGGTGCCCCAACGAAAAGGGCCGCCGGCCCTCTTCGAGGTTGACGAGAACCCGCGCCGCGAGACGAGCAGGGCCGCGTTGGCCGCCCTGCATCCGGCCTTCAAGGCGGACGGAACAGTCACCGCAGGCAACGCGCCGGGCATCACCGACGGCGCGGCAGCGCTGGTCGTGGCCCGCCGCGCTCTGGCCGAAGAGTTGGGCGTCCGACCGCTGGCCCGCATCCTGGGCTACGCTCAGGCTGCCGTCAAGCCGCTCGAAATCTTCACCGCGCCGATCTATGCCGTGAGAAAGCTGGCGGCACGGCTGGGCCGCACGCCGGCGGAATTCGACCTCTACGAGATCAACGAGGCGTTTGCGTCCCAGTGCGTGGGCGATGTGCGCGAGCTGGGGCTGGACATGGAGCGCGTCAACGTGAACGGCGGAGCGATCGCCCTCGGCCACCCGATCGGCGCCAGTGGCGCCCGCGTGCTCGTCACTTTGCTCTACGCTTTGCGTGAGCGGGGCCTGGCGAGCGGCCTGGCGTCGCTGTGCCTGGGCGGCGGCGAAGCCGTGGCGCTGGCGGTGGAGCTGGAGTAGGGGCGCCCGAACTGGGCGCATCAGGAGAGCCTATGAAGCGCGTGTTCTATAGCCTGTTGGCCTTTGTCGCTATCTTCGTTGCCGTTAGCCTCTGGTGGCGAGGTGCGAGCCGCAGGCGGCGCCTGCCCTGCCCGTCTTGGCTGGCATGGCTGGTCAGCAACCCGTTCTCTGACGTGTGGGCTACGACGGAGGTCACCCTCGACCACATCGGCCTGCAAGCCGGCGAACAGGGGCTTGACGTGGGCAGCGGGCCGGGCCGCCTGGCGATACCCGCCGCCCGGCGCGTGGGGCCGGAGGGCAGCATCATTGCCTTCGATCTTCAGGCAGGCATGCTCGACCGTCTCCGCCAGCGTGCCGCGTGGCCGGCGCGACCAACATCACCCTGCGGCTCGGCGACATCGCGACGGACGAAGGGCTGCCTGCGGATTCCGTGGACCGTGCCTGGCTGGTGACGGTCCTCGGCGAGCATCCCTGAGCGTGTGGCCGCCTTGCGCAACATCCGGCGCATCCTCAAGCCCGGAGGGACGCTGTCGGTCACCGAGATCCTCGCCGATCCGCATTACCAGAGGCGCGAAACCGTGCTCCGGCTGGCCCGGGAAGCCGGCTTCGAGCCGGGCAGCTACTGGCGTAAGGGCCTGGCCTACACGCAGAACCTGGTGAAGCCGCCGCGTGCCGGCTGAAAGGCAGGCCTGCCGGCCGCAACGGGCTATGGCGAACGCGGCCGACAGGTCCGGCCCTCGGCGTGGGGATGTTCGGCCCCTACAGCGGAAGGCCGGCCTCGAGCCGGGCCAGCGCATCATCCAGCGGCCCGACGATATCCGCGGCTGGATCGCCCGCCGCCGCGAACAGCGCAGACAGGCATACCCCCATCACCGCCCCCAGAAAGGTGCGCACGGCAGGGTCATCGGCCGTTCGTCCGGTGCGCTCGGCGAGAGCCTCGGCAAGCAGCCGCAGCGACCCGCCGGCAGGGGCACCCGCCAGGTTCGCCGCCCGAGCCAGGGCCGGGCCCGGCGCGGCACGTGCCGGGTCGAGCAGCATCCCGCGGAGGGGCAGGATCGTCGTGGTCAGCGCGAGGCGCCGGCGCACCTCTTCCTGCTCACCTGCCGAGAGCCGGGCCAGCACATCCCTGAAGGCGACGCGCAGAGCCTGGATGGGGCTTGCCGTAGTTGGCTGCGCCTTGAAAACCTCGATGATCTGTGGGTCGAACGCGTCCCAACGGACGACGTCCTCCTTGTTCGCAAAGTAGCGGAAGAAGCTGCTCTCGGAGACCTCGGCCGCTGCGGCGATCTGGCTCACCGTGGTGGCCTCGTACCCCTGCTCGCGGAAGAGCCGCAGCGCCTGCCGCTGGATCTCGGCCCGCATCTTGGCTTTCTTGCGCTCGCGCAGCCCCAGAGAATCTCACGTCCATAAGCCAGGCAGCCTCCAGTCAACCCGGAATCACCACAAATGCGGCACGAGACGGTATCGCACCTGCGCCATGTAGGCCGCGTAGCCGGGCAGGGCCCGGCTCAGCGCCCGCTCTTCCAGCACGGCCCGCCTGGCAACCAGCACCACGAGGACCGCCCCGCACAGCACCCCGTAGCCCGACCCCAGCAGGAGGGGCGTCCCCACGGCGAAGGCCACGATGCCAAGATACATCGGATGCCGGACGTAGCGGTAAGGTCCCGTGGAGACCAGGGCGTGCCCGCGCTCTTGCTGGAAACGCACCACCGGCGAGAGGTAGGAGTTCTCCCGGAAGGTCAGGAAGAAGAGGTAGAACGAGCCCAACAGGACCCCGGCCCCGACGGCCTGCAGCCAGAGCGGCAAAGGCGACCAGCGAAAGCGAACGGCGTCGCCTGCGGCGAAGGCCAACAGCAGGATGGGGTAGAGGGCCAGCACGGGAAAGAGCAGCTTGTCCCATCCCTGCTGGTCGGCCCTGCCGCCAAGCCGGGCGCGCCCTATCGGGTCGATGGAGGCACTCAACGTATCGTTCGCCGGGGATCGGCGCGCCACCAGTCGTACGTGCTGTCCCAGCTGACGTGCCCGTAGTAGCCGAGCCAGCCTCCGGCCAGGTCCGCGTCAAGGCCGCCGAGGATCTGCCTGGGCTGCCCGCCCGCGACCGGCACGAGCCACAAGGAGGCCCTTCCTGCCTCGTCCAACCGGGCAAACAGGACCTGCTTGCCATCCGACGACCACAGCGGATGTTCGTCCCGATAGCCCGGGTCCTGGGTCAACTGCCGGGGCTGCGGGTTGCCCACGGCGTTAACCAGGTAGATGCGCCTCTCCATCACCGCGCGCCGCGCCGGGTCGCCGCCGCCCAGGTTGCCCGCGTCGGGCATCGCAGCATAAGCCAGGAGGTCCCCATCAGGCGACCAGCCTGGCGACGATGCTGCCGTGCCGGCAGGCGTCAGCCAGGTTACCTGCCCGCCGCCGGGATCCACCAGGCCCAGGCGTTTGCCCGTCCAGGTCTGCCGGCCCGTGCCGAAGATCGCCGCCACTTGCCCGCTCCCGCCGCCGGCGGCCGGCGCCTCGGCCAGCCAGTCAGGGTGGATGAGCATGCCGTCGTCTGATGGCACTATGCCTGGTGTGCCGGACGGTCCGAGCTGGGCTGCCGGCCCGCCGTCGGCGGGCACCGAGAACAGGGGCACCCCGTCGGCCAGGATCGAGCTTGAAAAGACAGGATTCTGTCCAGAAGAGGGCCCGCGAGCCGTCGGGTGACCAGCCGGCGACGATGAAACCATGGTCGGAAGGCTTGCCGGCGTCCAACAGCTCGACCGCGTCGCTGCCATCGGCGGAGATGCGCCACAAGCTGGCGGCCAGTTGCGGCGGCTGGCCGGAGGCGACCTTCTCGACTGGAGCAAAGGCCAGCCATCGGCCATCCGGGCTCCAGGCCAGCCCGCCTGCGCCGCTGCCCGGCTGATCGGATGCCGGTGTGCTCGGCGTCGTGCGCCCGGTCCCGTCGGCATTCATCGTTGCCAGCCCGCCCGCCGTCGTGATGCAGGCCAGGCGGTCGGACACCGGCGACCAGGCCCAGGACCGTGGAGTGGATTGGCAGCCTTGCAGCTCATGGGCCAGGCCGCTGCGGGCGCTCACGGCCCAGAGCTCATTCTCCCCTCTTTGAAATGCCAGCCAGCCACCGCCCGACGACCAGCGCGGCTCTTGATCGGCCGGCCCGCCGGTGACCCGCTCCGGCGGACCTGCCGGCAGGTCCTGGGTCCATATGGCGCCGTCCCGTACGAAGGCCAGCTTGCCCAACGGAGAGCCCTGCCCCGCAGAGTTGGGCGCGGACGGCACGGCGGAGGCTGGCGCGGCCGGCACGTTGGGCGTAAGGGCCGCCGGCGGGGCAGTGGGGGGTAAGGTGGCCTGGACCGGCGCCACCGGTCCGCCGGCCACGGCGTTCGAGGGCGTGGCCCCCGGCAGCGATGATGGCGTTCCGGCCGAGCTCGCCGGCCCGCCCGGGACCGGCTGCGCGCAGCCGGCCAGCAGGATCAGCCCGCCTGTGATGAACAACATGACACGGTGCATCGCACCCTCCTTCTGCCGCTGGGCCGCCAAGGAGCCCTCTGGTGGGGTCGGAGAATCTCCCAAAGAAGGGCAAAAACCGACAAACCGCCGATAGCAGGCCCTCATGGCGAGTGCTCATCATACCGGATGAGAGATCGGAATACCAAAGGAGAGCGCGGCGATGCTCATGAACGCCAAGGGCCTGCCCGAATCTGAGGCCGGGAACGGCGCGCGCCGTGGGGAGGACTACACACCGATCACGAGGAATAGCGCATAAGCTGGGCAGCATTTGCCATAAGTGGGGGTCCCCAGTGCGCATATCTTGCCGGCCAACAGGTCGCCCATCGTTCGTGACCGATTTCGGCGGCCGCCCCACGGTTGACACCGGTGGCACGTTGGATCTGGGCGCTTTCGAGTATACTATCCCCCGGCCAAGTAGCGCAGACGAGCGGGTACCGGAGCCCCGTGCCCGCGAGGCACGATCTGGCGCCTGGAACCGCAGCATGGGTTCAGGCGTCAATATTCGCGGACGTCCCTTCTCGCACTGCGGAGCGTTGCTGGCGATGGTACGTGGCACCCTCTCGGTGCAGAGTTCACAACAACGTTCATAGGGTAATATGACGACAAAGAAATGGCTCCTTTTCCCAGGTCTGTTCCTCGTATGCCTGGCGCTGTGGCGTCTGGCGCTGGCAGGGGCCTGCATAGGCTCCGTGATCCCTACCGATACCCTGCCGTCCTCGGCGGCAACCGGCAATTACGCCACGCTGCCGCCCGACTGCCCGGCCATCACGTTGACCACCCCGGCCAATGGCACTGCCCCCGGCCTGCTGTTCCTGGCGCCCTTTACCACAACGGTCTTCGGCACAGGCCATCCCTTGGGGCGCCTTCTGATGCTCGACGATACCGGACAACCCGTCTACTATCAGACCACGCCCAACAGCCTGGCCATGGACTTCAAGGTCCTGTCTGACGGCACGCTGTCATACTTCGACTGGGCCCGGCAGCTCTGGCAGATCATGGATGACTCTTACCGCCCGATAGCCACGGTCAAGCCCGGCAACGGCCTGAAGGCTGCGGACATGCACGAGCTGCAACGTCTCAGGAACGGGCATTACGTGATCATGGCCGACGAGAGCAGGGTCCTCGATATGAGCAAGGTAGTGAAGGGCGGCCACCCCGACGCAGAGGTGTCGTCGCAAGTCATCCAGGAGGTGGACGTCAGCGGGACCGTCTATTTCAGCTGGTCGGTCCTCGATCACATCCCCCTCACGGACACGAACGAGTTGCTGACGGGGTCCCCTATCGACTTCAGCCATTGCAATGCCCTCGAGGAGGACACCGACGGCAACCTGCTGCTTTCTTGCCGCCACTTCGACTCGATCATCAAGATCAACCGGGCCACCGGCGCGATCATGTGGCACCTGGGCGGCAGGGAGAACAACTTCAGGTTCGCCAGGGGCGCCGGCGTGCCCATCACCGAACCTCTGGACTTCAACTGGCAGCACGACGCGTGACGCCTGCGCAATGGCGATATCACGCTCTTTGACAACCATGACGGCCCCGGCCCCCAGGTCACGCGGATCGTCGAGTACCGGCTCGACGAGAAACATCTGATCGCTACGCTGGTGTGGGCGCTGCACCACTCGCCGGACACCTACTCGAACGCCATGGGCAATGCTCAGCGGCTGCCCAACGGGAATACGCTGGTGGGCTGGGGCATGGACACCGGCCCGGACCTGACCGAGTACCATCCTGACGGCAGCATGGCGCTCGAGATGGTGTTTGGCAGTTACCTCGATAACTATCGCGCCTTCCGTTTCCCATGGACAGGGCATCCGACCTGGCCGCCGGCGCTGGTCGTGCAGCCGGCCGGGTCGGGGATCAAGCTGGCCTTCAGCTGGAACGGCGCGACGGGCGTGGCGTCGTATCGCGTCTATGCCGGCAACACCTTACCCCCAGGCACGCTTCTCGGCGCGGCGCCCAAGGCCGGATTCGAGACGACGACGGTATTGCAGGGGACGCAGGCGACCTACTGTTACTACCAGGTGGTTCCCATCGACGCGCACGGCCGCTCGATGCAGCCATCAGCTGCCGTGCAGGTTCGCGGCGCTGCGGCGTGCCGGTCAGGCGCGCCCTGAACCTGGCGTGCCTCCCCATCCGCGCCATAATCCGCTCCCCACGGGAGGAAGGGATGCAGCAGCAAATCAAGACTATCGATCTGGGCGGCGTCTCATGCTACCTGGTCGCGGGCAGGGACGGCTTCGTCCTCATCGACACGGGGCTCTTTGCAAAGCGCCCCGCCGTCGAAAAGGGGCTCGCTGGTGCGGGCTGCGAGCCCGGCGGCCTGCGCCTGATCATCCTGACCCACGGCCACGTCGACCACACTGACAATTGCGCGTACCTGAGGGACAGGTTCGGCGCGCCGGTTGCCATGCACCGGGGCGACGCGGACATGGTGGCGCGTGACGACGCGCCGTGGGATAGGACAGCCCGACCGGAAAAGACATCCATCTCCGGCAGGGCCATCATGCTGGCCGGCGGGCTGGTCCTGCTGTTCTCGGGCAGGCGCGGCAAATTCGACGGGTTTACGCCGGACATCTACCTGGAGGACGGCCAGGACCTGTCCGCCTACGGCCTCGACGCCAGGGTCCTGAGCCTACCGGGGCACTCCCCGGGGTCCATCGGCATCCTCACCGCCGGTGGTAACCTCTTTTGCGGCGACTTGCTGATGAATAGGTTCAAGCCCGCGCGCCACTTTCTGATCTTCGACCGGGCGAGCTTCGAGGCCAGCCTGGCCAGAGTGACGGCACTGGACATCCACACCGTTTACCCGGGGCACGGCAAGCCCTTCCGCATGGCGCGGTTCAAGGACGGCACCCGCAGGTAGACGCAGGGCCCCGGGGCGGGCGCCGCCCCGGGGACTGCCGGTGTCTTCGGCAGGGGCCGTCGGCCGCGCAGGGCGAAATCATGTTGCGGGGCCACGCCAGGCCAGCACGCTCAGTTGCGTCTACTCGGCTCGCTTGTCGCGCCCCGGCGGGCTAACTCACACAGGATGGACAGGATAGGCCGGATAGACAGGATGTTCTTTGGGCCTGACCCTGTCTATCCCGTCGAATCCTGTGCATCCGGTGATGGCAGCTGGCCCCAGCGGCGGGCGCTGCCCCCGCTGCGGTTGCCACACTGGAGGCCGGCTGCAACAAGGAATGGCCTGGGCCGCCGCGGCGGGCCCCTTGTCCTTCTCGTTCTTCTGTGCTAAGCTGCTGGCGGATGGCCTGATCCGGCAATGGCCTTCTGCCGTTCCTGTCCGATCGATGGCCGCGTCATTCTGGTTCGATCTGCTGGGAACCATGCGTCAATCACCCATCCTGCTCTTTCCTCAACCGCAAGTTTCGAGGCAGACCGTGGTGAAAAGCCGAGTTCACGCCACGCGATCCGAGAGCCTTGGGCCACTCGCCCGTCTGTGCCCGGCCTCCACCGAAGCTATGATCGGCCAGATCATCCAGCATGCCCACAAGGGTAGCCCGCAGCAGGCCCTTGACACGCTCATATCGATAGGCCGGCGGATCGGTGGCACAGGCCCCAAACTGCACACGGCCGGGAGAGAAGGTACCGGGCGCCCATGGCACCCCGATCTGCGTTTCGCTGCACCTGGGCAGTCTGCATACGCGAGCGGGCCTTCTTCGGTGGACATTACGACAGGGTGATTTGATCGATGCCCGACCATAACTACTTCGCCAACCTCATCTGGCAGATCGCCGACCTGCTGCGCGGGCCCTACCGGCCGCCGCAGTACGAGCGCGTCATGCTGCCCATGACCGTGCTGCGACGATTCGACTGCGTACTGGCGCCGACGAAGGCCCAGGTCCTCGCCGAGTACCAGAGGCGGCAGGGCGGGAAGCTGAACGACGACGCGCTCGACAGCGTCCTCAACCAGAAAGCCGGGCAGCGCTTCCACAACCGTTCGCCGTTGGATTTCGAGAAGCTGAAGGGCGACCCCGACAACATCGCCACGCATCTGGCGAAGTATATCGATGGATTCTCGGCCAATGTCCGCCGCATCTTTGATTTCTTCGAGCTCGACAACGAGATCGAGAAGATGCGCGAGGCGAATATCCTGTACCTGGTCGTCGCCAAGTTCGCCGATGTCAACCTGCACCCGGACGCGGTGCCCAACGCGCAGATGGGGCTGATCTTCGAGAACCTGATCCGGCGCTTCAACGAGCTGGCGAACGAGACCGCCGGCGACCACTTCACCCCGCGTGAGGTCATCCGGCTGATGGTGAACATCCTGTTCATCGACGACGGCGAGCTGCTGGCGACACCGGGCACCGTGCGGACGCTGCTCGACCCGGCCTGCGGCACGGGCGGGATGCTGGCCGAGGCGCAGAACTACCTGCGCGAGCATCACCCCGAGGCGCGGCTGTTCGTATACGGGCAGGACTACAACAAGCGGGCCTTCGCCACGGCGGCATCCGACATGCTGATGAAGCAGGTGGACCACAACGGCGGTGGCGACAACATCCGCTTTGGCGACAGCTTCACCGAGGACCGGTTCGACGACGAGAGGTTCGACTACCTGCTGACCAACCCGCCCTTCGGCGTCGACTGGAAAAAGCAGCAGAAGAAGATCGTAGCACGAGCACGAGAGGCGCGGGTTCGCGGGGCGCTTTGGGGCCGGGCTGCCACGGGTGAACGACGGCTCGCTGCTGTTCCTCCAGCACATGATCAGCAAGTTCGAGCCGGTGCTCCCGGCCCAACAAAAGTATGGCTCGCGGCTGGCGATCGTCTTCAGCGGCTCGCCGCTGTTCAGCGGGGGCGCCGGGTCGGGCGAGAGCGACATCCGCAAGTGGGTCATCGAGAACGACTGGCTGGAGGGGATCATCGCCTTGCCCGAGCAGATGTTCTATAACACCGGCATCGGCACCTACGTGTGGATCGTGACCAACCGCAAGGAAGCGCGGCGCAAGGGCAGGATCCAGCTCGTGGACGCGCCGCGAGTGCTACGTCCCCATGCGGCGCAGCCTGGGCGACAAGCGGCGCAGGATCGGGGAGCTCGTCGAGGACGGCAAAGACCAGATCGGCGAGATCGTGCGGGTGTACGGCGACTTTGCGGGCTGCGAGACGTCGAAGTTGTTCGATAACGCCAACTTCGGCTACACGCGGGTCACGGTCGAGCGCCCCTTGCGACTGCGCTATCGCATGACCCTCGAGGACAAGGCGCGTTTCCTCGATGCCTGCCCGCATCTCCTGGAGGACGTGCAGGCTATCGACGAGGCGTTGGGCCGCGAGCCGCGCCTGGACTGGGACGAGACCTGGGCGACCATCGAGCTGGTGCTGAGCGGGCGGGGCTCGAGGTGGAAGGCGCCCGAGCAAAAGCTCTTCCGCAGCGTCTTCACCGAGCGCGACCCCGGTGGCCAGCCCGTTGCGGCCGGTGGGGCGGGCAAGGGCTGGGAGCCCGACCCCGGGCTGCGTGACTTCGAGAACGTCCCATTGAAGGAGAATGTCGACGCCTACTTCGAGCGCGAGGTACGGCCGCATGTGCCCGACGCCTGGATGGACCGCGGCAAGGACAAGGTCGGGTACGAGATCAACTTCAACCTACACTTCTACAAATATACGCCGCCGCGCCCGCTGGAGGAAATCGACGCGGACTTGAAGCGGGCCGAGGATGAAGTCCTGCGGCTGCTACGAGAGGTGACGGGGTGAGCGCGACCCCGACTTGTGAGAGACGCAAGCTTAAGTCTCTCTCGGCGATTAATCAAGAGACGCTAGGTGAGGACACCGACCCGGACCTTGAGCTGCATTACATTGATATCGGGAACGTGGACTCGTCGGGTGCAATCCTAAACGTCGCTACTCGCCGCTTTGGGAGCGCCCCAAGTCGGGCACGGAGAATCGTTCGTAGTGGGGATGTCATCGTCTCAACAGTTCGGACCTACCTCCAGGGGATAGCCGCCATTGAGGGCCCTCCAGAGAACACGATTGTGTCAACGGGGTTTGCAGTTATTCGGCCCAACAGGGAGATGTTTGTTCCTGGCTACTGCAAGTACGCGCTACGCGAGCCAGCTTTCATAGCCGAAGTAGAAAGGCGGTCCACTGGGGTGAGCTACCCGGCGATCAACGCCGCGGACTTGGGCGACATTCCGGTGTCGATATCATCTGTGCCGCAGCAGGTCGCAATCGCCGACTACCTGGACCGCGAAACGGCCCATATCGACGCGCTGATTGCAGCCAAGGAGCAGCTGCTGGCGCTGCTGAACGAGAAACGGCGGGCGCTCATTGCGCAGGCTGTGACGCGGGGGCTTGACCCAAGAGGGCCGCTGCACGATTCGGGGGTAGCGTGGTTGGGCAAAGTGCCAGGGCACTGGAAAGTGCTTCACCTCAAGCGTGTCCTCTCTGCCCTGGACTATGGCATCTCGGAACCAGTAAACGCGGTCGGGAGGGTGGCCGTGATTCGAATGGGGGACGTGCAAGAAGGCGAGATCGATTACTCCCAAGTTGGGTTTTTGGACGATGTCGATTCTTCATTGTTGCTCCATGCAGGCGATCTGGTCTTCAATCGCACCAATAGCCTGGATCAGATTGGGAAGGTCGCCATTTTCCGCGGCGGCATCGGGTGCCCCGTTTCATTCGCATCTTATCTGGTGCGACTGCGTTGCAAGCCGACCGTGATTCCCGACTATCTGGACAAGTTTCTTAACTCGTCCTACGCTGTCGCCTGGGCTAGATCGGAAGCGCTGCCTGCCATCGGGCAGGTCAACCTTAACCCCAATCGATACGCTTACCTGCCCATTTGTCTTCCGCCGGTTCCTGAGCAGCGCGCTATCGTTGCCTTCGTCGCCGCTGCAACGGCCAAGCTGGACGCGCTGCGCTCGGCCGCCGAGCGCAGCGTTGCTCTGCTGCGCGAACGGCGCTCGGCGTTGATTGCTGCGGCGGTGACGGGGCAAATCGAGGTGGTGTGAAGCATGAGGATCCGTGAGCTCGAACTCCGCAACTTCCGCGTGTTCGCTGACCAGCCGCCATTTCGCTTCAGTGAGCAGTTTACGATCGTGGCCGGGATCAATGGCCGAGGCAAGACGGCTATCCTCGAGGGTCTTGCACTGCTTTGCTCGCGTTTTCTTCCGCTGCTGTCATCCGGCTCTGGAGGCTACCGCAAGATGCGCCGCTCGGAGCTGCACTCGGGCGCGCAGGCTGCAGAGCTGAGGATGAAGCTCAATTGCGCGGGAATTCCAGTGGATTACTGGCTCAGGTATTTCGCCAGAGGCAGCCGGACCACGACCAGCAAGCTGGCCCCGGCCGTTAGGGACAACGTCCTGAATGCTTACGGTGACAGCAGCCGAGCCGGCGGTGAAGCCCCGCTGGCAGTCTACTACACCACCGAGCGCGCCGGGTATAGCTCGCCGAGGACCCTTCCAACGAGCCTGCCGCGGGGCCTGGAAGCCGCCTACTCCGGAGCGCTGCTCAACCGGACTGTCAACTTTCGTGATTTCATGGCCCGGTATCGCACTGCGATCACACTCCAAAGCGGGGAGTCACTTGATAACCCAGGCTTCCTGGGCAAGCGCACGGTAGAAGCAATCTCTGCCGCCCTAGTAACCTTCCTGGGTGGTTTTGGCAACCTCCACGTTCAGGAAAAGCCGGCTCGCCTTCTCGTCAACAAGGAGGGCATTGCGCTGGATCTAACCCAGCTCTCGGACGGAGAGCGGGCGTTCTTGGCCCTCGTTTGCGATCTGGGCCGAAGACTGACTCTGGCGAACCCGCTGCTTGCCAATCCGCTCGAGGGAGCTGGGGTTGTCCTGATCGACGAACTGGAGCTCCATCTTCACCCCAAGTGGCAGTTGGAAGTCGTGGAAAAGCTCCGAACGACGTTTCCGCAGATACAGTTCATCGTAACGACGCATTCCCCTTTCATTATTCAGACGGCGCGCGAGGGCGAGGTCCTCAAGCTGGACGGTGACCTAGCCGTGGAACCGGCCGGGCGCACTCTGGAAGAAGTCGCGCGCCTGGTCATGGATGTGACAAACACCGAACGCAGTCCACGCTATCAGAGCATGCTCGACACCGCGCGCAGCTATCTGGCCCTTGTGGACGAGGCGCGATTGGCGCAGGGACCGCGCAAGGAGCAAATTCAGGCCGAGCTGGTGCGGATGCTTGCGCCATTTACCGACAACCCCGCCTATACAGCCCTACTGGAGCGCAGGGGGCTGCTGGAATAGGAGGCTCGAGTGCGACCTGTGAGCCGGGGGCCAGGTGTCTACAGCCGGTACGAAGACGCTAAGCAGGATTTGGCCGATCGACTTGGCTGCTACTGCAGCTACTGTGAGCGGCGGATCCCGACGCAGTTGGCAGTAGAGCACATCCAGCCCAAAGCGCGTCCGCAATATGTGCATCTGGTGAACGAGTGGACTAATTTCCTACTGGCCTGCGCTAACTGTAACTCGGCAAAGGGCGACTATCCTGTGGAATGCGACCAACTGCTCCTGCCGGATCGCGACAATACGTTCGCGGCGTTTGTGTATGAAGAGACCGGGATGGTTGAGCCCGCGCCTGGCCTTGGCAAACATGTGTATGGGCTTGCCGTGGCCCTCCGCGACCTGATCGGGCTGAACCGCCTGCGATGCCCAGACTGGGATGAAGCAACCGCGTTCTCCGCGCTCGAGCGCATCTCTCAGAGGGTGCAGGCGTGGGTTCAAGCGAAGGACGCGCGCCGCGACTATGAGGCCGGGAAGACGACGGCGAGGAGGATAGCCTGTGAAGCTGCTGGCGCAGGCTTTTTCAGCATCTGGATGGCGGCATTTGCGGGTGTTGAGGACGTCAGAAGGGAGCTCATAGGCATTTTCCCCAATACTGCCGCCGATTGCTTCGATCAGAACACACAAGCGGTCTCTCCCCGACCCGACAACGGGTTGGCGCACGGGGGCAAGATTTGACTGGCGAGCAGATCAGCGAGGCGCGCTTCAAGACCTTCATCGAAACGTAGCCGCTAGCCAATGGGTACCCGTCCATCGACGGGGCCGGATATGACCGTGAGCGCGGCTATCTTTCCTGCGACCGTATTGGCCTTCATCCAGGCGACGCAGCACGAGGAGTGGGCGAAGCTTGGGGCGCAGTGCGCGGCTGCCGGCCCCACAATCGCCCTGCGGCGCGAACGGCGTGCCGCGTTGATTGCTGCGGCTGCGGCGAGGGAACCACCTGTACATGTCCTGTCTGCGGTCTGAAGGAGCATCGCCATGCTGATCAGGCAAATCAAAGTCGTAA
>CAWEHT010000054.1:0-16257 GCA_963808455.1 uncultured Chloroflexia bacterium | reverse complement strand
TCAGCGTGACGACTTTGGGACATGGTCGGCCTCAGTAGTGGGTATGGGCCACATGATGCTCAGGCCAGCGCAGAGGGCCGTCATGGGCAAGTTGGCCACGTCGTAGCCGGCCAATTGCAGCGGCGACTTGCCACGGATTCTGGGCTGGGCATCTTGCGAGAAGGGTGTGAAGCGGTAGACCTTCTCGAAGACGGCCAGATAGCGTTGCGCATCGGCGATGGACTCGAAGCCGCAGAAGTTCTGGTAGTGCTGGGCAAAGCGGCGGATCACGAGTTCGACGGTGTTGTTGGTGGACGGGATGGTGCTGGAGCCGAAGCTATTGGCCAGCTTGGCCCAGTGGCGCTCAAGGAAGTCGAAGATCACAGCCGCCTCGGGCAGGGTCTGGACGTAGTCTGGGCGCAGAGCGAGCACGGCCGCGTAACGTTCAGCCGCCAGGGTGGGTGTCTCGGCGTCGAAGATGGCATAGATTTGGCCCTTGAGGCGCTGGGCTTCCGGGTGTTTCTCGACGTAGTCGGGGCCGTAGGCGTCCTTGATATGCCGCTGCACAGCCTGCAAGGCATGGAAGATGCACAGATGATGCACGGCCTGCGGGAAGACCAGCGCGATCACCGGGCCGTAGTCCTGGCGCAGGTCGGTGACGATCACTTGTGGGTGGTAACCTTTGGCCCGCACAGCCAGCAGAAAGGTCTGCGCACTGTCTGGGTTGTTGTAGGGATAGATGGCGATGTGAAGCAGGTCATAGGTCCAGACATCCACGGCCAGATAGACGTACATCCAGCGCCGCATCGCTCCGTCCGGCTTGTCGTTTTTGGGCACCAGGACGTACTTCTCGTCTACGCCAACCACCCCGCTCGATTTGACCACGCCAAACAAGGCGGCCACGGGCAACAAGGCATAGCCCCAAGCGCTGACCCAGCGCCAGGCGGTCAGGCTGGCCACGCCCAGCGCCGTGCCGGTGCGCCGGTAGGTCGAGTAGCCCCAGGCGTACATTTGGAGCGCCAGCAGGTGCTGCTCACGCCGGTACCGCGAGTAGGGCACCAGCCCAGGCGGCAGCTGGGTGAAGCTGCCTTGCGCACACTGTGGGTTGCGACAGTAGTAGCGATAAACGGCCACCTCGCAGACCTGCTGGCTCTCGTCGTAGTACTTTTTCAGGCGTGGTGAGGCGCTCTTGCGCCCCACCTGGTCTGAGCCGCAGGCGGGACAGCGCACTTGGCCGTCCGTAACGCGCTGCCACGGCCCCAGCAGCACGTGTTCCACCCGCCACAGCCACGGCAACCCTTTGAGCGGGGGCTGCGCTGTCACCCCGGCTGCGCCCGCTAAGGCGGTCAGATCGCTGAGGGCGACTTGGCTTTCCACGGGCAGGCGCATTCCGCCTTCGAGGCGAGCCAGCAACTCCCGGACCTGGCTCAACAATTGCCCGACCAACCAGGCGTCGCGCACACGCAGCCGGCTACTGCTCAGGTCGTAGCGCTCTGCTAGGGTCTGGCGCAGACGTTGCCAGCCACTTTGCCTGCCGGCCTGGCGCACTTGGTCCAGGGTCACTGCCGCCCCTTGCTGGCGCAGATGCTGGTAGACCTGCTCCGCACTCCAGGTCGGGAAAGTGGCGAAGACTTCTACAATGCGCTCGACCAACTCGGCGGTCAGCACCTCGGGCGTGCACAAGCTCAACAGGTTGGCCCAGTCTTGCGCCAACCAGTAACGTAGCCAGCGGCTGATGTCCGGCTGGGGCACGCCAAACCACGCAGCCAGTTGCCACTGTCTGACAAAGGGCGTGCGCCCATCCCGGGTGCGGCGGCTACCGCGGCTGGCCTCTGGCACCTCCAGCAAGCTTAAGAACAGCACCAACAAGCGCAGGCGAAAGGGATGGTCGCCAGGCACCGCCAGGGTAAAGTGCCCGCTGAGGGTCACCTGGTAGCCGCCCTCCCCGGCTTGTTCCACCTGCACCTCGGGCGCAGCCGCAGCACTCACCACACCGCCCAGCCCCAGGCCCCCGCCGGTGGGCGCTCCCGCCCGCGGGTGACTGAGCATCAGCCCGGCATAGCCCACCAGCAACAACCGTTGCACCTGCCACAACAGGCGGTCAACGCCCTGCCACACCCCCTGCTGGCGTAGCCCTGGCCAGCCCACCCCTGCCCCCCGCCATAACCACAAACCCCACGGCACCCAGCGCAGCCAAGCCGGCCCCCAGCCACCGCCCCAGGCCCAGAGCCCCCATAGCGCTAGACTGCGCAACACAACCGGCGGCCAGCTCTGCGCCAGATACTGCGCCAGCGCGGCCAGGTGCGCCCACTGACCGCAGCACCGCCCACCCGGTCCGCACCTGGCTCGTCCCATACTCGCTGCAGGCGGCAGCCAGCCGCCCGCCGTCACCTGCGGCACCTGACCCAGTAGGGCCAGCCCGATCAGGCTCGCCACTGCCAGCCCGTACAACAGCAGCCATGTCCATTGGAAAACCGCGCGTCTTGTGGTACCTTGCACCTGAGCCAACCTCTGCCGGTGGTTTGTTTGCAAGGTACATTATGTACCATCTATCGGTGGGTTGGCCTAGCCTTTTCTTGTCCCCAGCGTGTTACGCTCGCATTTTTGAGACCAAATTCACGGGACTGTTGGTGGTATACTTGTTATTGCCCGAATTCGCGGAGGTGGCGTCTTGTGGGTTGTCTCCGTTCCAGAGTGTTAAAAGTGCCGCACCATGGGGTCGCACCGTTGAGCTTCGGACCGGCATGGCGCCCTGCCAAGGACTGACTCCTCGGCTCAGCAAGGGCAGGGTCCGGGCCTGCGGCTTGAGCCCATGGCAATGTGCCGGGCCAACCCTGTCTTCACAGTGGCGCCGGTGCTACTGGCATGTGCCGGCCACTGAGCTGGCTGGCTACAGATCGACGGCGCTGCCGGCGCCCACCGGAGAGTGATCATGCCTGGAAAGCGTCGCATTGCGGCGAGAGCGCGACATCACAGGCTCGCAACCGGCCGAGCCAGGAAAGGCGCGCGGCGTGTCGCTGGATGATCTTCAGCGACTGCACGCCCTGGTCGAAGCGAACCCTTTTCCGGTCCTGATTACCCGAGCCGCGGATTCCATGATCCTTTATGCCAACGAGGAATTTGGGCGGGCCGCCGGCGTGCCTGCCCATGAGTTGGTGGGCCGGAAAGCACTCGAGTACTACCTGTCGCCCGAGGGGTGGGACACGCTGCTGGCTAAGCTGCCGGCCGAAGGGAAGCTGGATGGGTATGAGGCGCAGGGCAAACACCAGGATGGCTCTCTGTTTGGCACCATGGCGTCAGTCCGTCGCATCCTCTTTGGCGGCGAGCAGGCCATCTACACCGTGTTCCCGGGAAATTTGTGAGCAGAAACGCGGTGGAAGGTCGAGCCCAAGAGGGAGCCCAAGGCACGGAAGCTGCAGGCGAATTACAGCGCCAGCCCGCGCCCAGCTCCGCTGACATCCTTGATAGCATCAGCGATGGTTTCTATGCCCTCGACGGCAATCTCACCCTGACCTACGTCAACAAGGCCGCCGAGCAATTCCTGGGCCTTGGGCGCGAAGTGCTGGGCCGTAACCTCTTCGAAGCCTTTCCGCTATTGGTGGGGACTATGGCGGAAGCGAAGCTCCACTGGGTTTTGCAGCACCGGAAACCCGCCTCGTTTGAGCTTTCCATCTCGATGGAGCCCCACTTGAACTGGTACGAAGTGCGGGCCTATCCCTACCTGGATGGCGTCTCGGTCTACTTCCAGGTCACCACCGAACGCAAACGCCAGGAAGAACAATTGTTGGCGACTCAGAAGTTGCTGGAGAAGACATTTGCCAGCCTGAGCGACGCGCTCTTCGTCCTGTCCCCTTCGGGCTCCGATAGAGTCATCGTCACCTGCAACCCGGCGGTCCAGACCGTGTTCGGATACCGTCCGGAAGAACTGATCGGGCGGACCACCGAGGTGCTGCACGTAGATCGTGAGAGTTACAGGCAATTTGGGCGCATGCTTGACGCCGGTTCCGCTAAAGCTGATGTGTTGTATACGGAATACCAGATGCGGCGCAGAGACGGGACCATCATCTACACAGAGGATACGGTGACGAAGATCCTCGATGACCAGGGCCGGATGACCCGTGCGGTCAGTGTGGTTCGGGATATCACCCAGCGGAAGCATGCCGAGGAGGACATCAAGCAACGGGCTCGGGAACTGACGGCCTACCTCGACATCACTCTGCGCCTGGGTGGCGAGCTCGATCTGGACGCACAATGCAGCGGCATGGTCAAGTCCATCGTGCAGACGCTGGCGCACGCCGACTGTGCTGCGCTGTGGCTGTACATCGAGCAGCGCGACGAACTGGTTGCCCAGGCGTGGGTAGGCTACGATGATGTCATCATGGCCCGCCAGGCGCTCGCTCCCGGCGCCGGCCTGGTAGGCTTCGTGTATCGGACCGGCCAGCCACAGATCGTCCATGACGCTGCCGGCGAGGTTGCCCAGCCGCCCGTGCCCTACCCGGAACTGACTGCGGGGCGCTCACGATCGGCCATTGGCGTCCCGCTGCTTTGGGACGCGCGGCCCATCGGCGTACTCATTGCAGCCAACTCCTCCAGCACGGGCGCCTTTTCGGCGCATGACCTGCGCGTGCTGCAGCCGTTGGCCGTGAAGGCCGCCATATCTGTCGAGAATGGGCGGCTGTACGAACAGGTCCGCGCCGGACGTGAACAGCTGCGCAGGCTGGCGGGCCAGCTGATGGAAGCCCAGGAGGCCGAACGCCGCTCGCTGGCCGCAGAACTGCATGATGAGGTCGGCCAGGTGCTGACCGCGATCAAGACCAACCTGCAAGCCATCCAGCTCCAACCGGGTCCATCGACACTCGCGCAGCGCTTGCAGGACAGCATTGCGCTCGTGGATGGCGCGGCTCAAGCAGGTGCGCGAGCTGGCGCTGGACCTACGGCCCTCGCTGCTCGACGATTTCGGCTTGGTGGCCGCGCTGGGTTGGTTGGTGGAGCGCCTGGGGGAACGCTCGGGGATCCGGGCCGAGTTCCTGGCCAAACCGCAGGATATGCGCCTCGCGCTGGCTGTCGAAACGGCCTTCTACCGCATTGCGCAAGCTGCGCTGACAAACGTCGAACGCCATGCCCAGGCCAAACAGGTGAGGGTCGAGCTTCACCGGATACCCGACCCGCCGGCAGAGGCCCCGGGCCAGGTCGAGCTGGTCATTTCTGATGATGGGCTTGGATTCGATGTGCGTGCCGCCATGGAGCAGGCCGCGCGAGGCGCCAGCCTTGGTCTGCTGGGGATGCAGGAAAGGGCCAGGCAGGCCGGCGGCCAGATCGACATCGAGTCTGCGCCGGGTCGCGGCACGACGGTTCGCGTAACCTATCCCGCTGGTGCACAGCTGGCGACGGGTAGGCCGTGAGGAACGTGCACAAGGGAGGCGCACAGGATGGCACCGCTGCGCATCTTGCTTGCCGACGATCATGCGCTGGTCCGTGCCGGCTTCCGCGCCTTGCTCGAGGGTCTGGGCATGGAAGTGGTGGCGGAGGCGGGCAACGGCGAAGAAGCGCTCCAGCTCATCGGCACTCATCGCCCTGATGTCGTGCTGATGGATATCGCCATGCCGGGCTTGAGTGGCCTGGAGGCGACTCGGAGGGCGTTCGAGAACTACCCGGGCGTGCGGGTGATCATCCTCTCGATGCATGCCAGCGTGGAGTATGCGCGGCACGCCGTGCGTGCCGGGGCGGCAGGCTATCTGCTCAAGGAGGCCAGCACGGCCGAGCTCAAGATCGCGCTCGACGCCGTGGCGCGGGGCCAGACCTACCTCAGCCCGGTGGTCGCCACCCACCTTCTGGCCGACTACGCCCGCATGGTGCCCGAGCGGGTCGATGCGCCCGGGCAGCTGGCCCCACGCCTGAGCGAGGTACTCCGACTGATTGCGCAGGGCTACCCGCGCAGGGAGATAGCCCGGAAATTGAACATCAGCCCCAAGACATTCGACACCTACCGCGCCCAACTGATGGAGCAGCTGGACATCCACGATACGGCAGGGCTGGTGCGCTATGCCGTCCGTATGGGGCTCGTGGCGCCTGATGAGCGGGCTGACGGCATCCATTAGAAGAGTTGACCTGAGCCGAGAGCGCGACGGTTGCCAGCTAAGCTCTTCGCCAACTGCCCGGCGCGACCCCCGCTCTTCATCGGGAATTTCCCGCCAAGTTTCGGAACTTTTCCGGCGCATGTCCCCAAACTCTCCCGATGATATTCCCGGTCCCCGGGACGTAGACTAGACCCACACCAGAAATAGTGCTTCATTCTGATCAAACTGCGACTGCAACGGCCGGAAGGGGGGCTCTGCCTGCTGCAGATGCAAAACTCACGGGCCCAGGGCAGCGACGGAGCACAGCTATGTGGGTCACGCTGAGCGACATAACCGAACGCGTGCATGCAGAGCAAGCAGGTGCGCAAGATGAACGGCACTTACAACCAATCCTGCAGACGTCTCTGGATGGCTTCTGGCTGCTGGACCTGCAAGGGCGGTTTGTGGACGTCAACGATGCCTATTGTGCCATGTCCGGTTACAGCCGGGACGAACTCCTGCGGCTGCAGATCGCAGACGTGGAGGCCGTCCGGACGGCGCAGGATGCCGCGGCTCAGATTGCGCGCGCATGGTAAATGAGGGCCCGGAACGCTTCGAGACACGTCATCGGCGCAAAGACGGACAGGTCATCGATGTCGAGATGAGCGTGAATTACCTGGACATCGACGGCGGGCGGATGGTCTGTTTCTGCCGGGACATCACCGAACGCAAGCGGGCAGTGGAGGCGCTGCGCGAATCGGAGAGCGGGCTGCGCGCGCTCTTCGCAGCCATGACCGATGTGATCTTTATCCTGGATGCGGATGGGCGCTACGTCGAATGTGCGCCGTCGAATCCTCTATACCTGTACCGGCCTCCCGCCGAGCTTCTCGGCAAGAGGGTGCACGAGGTACTGCCCACACAGCAGGCCGACGCGATCTTGGCGCAGATCCGGCGTGCCCTGGAGACGCATCAAACCACGACCGTCAACTACGACCTGGAGATCGGCGGTGTGGGCGTCTGGTTTGCGGCCAAGATTTCGCCCATGTCATCGAACACGGTCTTCCTGGTCGCCCGCAACATCACCGAGCGCAAGCAGGCCGAGGAAGCCCTGCGGCAGAGCGAGGCGCGGTACCGCGCCCTCTTCGAGCACGCGCGCTGTGTGCATCTTCAAGTCCAGCATCGAGGATCAGGTGCTCTTCGTCAACCCCGCCTTCGCCCGCGCTTTTGGTTACGACTCCCCGGAGGACTTCGTTTCCTTTGCAAACGTGGCCGGCCTGGCCGGGACGATCTACTGGGATCCTGACGATCGCCCCCGGATTGTCCAGCAGACCCTGCGTTCCGGGGAGTGGCAGCAATTCGAGACCCGCTATCGCCGCCGCGACGGCAGGGAAATGTTTTGCAATCTGAGGCTGGCTGCCGAACGTCGAAGGTGACGGCAGGACCTACCTGAGCGGCTTCATCGAAGATATCACCGAGCGCAAGCAGAGTGAGGAGGCGCTGCGCCGGTCCGAAGAGAAGTTTGCCAGAGTCTTCCATAGCTCACCCGACGCGGTCACAGTCAATCGGCTCTCGGACTGGCCTTTTCGTCGAGGTCAATGACAGCTTCACGGCCTTGAGCGGGTACACCGCCGCAGACGTGCGTGGCAAGACCGCGGCCGAACTCGACATCTGGGCCAACGCAGCCGACCGGGCCCGCTTGCTCGCGGGGCTCGGCGAGCACGGGGAAGTCGTCAACCTGGAAGCCTCGTTCCGCCTCAAGGATGCAGGGTTGAAGACCTGTTTGATGTCGGCTAGCATCATGCTGGTTGACAGCACGACATGTATGGTGTCTGTGACGCGCGATATCACCGAGCGCAAGCAGCTGGAAGAAGAGAAAGAGATCACGGTGCAGCTCCTGCACCTATTGAACGCCAAGAACGATCCTGAGGGCATGCTGCGCAAGGTCCTGGACCTGTTGCAGCGTTGGTCCGGCTGCGACGCTGTCGCCGTCCGACTGCGCAAAGGCGACGACTACCCGTACTTCGAAACCAGCGGTTTCCCTTCGGCATTCGTAAAGAAGGAGAGCTCGCTGTGCGCCCGCGACCTCACGGGTCAATTGCAGCGGGACCGCACAGGCAATCCGGTGCTGGAGTGCCTGTGCGGAAATGTTCTCTGCGGCCGCTTCGATCCCGCCCAACCGTTCTTTACACTGCATGGCAGCTTCTGGACCAACTCGACGACCCGGCTGCTCGCCTCGTCGATGGAAGCCGATCGTCGGATTCGCACGCGTAACCGTTGCACCGGCGAAGGGTTTGAGTCCGTAGCGTTGATTCCCTTGCGTGCGGGCGGCATCACCTACGGCCTGCTCCAACTGAACGACCATCGCCAGGACCGTTTCACCCCCAGACTCATCACGCTTCTGGAGCAATTGGGCGACAGCCTGGCCATCGTGCTGGCGCAACATGAGGCTCAAGAAGCCTTGCAGGCCAGCGAGCAGCGCTTGCGTATGGCGTTGGCGGCATCCAACCAGGGCATCTTCGAGCTGGACCTGCAAACCGGAAAGGCGACCGTCAGCGAGGGGTATGCCCCTGTCCTGGGATACGAAACCGGCGAATTCGCGGTGTCCGATTGGCTGAAGCTGGTGCACCCGGACGATCGAGCGCACGTTGAGCGCCTTATCCGCGAGGTCGCTGCGGGTGAGAGTGATGAACGCAGTATAGAGTATAGGTGGAAGGCCGAGCGCGGCGAGTGGAAATGGATCCTGGCCTGCGGCAATCTCGCGGCGCGTGACCAGGCCGGGCGCCCATTGCGCCTGCTGGGCACACTGATAGATATCAGCGAACGCAAACGAACCGAAGAAGCGCTGCGGCTGGCCAAGAAGACCGAGAGCCTCGGCGTCCTGGCCGGGGGCGTGGCGCACGACTTCAACAATCTGCTGGTGGCGATGCTCGGGCAGACTGCGCTGGCGCTGGCCAAGCTGCCGCCGGAGAGCACCGCGCGCGAGCCCATCGAAAAGGCCGTCAGCGCCGCCCAGCGGGCCGCCGATCTCACGCGGCAGTTACTGGCCTATTCCGGGAGGGGCCACTTCGCCGTGCAACCGTTGCGCCTGAACGCGCTGATCGAGGAGAACCTGCGCCTGCTCGAGGTGGCGGTGCCGAAGCATGTCCGGCTGGCCACGGAGCTGGCTGCCGAGCTGCCTTTGATCCGGGCCGACGCCGGGCAGATGCAGCAGGTGCTGATGAACCTGATCATCAACGCGGCCGAGGCCATCGGCTCCCGCCCCGGCACCGTTACCGTTCGCACTTGCGTAAACGATGTGACGCCCACCTGCCGGCACGTCTGGCACCAGGCCGGCGAGCCCCTCCCGGAGGGACGCTATGTAGTGCTGCAGGTATCCGATGACGGCTGCGGGATGGACGGCGACACGCTGGCCTGCATCTTCGACCCCTTCTTCACCACCAAGTTCACTGGCCGAGGGCTGGGGCTGGCCGCGGTGTTGGGTATCGTGAGTGGGCATCACGGGGGGCTGCGCGTCGAGAGCGCACCGGGGGCAGGCACGACGTTCCGCCTTGCCTTTCCCGCCATGGCGCAGGAAGAAGCCCGGCCCGTCCGGACAACCGTTGCTCCGCCGGCCGCAACCCCTGCCAGACCCACCGCCGGGCTGATCCTGCTGATCGATGATGAAGAGCCGGTGCGCGAAGCGGTGACCGACTTCCTCGAGATGGAAGGGGTGCGCCTGCTGGCCGCGCCCGATGGTACGACGGGCCTGGCCCTTTACCGCGAGCACCAGGCCGAGATCCGGCTCGTGTTGCTGGACCTGTCGATGCCCGGCATGAGTGGGGAGGAGACGTTCCGGCAGCTGCGGGCGTTGGATCCTCACGTGCCCATCATCTTGTCTTCTGGTTATGACGAGAGTGAGGTTTCGGAACGCTTTGCCGGAAAGGCGCTGACCGGCTTTCTCCAGAAGCCCTACCGCATGGACGACCTGGCCGCGGCGCTCCGCCTGCACCTCGCCGCCGGTCAGCGCGAGGTCCAGAGTTAATTCCGAGTTGTTTGGGGGATTTGATGCGTGTTCTGATCCTTGAAGATAGCGCCAGCGAGGCCGAGCTGGCCGCCTTGGAACTGAGGAGGAGTGGGCTCGAACCGGATTGGGAAAGGGCACAAACGGAAACGGAGTACCTGGCCGGGCTGGGCAGGGCGCCGGATATTGTGCTGGCCGATTACCATTTGCCCGGGCTCGACCCGCCCCGCGCCCTCCGGCTGCTGAACCAACGGGAGCTCGACATCCCGTTCATCGTCCTCAGCGGCGCGCTCAGCGCTGAAGAAGCTGTGGCATGTCTGCAAATGGGGGCCGCGGATGTCCTGCTTAAAGACCGGCTGGGCGACTTGGCGCGCGCCGTCAGGCAAGCTCTGGAGGCCAGACGTCTGAGCCGCGAGAAAGCTGAGGCAGAATCCGCCGCGCGCGAGCAGGCCGATGCGCTGCGCAGGAGCGAAGAGCAGTGCAGGCATCTTATCGACGAGCTGCAAACTCGCATCGATGCGGCCAATGCCTCCCTCGAGGCGGCTGCGGCGAGGGTCACGCAGCTACACCGCCTCAAGGGCGAGGTCATCTTCACGGTTTCGCATGAACTGCGGGCTCCTTTGAGCAACATCAAGTTGTACCTTGACCTTCTCGAATCCGGCAAGCCAGACAAGCGTGCGCTTTACATGGCCACACTTCAGCGCGAAGTGTTGTACATGGAGAACCTGATCGAGGACATCCTCAAGCTAGCCGCGCCTCGAGATGGGGCATGCAAGCCCCGTCCTTCAGCCCGTCGATGCGGGCCACGTGTTGGCGGAGCTGGCCAACGACCGCAAAGAATCCGTGCGGCAACGGGGCCTCAACCTGGAAGCTTGCCTCACCCTCAACCTACCACCCGTCATGGCGGATGTCGGTATGCTGAGGGAAGTCCTGAGCAACCTGCTGGTCAACGCTATGAACTACACCCCCGTGGGCGGCGCGATCCGCATGCAGGGCGAGCTGAGGCAACAGGACGGCCAGACCGGCGTTGCGCTCGAGGTCAGCGATACGGGACCCGGCATCACGCCGGAAGAGCTGCCGCGGATCTTCGAGCGCTATTACCGCGGCGAAGCGGCGCTCCGGAGCCGCGTGCCGGGGACAGGGTTGGGGCTGACCATTGCCCGACAGATCGTCGAACAGCATGGCGGGCGCATCGCCGTCCACAGCACAGCCGGGCAAGGCAGCACGTTCACCGTCTGGTTGCCCGCGCTGCTGCAATGATGGGGTGACCATCGGCGGATTCTCATGGAATGGCACTTATGATTCGCGTGCTGATCGCGGACGATCATCCCGTCATCCGTGTGGGCCTGAAGACGCTTTTCAAGGGCGAGGGCGACATGGCGGTTGTAGGAGAAGCTGAGAGCGCCGAGGAGCTGCTCGCGCTGGCCGCGACGCGGGATTGTGACGTCATCGTGATGGACATCAGTATGCCGGGAAGGGGTGGGCTGGATGCGTTACAGGATTTGTGCAAGGGTAGACCTCGGCCGCCGGTGCTCGTCCTCAGCGTACATCCCGAAGACCAGTACGGGGTACGAGCGCTGCGTGCGGGCGCGGCCGGCTACGTAACGAAGTGCAGCATCCCGTCTGAGCTCGTCGGCGCGATCAGGACGGTGACATCCGGGAGGAAGTACGTCAGCCCGGCCCTGGCCGAGATCCTGGCAACGCGCCTGGGCGACCATGACGAGCACGCCGTGCACGACAAGCTTTCCGATCGCGAGTATGCGGTGCTGCGCATGCTGGCATCGGGCCAGACGGTGGGCGAGATTGCCCAACAGTTTTCCCTGAGTGTCAAGACCGTCAGCACGTACCGGCATCGCCTATTGCGGAAGATGAACTGCAGGACAAATGCGGAGTTGATCGCCTATGCCGTGCGCCACGGACTCTGTGACCAGTAGCGCAAACTGCTTGTCCCAAGGTGTGTAGGACAAACACCTACAACCGCCCCCCCATTTTCCTACAAGAAACGCTCCCTCTGTTGACACGAGAACCCCCACAATCGTGCCGAGATATTGAATAGAACAAACAGAAAGGGGAAAAGTCATGAAACTCAACATTCGAGCCAAGCTATTTGCCGGGTTCGGCGTGTTTCTGCTGCTGCTGGTCGCCATCGGGGTGGTGGGCTATACGGCGGCGAACAACATCAACAACAGGCTCCGCGTCCTCTACATGTACAACACCCAGTCCATCAACATCGCCGAGGAGACGAACGTCAACCTGGTCTACATCGACCGGGACGTCCGCCAGGCCATCCTGGCGAAGGACCCTGCCGACATTCGAGCCGCAGTTGCGGACGTGGAGCAGTCCGATGGGAAACTTCGCGCCAACATGGCCGCGTTCGAGAAGCTTATCCAGACCCAAGATGAGCGCGATGGATTCACCAAGGTAATGGCCGAATATGAGACCTACAAGACAGCGGTTGACGGCGAGGTTGCCCTCGCCCAGGGCAGCGAAGGCGGCAAGGCCTTCGAGGTACTGACAGACTTGCAGGCCAAGTCTCAGGCTGTCGATGACGGCCTGAGCGCTCTTGTCGCCATCGCGGACAAGCAGGCAAAGCAGACATTCGACGGGAGCTCCGCCCTCTTTGCGCAATCCCGCAACCTGATTGTCGGAGCCCTGGTCCTCGCCATGCTGCTTGGCGTCGGCGCCGCGGAGTTTCTCAGTCGCAATCTCGGGAGCGTCGCCGCCGTCCTTGTAGAGGTTTTCGCCGGGATGGCAGTGGGTGATCTTAACCGGGACATGAGCGAGGACCGGAAAGATGTGATTAGAGGCCGCCAGGATGAGTTCGGCGAACTGGGGCGCGGTTTCACGCGCATGATCGGGTATGTGCAGGACGCGGCGGACGTGGCTCGCCAAATCGCGGCGGGCAACCTGGCCATCCACGTGGAGCCAAAGAGCGCCAAGGATGAACTTGGCAACGCCTTTGCCGAAATGGCCCAGAAGCTGCGGGAACTGATCGGCCAGATCGCGGAGAGCGCGGCTCAAGTCGCGAGCGCCAGCGAGCAACTCGCTTCCGCAGCGGAGCAATCGGGCTCCGCCACCGGCCAGGTGACGACCACCATTGAGCAGGTGGCCCAGGGCACCGTCAACCAGGCCGGCAGCGCCACTGCCGTCACCTCGTCGATGGATGACATCGCCCGCCGGGTCGAGGAGATCGCCCGCGGCGCCGAGGCGCAGGCCAATTCGGTGTGCGAGGCCAACCAGGCGGTGGGGCGGCTGCAAGGCAAACTCGGAGAGGCCGGCCAGGCCACGGAAATCACGGCGGCGACGGCCGACCAGGTCGCTAAAGCCGCCCGGACCAGCGCTGCCACGGTGCAGAGCACCGTCCAGAGCATGGAAGCTATCAACGAGAGCGCGGCCCAGGTGGCGCAGCGGGTGCGGGAGATGGGCCAGCGCTCCGAAGAGATCGGCAAGATCGTGAGCACGATCCAGGGCATCGCCGATCAAACCAACCTGCTGGCGCTGAATGCGGCCATCGAGGCCGCGCGGGCCGGGGAGCAGGGACGGGGCTTCGCGGTGGTGGCCGACGAGGTGCGCAAGCTGGCCGAGAAGGCCGGGGCCTCCTCGCGGGAAATTGCGGAGCTCGTGCGATCGGTGCAGAAGGGCACCGCGGAGGCGGTGCGGGCGACCGAGGAAGGCGCGGCCAACGTGGCGCGGGGGGTCGAAGAGGCGCGTGGGGCGGGACAGGTGCTACAAGAGATCCTATCGGCAGCGCAACAGAACAGCCAGTTGACGGCCAACATCCAGGCTGCCGCGGCGAAGGTGCAGGAATTGGCCGCGCAGGTGGCAGAAGCGCTGCGGCTGGTGTCAAGCGTGGGCGACAAGAACCTGGCGGCCACGCGGGAGATGACGGCCTCGATCGGCGACGTGGCGCAGGCTATGGAAAGCGTGGCCGCGGTGTCGGAGGAGAACTCGGCTTCCGTCCAGGAAGTGTCGGCGACGACGGAAGAACTGTCGGCTCAGGTGGAGGAGGTGGCGGCCTCGGCCGAAGAGCTGTCCTCGCTGGCCGAAGGACTGAAGCAAGCGGTCGCCAGCTTCCGGCTGAACGAGCAGAGAGACACCGGCACCGGCCTCGTGCCACCGGCGCCATCTCAGCCACAACCCAAGACCGCGTATGTGCGCGGCGGGGCAGCCACGCCTGGTCGTGCCTCAGGCCCAGCCGGCGAAGGTGATCGTCGCCCACAACGGCCACCAACCGGCCTACCATGGCAAGTAGGAAAGCTCGGGTTGTCCCAGGCGAGCGTCCAGTGAGTAAGGAGAGGTAGGAAGGAAGGTGGAGAGCCAATTTCTGCTCTTTGGGCTGGCCGGCGAATCGTATGCGACGGACATCTTGCCGGATTGGGAGCATGTATTGGAAAGGGCGCTGCAGGTCTGAGCGCCCGCGGTGGTGTGGGCACTATGTCTGGCCGCCAGGTAAGCCGCTAAGAGCACGCATGGAATTACGAGACGATGGCGGAGCGCCGGCCCGGCGCTCCGCATGGGCCAGCCTTTCGTAGCTTCGGCCTGGTGGTAACTCTGACCTAAGCGATGGAAGCACATAGGAATCCCTATCATTTCCCAACGGACCTTGCTTTCATTAGCGCACACCGGTATCCCTACATTGACTACAGCCTACCCCCAGGCTATACTCATGGAGCCAAACCCCCCCGCTCACGTGGCTCGATGCGCATAACCCGCGCCGGAATAAGGAGGACGTATGCCGGACCAGCCACCTCCCGATCGATCTCAACGCCTATTGGAGCAAGCCCGCGGCCGACGTGCTGGCCGCGCTACACAGCAGCCCGGAAGGGCCTGAGCAGCGCCGAGGCGGCCGCAAGGTTGGCGCAAACGGGCCCCAATGCGCTGAGCACCAGCCGCCCGCTAACCCTCTTGGGCGTCTTCATCCGCCAGTTCAACAGCCCGATCATCATTATCTTGCTGGTCGCCGCCGTCATCTCCGGCTTCTTGCAGGACTGGCCCGACGCAATCATCATCGCGGTCATCATCGTCGGCAGCGCCGTCTTGAGCACGGTCGAGGAATACAGCTCGGGCAACGCCGCGGAGAAGCTGCGCGAGCGTCTGACTGTCAAGGCGACCGTGCTGCGCGACGGCCAGCCTACGACGATCCCGGCCTCGGGCGTCGTGCCGGGCGATATCGTGCTGCTCTCGGCCGGCAGCCTGATCCCCGCCGACGGGATTCTTGCTGGACGCCAAGGACTTCTTCGCCAGCGAAGCCGTCCTGACCGGCGAGTCCTTCCCGGTGGAGAAGCGGCCGGGCGTCGTGCTGGCCGGCGCCAGCCTGGCCGGGCGCACGAACTGCGTCTGCATGGGCACGAGCACACGCAGCGGCACCGCCCGCGTCGCCATTGTGGAAACCGGCCCGCGCACGGCCTTTGGCCAGATCGCAGGCCGCCTCAATCTGCGGCCACCCGAAACCGAATTCGAGCACGGCATCCGCCGGCTGGGCTACCTGCTCAGCGAAGTGACCCTGATCCTGGTCTTCGCGGTCCTGGTAGTCAATATTGCTTCCACAAGCCGGTGCTGGATTCCCTGCTCTTCTCGCTGGCCCTGGCGGTCGGCCTCACGCCGCAGTTGCTGCCCGCGATCATCAACATCAACCTGTCGCGCGGCTCGCTGGCCATGGCCAAAGCCGGCGTGATCGTCCGCCGCCTGTCGGCCATCGAGAACTTCGGCAGCATGGACGTCCTCTGCACCGACAAGACCGGCACCCTCACGGTCGGCGTGGTGAAGCTGGACAGCGCGGTGGACCCGGCAGGGTCAGAAATCTCCAAAGGTCCTGCGCGATGCCTACCTGAACGCCCGCCTACAGACCGGCATGGCAGACCCGCTGGACGACGCCATCAGCGCCACGGCCGGCCTGGACATTTCCGCCGTCCAGAAAATCGACGAGATCCCTTACGACTTCGTGCGCAAACGGCTGACTGTTGTGGTATGCGAGGCGCAAGACAGGGTCTGCCCGGCGGCCGACGACGGTGCGACTTCCCCACGACTTACGATGGAGGCAGGAGGGCAAACGGCGGTCGACGGCTACGCGACCTCGTCCGCCATCCTTCGTCCCTTGTCCGGGGTGATGATGATCACCAAAGGCGCGCTCGAAGGCGTCCTCGACGTGTGCACCCAGGTGGAAACGCCCAACGGGATCGTCCCACTGGACGCCAGAGAGCGCGCTGCGATCGAAAAACGTAA
>CAWEHT010000053.1:0-15956 GCA_963808455.1 uncultured Chloroflexia bacterium | reverse complement strand
TGCCCTCGCACGGCGGGGCCTCCGGGTCGCGCCTTCCTGTGGGAGGCTGTCCGGACGGCGGCGAGAGGGGCGCCGGGGTACCGGCGTCCACGCGGCCGGGGCCGCCCGAGGCGAGGCAGCGCAGCGTGAGGGCACCGGGGCGGACGTTGACCACTTCCACGTCGAAGGCTTTGCCATCGATCGTCATTCGGTAGTGCCCATGCCAGCGTTCCACCGACACGTCATAAAGCCGGCCGCCGGATTGGTAGCGGTATCTCATGTGATTCCTTCGCTTACCCACCGACGCGGAAGCCGTTGGCGATTCGCCATGGGCTGTGGGGGTCAGGCAATTGCCGTGCCGCCGCACCCGGCAACTCCGCGACCGTGCCGGCCTGTAAGATTTGCATTTCCGACAGGGCGGCCGCGGCCAGCACCTCGGGCGGGAGCTCGCACATCGGCGGGCGCCAATCTGCCAGCTCTTCGTCGATCCAGGTTGTGTGGGCCTTAGCTGCCCGGAAGTCGGGATGGCCCAGCACGTCGCGGAGGAACTGCCAGTTGGTCGGGATGCCGAGCAAGACCGTTTCGCCGAGAGCGACCTCCATCCTGCGGATTGCCGATGGGCGATCCGCGGCATGCACGATCAGCTTGGCGATCAACGGGTCATAGAAAACAGGGATCTCGTCGCCGGTGGCGGCGCCGCTGTCCACGCGCACACCTGGCCCTGCCGGTTCGGCAAAACGAAGCAACGGCCCCGAGGCCGGGAGGAAGGCGTTAGCGGGATCTTCGGCGTAGAGCCGGCATTCGATGGCATGTCCGCGCTGTGTCAGCTCCTCCTGCCGGCAAGGCAGTCCCTCGCCAGCGGCGATGCGAATTTGCCACTGAACAAGATCGAGTCCCATCACCATCTGGTGACGGCGTGTTCCACCTGCAGCCGAGTATTCATCTCCAGGAAATAGTAGCTGCCGCTGGCTGGGTTGACGATGGAACTCGATCGTTCCGGCGTTGCGATAGCCTGCGGCCCGGGCTGCAGCCACCGCGGTCGCTCCCATGCGCGCCCGTTGGCCGGCGTCCAGCGTGGGTGACGGGCTTTCCTCGATGATCTTCTGGTGCCTTCGCTGGATCGAACACTCGCGCTCGAACAGGTGCACCACGCGGTCGCCATCGGCTAACACCTGGTACTCGATGTGATGTGCGCGCGGTATGTAGCGCTGAAGGATCAGACGTCCATCACCGAAGGCGGCTACGGCCTCGCGACGTGCGGCCCTCACCGCCTCGCCCAGGTCCTGCGCCTGGTTGACCACCCGCATGCCTTTGCCACCACCTCCCGCTGCCGGCTTCACGATCACCGGAAAACCGATCCTGCCGGCCGCGGCCCGCAGGGTGTCGTCGTCATCGTCGCCTTGCCAGCCGGGCAGCACCGGCACCCCTGCTGCGGCCATACGCTCCCGCGCCGCGGCCTTGTCGCCCATGGCCGCGATGGCCTCTGCCGGAGGGCCAATAAAGGTCAAGCCAGCCTCTGCGACGGCATGGGCGAAGCGAGCGTTCTCGGCCAGAAACCCGTAACCCGGGTGCACGGCCTGCACGCCGGATGCACACGCTGCTGCCAGGATCCGGTCGATCTTCAGATATGACTCGCTGGCGGCTGCCGGACCGATCGCCACTGCCTCATCGGCCAGACGTACGTGCAACGCGTGCCGGTCCGGCTCCGAGTAGACCGCCACGCTGGCGATGTCCAGCTCGTGGCAGGCGCGGATCACCCGCACTGCAATTTCCCCCCGGTTCGCAATCAAGATCTTGGAGAACATGCTTTCTCGCGCCGATGTGGGTTGCCGGGCAACCTGGCTACATGCGAAAGACCCCGAACCTGCCCGACTCGCGCGGGGAGTTGAGCACGACCGAAAGTGCCAGAGCCAACACCGCCCGCGCGTCTCGGCCGGGTCGATAATGCCGTCGTCCCATAGCCGCGCTGTCGAATAATATGGATGGCCCTCGCGCTCGAATTTCTCCAGGGTCGGCTGCCGGAACTCGTCTGCCTGCGTGGGCGGCAGCTCAGGCTGCCCCTCGCGGGCGAGTTGGCCTTGCTTGATCGTCAAGAGCACATTCGCGGCCTGCTCTCCGCCCATCACGCTGATGCGCGCGTCGGGCCACATCCACAGAAAACGCGGGCTGTCGGCGCGGCCTGCCATGGCGTAGTTGCCTGCCCCGAAAGAGCCTCCGATCACGACCGTCAGCTTGGGGACGGAGGCATTCGCGACCGCGTGAACCAGCTTGGCACCGTCTTTGGCGATGCCGCCGGCCTCGTAAGCCTTGCCAACCATGAAGCCGGTGATGTTCTGCAGGAAAAGCAAGGGAACCCCCCTCTGGTCGCACAACTCGATGAAGTGGGTCCCTTTGACCGCGCTTTCTGCCAACAGCACGCCGTTGTTGCCGAGGATCCCCACCGGGTAGCCGTGGATATGAGCCAGGCCGCATACCAGCGTGGTGGCGTAGCCGCGCCTTGAACTCGCGGAATCGGCTGCCGTCCACCAGCCTTGCGATCACCTCACGCACGTCGTAACTGGTGCGAAAGGTCCGCGGCAGGACCGAGTACAGGTCTTCGGCCGGATAGAGCGGCTCTTCCGGTGCCTGGGTGTCCAGCCCCACGATCCAGGTGTTGCCCCCGCTGAGTGCCTTTGGCAGGCTCGCGACGATGCTGCGGCAAATTTCGAGAGCGTGTTCATCGTCCTCTGCCAGGTAGTCGGCCACCCCTGAGAGCCTCGTATGGATGTCGGCGCCACCGAGTTCTTCGGCAGTGACGTCCTCACCGGTGGCTGCCTTGACCAGCGGCGGGCCGCCCAGGAAGATTGTGCCGGTGCCGCGGACGATGATGGCCTCGTCGCTCATCGCCGGAACGTAGGCGCCGCCGGCGGTGCACGAGCCCATGACGGCCGCGATTTGCGGGATGCCCTGGGCGCTCATACGCGCCTGATTGAAGAAGATGCGCCCGAAATGCTCGGCGTCGGGGAACACTTCGTCCTGCAAAGGCAGGAACGCCCCGCCGGAGTCAACCAGGTAGATGCAAGGTAAGTGATTTTGCTCGGCGATAGCCTGGGCCCGCAGGTGCTTTTTCACGGTCAGAGGATAGTAGGAACCTCCTTTGACGGTTGCGTCATTGGCGATGATCATCACCTCCCGGCCCTGCACCCGGCCGACGCCAGTGACGATCCCTGCGGCCGGCACCGCCTCGTCGTAAACGTCCCAGGCTGCCATCGGCGAAAGCTCCAGAAAAGGCGCGCCCGGGTCAAGCAGCCGGTCGATGCGCTCGCGCACGAAGAGCTTGCCCTGTGCTTCGTGGCGCTGGCGGCTCCTGGGCCCACCGCCCTGTCTCGCGCGCTCAAGATCGGCGCGCAGCGTCTCCGCCAGGGCGCGATGATGGGCGGCGTTTGCTACACTATCTGGGCTAGTGATTCGGACTGCCGAGCGTAAGACGTCGATAGGGCCCCTCCCGTTCAGTGGTGCTTGTCCGGCGAGGCTCATGCCCTATATATACAGGCGGCGCAAGGCAGGTTCTGTAGTCTGCTACCCTTGCACCGCGGCTGCAGTGAAAGACTGCCCATGGCTTTGGGCAGCGGCGCCCTCCACTTTGCGAGTTCAGCGGCTTGACAGGGTGCCCTCTCGTGCATATGATATGGGCACTTAACAAAGTGGCGTATAGTGTAGCGCCCGTAGAGAGTCTTAGTGCGCGGGGAGCCGGGCCGAGCCTGGCTGAGAGGAAGACCCAACTGATGTCTTCGACCCGACGAACTTGATCCGGATAATGCCGGCGCAGGGATTGCATCTAATGAAGAGAGCGAAAGCCACCCCGGCCGCCGGGGTGGCTTTGTTTTTGCATGTACCTGGAGGTGCGCGATGGGTAGCTTAGTCTCGTGGTTTCGCCGTATTCGCCTTCAGACACCGCCTGCCTGGGGCATCGAGCCGGTGCCGGAGGGCCAACGTGTGCTGCGATGGTATGACCTCTTTGCGTTTTGGTTCAGCCTGGGCGTGGGTCTGCTCGTCTTGCAGGCTGGTGCACTGCTCGTGCCCGGGCTTAGCTTCGCCGGGGCGATGGGGGCGATCCTTCTGGGCTCCGTGATTGGCTCGTTGCTGCTGGCCCTGACGGGGCTCATCGGCAGCGACTCGGGGGCGCCGACCATGGTACTGCTGCGACCGGTGCTGGGGCAGCGCGGTTCGTACCTGGCGTCCGCACTCAACGTGGCCCAACTCCTGGGATGGACCGCTTTCGAGTTGTGGGTCATCTCCTTGACCGCCGGGCGCATCAGCGAGTCAGTTTTCGGTGCCGCTCATCTTAGCCTCTGGCTGGCGGTCGGCACGATCTTCTGCCTGCTTCTGGCCCTGGGCGGACCACTTGTGTACGTGCGTGCCTGGCTGGAGAAGTTCGGCATCTGGGTGATGCTGCTCGCCTCGCTTTGGATCACGGTTTACCTGTTGGGCAGTGGCCGGCTGGCGCACCTGCTGGCGCAACCCGGTAATGGCCAGTTGCCGTTCTGGGCCGGCGTAGACCTGGTCGTCGCAACGCCGATCTCCTGGCTGCCGCTGGTCGCCGACTACAGCCGCTTCGCCCGGCGCACGCCGGCGCGCGTTCTGGGGTACGTTTGTCGGCTACGGCATCGCCAATATCTGGTTTTATGCTCTGGGCGCGCTGTTCGTCCTCGGTCTCGACCTGAGCCAGCCGTCGCCGGACGCTGTGGCGACCACGATCGTCGGCATGACCGGCGGCCTCGTGGCTTTGCTTGTCATCCTGGTCAACGAGACCGACAATGCCTTCGCCGACATCTACTCGGCCGCTGTTTCGATTCAGAACATATTCCCGCGCCTGAGCCAGCGCTGGCTGATCGTGGTCGTGACAGCGGTGGGCGCGCTGTTGGCCGCCTTTCTGACCATGAGTGGGTACGAGGCATTTCTCATCGTGATCGGATCGGTGTTCGTGCCCTTGTTTGGCATCCTGGCTGCCGACTTCTTTATCATGCGCCGGCAGGTTTACCTCCTGCACGAGATCTATGGTACCGGGGATCCGAAGCTGGCAGCGGTGGCTGGTCCCGCTTCGGGATGGGGTGGGTTCCAGGCGCCCGGGCTCTTGGCGTGGGTTGCCGGCATCGTCGTCTATCAGGTCGTAGCAAGCGATTTGCCCTGGTTGGGGGCATCCATCCCGAGCTTTCTGGTCGCGTTTGCCGCCTACCTGCTCCTCGCGGGGTCGCGCGAGTTCTCCGGCGTGCCGCGGCTACCTGAAGGAATGAGGATGGCTGGCTTCTCGCCGGAGAGGAGAAGGTGGGATGTCAACGAGGATAGATTGGGGACTGTATCTGGTAACCGATCGGCAGCTGGCGGGGGGGCGGCCGCTGCTCAGCATCGTCAGGGCCGCCCTGGCGGGCGGGGTGACTGCCGTACAATTGCGGGAAAAGGCGTGTGGCACGCTGCGAAATGATCGAACTGGCCCAGGAGATCCTGGCTGTTACCCGCCCGCTGGGCGTCCCGTTGATCGTCAATGATCGTGTCGACGTGGCGCTGGCGGCCGGCGCCGACGGGGTCCACGTCGGGCAAGACGACATGCCGGCGCGTCTGGCCCGCCGCCTGCTCGGTCCTGACGGGATCCTGGGCGTCACCGCCGCGACCCTGGAGGAGGCCCGCCAGGCCGTGGCCGACGGCGCGGACTACATCGGCTGCAACGCCGTGTTCGCAACGCCAACCAAACCTGACACCGGTGCGCCGACAGGCGTCGAGGGCTTTCGCCCGCTGGCGCATGCCGTGGCGGTGCCGGTGATCGCCATCGGGGGAGTCAAGGCCGGCAACGCCGGCGCCTTGATCCGAGCCGGCGCCGCCGGAGTAGCGGTCGTCTCGGCGATCGTGGCGGCGGACGATCCGGAGCAGGCTGCCCGCACCCTACGCACCGCCGTGGACGAGGCGCGTGCAGCGGAGGGATTGTGGCCTGGGTCGCAGCACTGACGCAGCTGCCAGCGGGACGCGGCGGTCATCGGCAGATCAATCTCGAGCCTGCACTGTTGTGCAAGACTTCGACGCCACAGATGTCACATGAGGTGTGCTAAAGAGAGGTGAGCCACATGGACTACAAGGGTGGGGAATTCGGCCGGCGTGCCGGCCAGGCGCTGGAGCGCATACGCCAGGGACACCCCCTGATACACCATATCACGAACTTCGTCGTCATGAACGATACCGCCAACGTGACACTTCACGTGGGGGCGTTGCCGGTCATGGCGCATGCCATCGAAGAGGTGGCGGAGATGGTTGACCTGGCCGGGGCCCTGGTCTTAATCCGGGCACTTTGACCCCTGAATGGGTCAGGTCGATGCTGGCGGCCGGCCAGCGCGCCAACGAGCGGGGGGTGCCCGTGGTGCTCGATCCTGTGGGCGCCGGCGCCACGCGACTCCGCACCGACAGCAGCCTGCAACTTCTGTCTGATCTGCGCATCGCCGTGCTGCGGGGAAACGCGGGCGAGGTCGGGGCTTTGGCCGGCGTACAGACGGAGGTGAGAGGCGTCGAGAGCGTGCGTGGCCCGGACGACGTCGTAGGCGTGGCCCGTTCTGTGGCGGGCCGGTATCGGGCCGTCGTTGCCATCACAGGCCAGCGCGACATCATTACCGACGGCGAACGGGTGCTTGGCGTGGACAACGGGCACACCTGGCTGACTACCATCACCGGCACCGGCTGCATGTCCACGACGATGGTGGCGGCTTTCTCCGCGGTCGAGCAGGACTACCTTTTCGCCGCGGCCTTCGGCCTGGCCTGCTTCGGGCTGGCCGGCGAGCTGGCCGCCCGGCAAGCCAGGGGGCCGGCTTCGTTCAAGGTAGCCCTTCTGGACCAACTTTACAATCTAACGCCACAGGAGCTGGCGGCAGGCGCCAGGATCGTGGCCATCGGGCCGGCAGCCGAGAGGGATCACGTATGACCCGAGTGGCCGACATAGGGGAATTCGGGTTGATTGCACGTCTGGCGCGCCGCGTACCGGCCTACGCTCGCGATGTCCTGGAAGGCATCGGGGATGATGTCGCGGTGGTCCGGCTTGGCAACGGACGCCTGCTCCTCATGACTTGTGACATACAGGTTGCCGGCGTGCACTTCTTGCCCGGTGCCATCACGCCCCGGCAGTTGGGGCACAAGGTCGCCGCCATCAACCTCAGCGATATCGGCGCCGTGGGAGGTCAGCCTCGCCACTTTCTGGTGTCGCTGGGGTTACCGTCCGACACGGAGGTCGAAGACATCGAGGCACTCTACGATGGCCTGCGCGAGGAGTGCGATGCCCTGGAGGTGGATGTCCTGGGAGGCAATGTCAGCCAGCTGCCTGTGCTGACAATCGATGCCTTCCTGGTGGGCGAGGTCGAGGAATCACGCCTGCTGCGCCGCCAGGGAGCGGGTCCGGGCGACCTCGTGGCGGTGACGGGAAGCCTGGGCAGCTCGCGGGCAGGCCTGGAACTGGCGCTCCACTCCGAGTTGCGTGCCGGGCTTCCTGCCGCGCTCGTCGAGGCCGCGCTCGCTGCCCACTTCACTCCCCGCCCGCGTGTCCGCGAGGGGCAGGCGCTCGCCGCCTGCCCTGGGGTCACGGCGATGATTGACATCAGCGACGGCCTTGCCGCCGACATCGGCCATATCTGTGATGAGAGCCAGGTAGGTGTACGCCTGTGGGCGGAGGCACTCCCGGTAGGCGAGCCTGTGGGGCCGATCGCACAGTTGGTTGCGGCTGGTCCTCTGGCCTGGGCCCTCGGCGGCGGCGAGGATTACGAGCTTTGCTTCACAGTCCACCCGGAGAGCGCGGACGCTGCAGCCCTTGCCGTCCGGGCAGCGACGGGGCTTGCGGTGACGGTTATCGGCGAGGTCTTGCCGGGCGAAGCGGGTCGCTGGCTTCGCGTGCCCGGTGGTTGCGCCGAGCAAACGCTGCCGGCCGGCGGCTGGGACCATTTTCGGGCAGGGAAGAAATGACTACCGAAGGAAATACTGACAGCGCAGCAGAAATTACTACGATCAGGCGGGCCTTGACTATCGCGGGATCCGATTCAGGCGGCGGCGCGGGCATCCAGGCCGATCTCAAGACTTTCGGTGCCCTGGGCGTCTATGGCATGAGCGTGGTCACGGCTCTCACAGCGCAGAACACCATGGGAGTGCGGGCCATCCATGAGGTGCCGCCTGAGTTTGTCCGTGCGCAGGTCGATGCCGTCCTGAGCGACATAGGCGCCGACGTCGTGAAGACCGGCATGCTGGCGAGCGCCGGCATCATCGCCGCCGTGGCCGAATCGCTCATGCCCTATGGGGTCCCCTACCTGGTTGTGGAATCCGGTCATGGTTGCCAAAGGAGGAGACCGCCTCCTCCGCGAGGATGCTTGCGCTGCGTTGGTGGAACGGCTCCTGCCGATGGCGACGGTGGTTACCCCCAACCTTCCAGAGGCCCAGGTATTGGCGGGCTGCGACGTGACCAACAGCGGGGAGATGCGAGAGGCAGCTCGCCGTATCCACGATCAAGGGCCGGGGTGGGTGCTTGTCAAGGGTGGGCACCTGCTCGGCCCGGACAGCCTCGATCTCCTCTTCGACGGCCGGACCTTCTTCGAGTTCTCCGAGGCCCGGTTGGCCACCCCGAATACGCATGGCACAGGCTGCACGCTCGCCTCGGCGATCGCCGCAGGCCTGGCGCAAGGTTACCCGGTGCCCGAGGCCGTTGCGCGGGCCAAGATGTACCTGACGAGGGTGCTCACAGCTTCGCGCTTTCTGGCGCTGGGCCACGGTCACGGCCCTATGCACCATTTTGCCTAGGGCGAACGCCGGTCTATACTTGCCATAAGTGATCAACCCGTCTATCCGGTCGCGAGGTGTTGCCTGTTGTCCATGCTCATACTCTCGGCCTGTTTCACGCCAACTTCAGCTCGTGATCGCTGGCTGTGCTTCATATCCCTTGGCCGACCAATAGTGCGGGGGAGGCAGGGGGCCACGCGCCCGAGGCCGGCGCCCCTGCCCGGCGCGGAACCGGGAGGGCATCGCCGGCGCGGCTTTCTGTGGATGACGGCCCTGGCACTGGTTCTGCTGACCGCCGGCTGCGCGTGGCAGCGGGGCGCAGCCCCGACGGCGCCCCGGCCGGCGTCTGGAACTGCTACCGGCACGGCGACGGAAATGGCTACGCCCGCAACACCCAGCGTGTCAACGGCCACGGCCCGGCCGGCCCCCGCCGGCCGAGGTGGGCTGCTTGCGAGAGCCGGCGTCGTGCAAGCTCCCGCGGGGACAGGGCCGGCCCGGCCCGGCCCCGCGGCCACCGGCTGGCCTACCGGCCCAGTGCGGCCCTATGGCATGCTGCGTTGGGGTTCATGGTCGCCGCTCGCCACGCCAGGCGGCCTGAAGGCGGGTGCGACGGCGCAGAACCCCACGTCGACGCCGGTGCCGACGCCTGATGATGTCCGCCGGACCGCCTACGTGCCCATCCTCATGTACCACTATATCTCAGAGCCTCCTCCGGGCTCCGACCCCATCAGGATAGGCCTGTCGGTATCGCCCGGCCGTTTCGAGAGCCACCTCGAGTACCTTCGTGACAACGGCTACCACACCATCACGCTGGACGACCTCTATTTCGCCCTCACGCAGGGCCGCCCATTGCCCGCCAGGCCGGTGGTCCTTACTTTCGACGACGGCTATGAGGATGCCTACTCAAATGCCTATCCGCTGCTGAAGAAGTATGGCATGACCGGCACGTTCTTCCTCATCACCGATTTCCTCGACCAGGGACGTCCGGGCTACCTGATCTGGCCGCAAGTCGAGGAGATGGCTGCCGGCGGCGAGCGCTTCGGCTCCCACACGCGCAACCATGCCGACCTGAGCGGAAGGTCCGTCCACTACCTGGTGTGGCAGGCGCTGGGCGGGATCGAGGCCATTCAGAAGCACCTGGGCTATCATCCGCGATGGATCTGCTACCCCTCGGGCAGCTATGACAGCGAGACCATCGCCGTCTACAAGTCGGCCAACTACTGGGGCGGGCTCACGACCCGGCAGGGCGCCACTCATAGCAGCGATGGACTCTTCACGCTGACCCACGTTCGTGTTGACGACACGTACTCCGCCCAGGCGCTGGGCTGGCTGCTGCAGGCCAAGTGGTGATGGTGCCAAGGCGCTCATGATGGCTTCCGGTGCGCAGGCGCCGGGCGGGCTGGCATGGAAGTTACTACCGTCGCACTTTCTTCTCTGCCGCGTCCGTGAGCAACAATGGACGTATTTCCTACCGCAGGAATTATCTGCAATCGCCGCTTGCGCCGTAAAGGCCGGAAATGCCAGGGCCAGAGGCATGCAAGGCAACAACATGCGCCAGCACGCTTGGCGACGGCTTCCAATGCACACAGCCTTCGCGAGCAGACCCGGCATCGTGCGGACCTACTCGCCAGCCCTGACTATCCCTTCGACGGGTCCTCCACGCGCCCGAGGAACAGGATTGTGCCCGTCTGGTCGTCGCGGATCAGGTAAATGAACGGGTGGTCGGCCTTGAACTGGACGATCTTCTCGATTGGCGCGGCAGCCACGGCTCCGGCCATAGCCACCGACGTGGCAGCGGCGGCCTCGGTCCCGTCCTCGTCCACGGCAACCAGAGCCTTGTGTATCACATCGCTGATGAAGAGGCCGTGCTGCTGACCGTCCATGCCTGAGAAATCGGCCGCCGAAGGACTGAAAGCGTCAGGCATGCCCAAGCCTTGCAGCGTCTCGCCCAGTGAGAACGACGACCCATACTTGAATTTGGGCAGGGTCAGGTGGACTTTCGCTTCGCCCAGGCTCTGCAGGGTTGGCGTGATTTCGCCTGTGGTGAGGCTTTTCTCCAGGGCATCGAGCTGGCCGGCGCGGGGCAACAGGATCACCATGGAGACCTGACCACCCGAGTAGGGCAAGTCCACTACCTGATAGCTCGTGGCTTCGGCGTAACTCAGGTGCGTCACCTGTTCCATCATGGGAACCGTCACCTGGCTGTCATCGAGCAGGTGAAACACCTGGTTGCTGGTCGCGTTCCGGTCGAACGGCTCCATCCATTTTGCCTTGAAGTACAGCGCGTTGGCCAACACCAATCGCGTCGAGCTATCGATCGCTCCACTTGGGATGAGGTCCGTGATCTTGCCCTGAGTGTTGTCAGCGACCCAGGCGTTGATCGTCCGGCGCGAAGGGTCTGGCGCGTCTTGAAAGTCCAGCAGCCGGAACCCGGCCCCGTAGTATTGTCGCAGGAGTGTCAGAAAACCTTGCAGGAACGGGTGCCCTTGTTGGCCCCAAAGCGAGTTAGCAACGGTGAGCTGGAAAGTGCCAGAGACCTGCGTGTGGCTGGCCAAGGCGAGATCCAGTGCATCGAAGGCAGGGTGTAAGCGGGCCTGCGGCAGTGTGAAGCGCAGAGTATCTGCCATTTGCGTCTCGGTGTCGCCGCGCGCGCCGGCATAGGTCATGGCCAGAGCGGACGATATGCTGTAGGGCGAGAAGAAGAGGTTGCCCGGCTGGCCGCGCAAGGCGTCGAAGAGCGCGAACGCGAAGGCGTCATCCGAAGCGACCAATTGTGCCTGATCGCCAGGTGAAACCTTCGGGCTGATGTCACGAGCGCCGGACGCCTCGGCAACTTCCACCGCTCCAGCGACGGGCCTCTGGGTCGCCTCCGGGGGCACGCTGGTAACAGGCGGGCTCGTCACCGGAGGCGCGCTGGTTTCTGACGGGCTGGCTGGTGTGACGGGGCCCGTTGGCGCGGGACCGATCGGCGCGCAGCTTGCGGCCAGGGTGGCAAGCAGCACGGGCAAGAGGCGCAAGACGCGTGCGAGCATTTGACGGACATTGGGCCCTCCCATGAGTGGTCATCGAAAACTTCATCCATACTACCTTGACGCAAATGTGCTATGATTAGTTCCGGGATGCACGGCATGGAAGTCTGCGGGGGAGGAGCACTTTGGTCGAGAACCACACAGGCGGAAGGGTGCCACGCTTCCCGGGGACGGCCTTTGATGTTATTGGCGTTGTCGCGTCGGCGGGCGGCCTGCGTGCGTTGAGCGAGCTCCTCTCCGGCCTGCCACCGGTGTTCCCCGCGGCACTTGTCGTAGTGCAGCACCTCGATCCGCGCCAGCGCAGCTTGCTGGCCGATATCCTGAGCCGGCGCACGCTGTTGCGGGTCAAACAGGCGGAGCAACAGGACCGCATCCAGCCAGGCGTCGTGTATGTTGCGGCGCCGGATCGGCATTTACTGGTCAACCTCGATGGGACGCTTTCCTTTTCACACTCGGAGCCGGTGCATTTTGTCCGTCCTTCCGCCGACCTGCTCTTGGAGTCGTTGGCCGGCAGCTACCGTGAACGGGCCATTGCCGTGGTGCTGACCGGCGCAGGCAGCGATGGCGCCATGGGGGTCAAGGCCGTGCGCAAAATGGGCGGCACAGTCATCGTGCAGGAGAGCCAGAGCGCCGAGTTTGCGGGTATGCCCGAGGCAGCCATCGGCACAGGCGACGTCGATCTCGTGCTGCCTCTCAGCGAGATCGCGGCGGCCCTCATCAGACTGGTCCAAGCTCAGGAAGAATGACGGGCGTTCCAAATCAAAGGCCAACGTAGAGCCCGACGGGTCGGAATGGGAGGCGAGCCTGAGAGCGGCCCATGCCCGGCGTTCGCCATTTGTACGAACCATCGCCGAACAATAGCAAACGCCCCGGCCAGGAAGGCCGGAGCGTTTCTATGTCTCAGGGGCCTTGCAGACTATCAGATGTAGGCGTGTTCTCCGTGCAGCGCCTCGTCCAGGCCGAACTTCTCTTCCTCCGCGGTCACCTTCACCGCCGTGATGGCGTTGATGACCACAAGCATGGCATAGGTGAAGCCGAAAGCATAGATGGCCGCGCCCACAACAGCCACAGCCTCCTTCAGGAAGAAGACCGGATTTCCGAAGAAGAGGCCGTTGGCGCCGGCGGAGTTCACGGTTACGGTGGCGAACAAGCCCAGGCAGATCACGCCGAGAATGCCCCCAACCCCGTGCACCCCCCAGACATCAAGGGCATCGTCCCAGCCCAGCTTATTCTTGAGGGCGATGGCGAAATAGCAGATGACGCTGGCCAACAAGCCTATGGCCACGGCCGCGCTGGTGGTGACATACCCTGCTGCCGGCGTTACTGCAGCAAGCCCGGCGATCGAGCCCGTCAATAGGCCCAGGAACTTCGGCTTTTTCTCGAAGATCCAGGCCATCACCAGCCAGCCGATGGCTGCGAAAGAAGCTGCGACGTCGGTGTTGAGGAAAGCCAGCGCCGTTACCGAGTTGACGCGCAGCTGGCTGCCGGCGTTGAACCCGTACCAGCCAAACCAGAGCAGCCCTGTGCCCAGCGCTACCAGCGGGATGCTGTGTGGGCCGACATCCTGCACGCGGCGCCGGCCGACGAAGAAGACGGACGCCAGCGCCGCCATCCCGGCGATAGCGTGGACAACGATCCCCCCGGCGAAGTCAAGCACGCCCCAGCTGGCGAGCAGCCCGCCTCCCCAGACCATGTGCACCATCGGGAAATACACGAAGAGCAACCAGCAGACGAGGAACAGCAGGTAAGCTGAGAAACGCACCCGATTCGCGAAGGCGCCGGTGATAAGTGCCGGCGTGATTTGGGCGAACATCATCTGGTATGCCACAAAGACGAACAGGGGAATCGTCTTCGATCCCGTGAAGGCATCCATCGGGTTCAGCCCGGCCAGGAACGCGTGATCCAGGTTGCCGATCACCCCACCCGCGCCGCCGCTGAAGCACAACGAATAGCCGACGGCGTACCACAGCACCGTCGTCACGCCCATGGAAACAAAGCTCTGGATCATGATTCCCAGCACGTTCTTGCGTCCCACCAGGCCGCCGTAGAAAAAGGCCAGGCCCGGGGTCATCAGCATGACCAGGCTCGTGGCCACGAGCATGAACGCAGTGTTGCCAGTGTCAAACATAATACCTCCTCCTTGGGGTGAATGGCGCGATCGCAGTACCTCGAGATCGCTCGCCTTGATTACCTTATAGCAGAAATAGCGCGCCTTGTGATGCGACTCAGGACGGGGGAGGAACAAGACTTTAGACCTGTACGGGCCGGGCCCCGGACGATGCGGCCCTTTTGCGCGAAGTAGGGTAGAATTCAACCTTGCAATGACCTTTTCCAATGCCCGGCTCGTTACGCCCTGTTTACTACGCCCGGTTACCAGCTCCGCGCCATGATCGACCGGCACCTGCGCTCGTATAACCGCTTGCAGTACCAGCTGACCCTCTCCTACGCCGTAGTGACGGTTCTCGTTACGCTGGTGATCGAGACGTGCCAGCTGACGATCTATGAACTGGGCGTCCTGAACAACCTGCAGAATACCTTGCCAGCCAGGCTCGAGACGCTCGCCCCGGGCCTGGTGCGCTATCTGGACGGGGGCCCGGCCGACAGCACGGGGATGCAAACGTGGCTAGAGGTGCTGGAACAGGAAGACGCGATGGGGCAGGGTACCAGCGCAGCCGGCCAGGCGAGCGAGGTTTTCCATTGTGTGTTAGATTCTGCCGGGCGGGTGGTGGCCTCGGCGGGCGCGGCGAGCCTGGCCCCTGCGGACGATCTCGACCGCCGCATCCAGGCCGAGGCGCTCGAAGGCAAAGCCAACGGGGCACGCAGAGGCCTGGCTCCGGGCTCCTGGTCGCTCGCCGCTGCCGCGCCCGTCATCGGCCCCGGCGGTCAAGTGATCGGCGCGCTGTTTGCTAAGACCGTCTACGAGGACAATCGCCTGCAGATCGCCAGCGTGGGGCCGCTCGTCTTGCCCGGCCTGCTCTTCGCAGCGGCAGTTGCCGGGCTGGCTGCTGTGCTTTCGGGTTATCTGAACGCCCGTGCGCTGACGCGCAGGCTCAGCGTGTTGGCGGAGCGCGCCGACGCATGGAGCCGTGGTGATTTCAACGTGCGGATCGAGGACCGGTCGGCCGATGAGCTCGGCGACCTCGCGCGCCATTTCAACAGCATGGCCGGCCAGATCAACGGCCTGGTCAGCGCCCGCCAGGAGCTCGCCACCCTCGAAGAGCGCAACCGCATCGCGCACGACCTGCACGATAGCGTCAAGCAGGAGGTCTTTGCCGTTGCCATGCTGCTCAGCGCCGCGCGCAGCCTCTCGGCGACCAGCCCCGATCTGTCCGCAGCACGTCTGGCCGATGCCGAGGGGCTGACCCATCAAGTGCAGGGGGAGCTCGAGCTGCTGATCCAGCAGTTGCGCCCGGGCAGTCGCAATGGCCAGCCAGGCGCACCCGGTACCGACCCAGCCGTCGCAAGCGGGGGAAGCTCCTCGGCCACTGATCTGGGCGCGGCGCTGCGCGAGCACGCCACCGCCTGGTCGCGCCAACAGGGGATCCCGGTCGAGTTGGGGCTGGAGGACGCCGGCAGCCGCGACGAGCGACTGGCATCGCCCGCGCTCCGGCAGGCTCTCTTCAAGGTGGCTCAGGAGGCGCTGGCCAATACTGCGCGCCATGCACGGGCGACTGCCGTCACCGTCTCTCTCTACCTGGTGGATGGGGCAGTCACTCTGGAAATCCGCGACAACGGCGTGGGCTTCGACGTCGCCGCCGGGGCCCCAGGTGGGCTGGGCCTGGCGTCGATGCGCGAACGCGTCGAAGGCGCCGGCGGCCGCCTGGCTCTGGAGTCAGCGCCAGGCCGGGGCACCCGCATCAAAGCGACGTGCCCCCTGGAGATCAAACTATGACCATCACTGTCTTGATAGTGGACGACCACGCCGTGGTGCGGCAAGGGGTCCGGGCCTTCTTGGAGGCCCAGCCTGACTTCAGCCTGGTGGGCGAGGCCGAGAATGGGGAGCAAGCTCTGAAGCTCGTCGAAGAGCACACCCCCGACGTCGTGCTCATGGACCTGGTAATGCCGGGCGTCGGCGGCGTAGAAGCCACCCGGCGCCTCAAGCGCATCAGCCCCAGGACCCAGGTCGTGATCCTCACATCCTATCACGAGGACGAGCACATCTTTCCCGCGCTGTAA
>CAWEHT010000052.1:0-16455 GCA_963808455.1 uncultured Chloroflexia bacterium | reverse complement strand
ACAGGAAATAGAGGTACCTGCCGGCCGGATCGAAGGCCGGGCTGACATCGTGTAGGACAGGCCGCGTGACCTCCCACGTCCCGCTGCCGTCGAGACGGCACAGCTTGATGACCGTCGCCTGGTGGCTGATGGCGAAGCCATACCCAGCCATGCCGCGTCAGGAGACCATGCAAGGCCCTGCACGATGTCGTACCGGCTGCGATCGAGCACGCGGGCGTGCGCGCGGCCAGGTCCACCACGATCAGCTCATGGCGGTGGTTGGAGAGTGCCACCAGGTCTCCCGACGGCGCCGGGACGAGCTCGACCGGGCGCCCCAGGTCCAGGCCCGCCAGGCGGTCTATCGAGGGACCGGGGATCAGGGAATAGGGAGTAGCTGGCCCGCGCCCCGTGCCCGCTGCCCCCTCCTCCGGCTGCCGGCCCGCGCCGGTCTCGCTCCGACCGTGGCCGGCGGGCGGGTTCGCCAGGGATGTGGGAGCTCCAGGCGTGGGCACCTCGGGCAGGGTGGCCTCGTCCCCGCGCGGGGCAGTGGCGAGGTGGATTTCGAGCGCCTCTTCGCCTGCCGCATCGCTGACCACGGCCAGGCGCCGGCCATCGGCCAGCCACGCCGCCAGACGATAGCGGATGCCCTGGGGCCGGCCATGTTGCACCACCGGCCCCTCCCAGTTGCCCAGGGTGTATGGCCTGCCCCGGCAGATGAGGGCAAGCGAATGCCCTTCCGGGTGGATGCTGTAGCCCTGGAGGTAATCGGAGGCATCCACGAATTTGCGCCTACGCCCGGTCCGCGAGCTGCGGAAGTCGATCGGGATCGGGGCCACGACGTCCAGAACGGGATCATAAAGGTAAAGGTCGGCGCCCGCCATGTAAACGATCCGGCGGCCATCGGTGGCCGGCTGGCGGGCGTAGTATTCGCCATGATGCGTGTGCCGCCGCAGGTCCTCCCCGGCAGGCGTACAGGAGTACAGGTTGGCGATGCCTTCGTGATCGGAGAGGAAATAGATGCGCTGGCCGATCCAGCGCGGTTGGGCCAGGTTGCCGGGCAGGTCGATCAGGCGGCGCCAGTCCCCGGCGCCTCGCGGGTCGATCCAGAGCGCGCCCGTCAGGCCGCCCCGATAGCGCTTCCAGCGCGCCAGGTCGGTGACGTGCCGGCCGATGACGCTGCCTCCGCCGGCGCCAAACGAGATGCTCACGGCTGGCCCGGTCGGGAGCGGCCTGGGCGGCCCGCCGGCCACGTTGACGGCGTACAGGGCATGGACCCGGTCGAAAGGCTGGGCCGCGTTGCTGGCAAAGATGACGGCCTGGCCATCCGGCTGCCAGCCTACGACCCACGAGTCGCAGCCCAGGCAAGTCAGGCGGCGCGCTGGCCCGCCACTTGCAGCCATGACGTAGATCTCCGGCGCCCCCTCGTCGCGCCCCGCAAAGGCCAGCAGCGTGCCATCTGGAGAGAACGCGGGGTGGCTGGCCTGCCCCGGGTTCGCCGTCAGCCGGCGCGCCGTGCCTCCGCCGGCTGGCACCGTCCAAAGATCGTCCTCGCTGACAAACACCACGGCCTGGTCGTGGATGGTGGGAAAGCGGTAATAGCCTTGCTCGGGCATCGCCCGGCCCTCCTGACGCGAGATCGGCTCACAATTGCCGACGCTCATTGTAGCTCAGGCGCACGCGAGGAAGCAAGGCATCGAGACGGCCGGGGCGATCAGCTGATCCATGACAGGCGTCATGGCAAGAGAGCCTCGCCGGTGCGAGAATGCAGCCAATATCCTGGCAAAGCAGCCAGAGAAGGACAGAATCATGGCGAACCATCGCATCGAAGGACATCCTATTCTCTCGATCGGGCCGTGCGCAAGCGTGGCATTTTATTGGCAGGATCAGCCGTTGATGGCCTGCGAGGGCGAGACCATCGCCTCGGCACTCTTCGCCAATGGCGTGCGTGTGTTCGGCCACCATCACAAAGACGGTGCACCGCAAGGCATCTTCTGCGCCAACGGCCAATGCGCGGAATGCCTGGTGTTGGCTGAAGGGCGACCTGTCAAAGCGTGCATGGAGCTCGTTCAGCCGGAAGCCCATATTATGCCCCTGGACGGCCTCTCCAGGCTCCCCTTCGCTACCGGCGCCGCGGCTACCGGCCCCATCGACGAGGTCAGCGTGCCGGTCTTGATCATCGGCGGCGGCCCGGCCGGCCTGTCTGCCGCCTGCGAGCTGGGGCAGCGTGGCATCGCGGCGTTGCTGATCGACGACAAACAGAGCCTGGGGGGCAAGCTCGTGCTCCAGACGCACCGCTTTTTCGGCTCAACCAACGCTGTCTACGCGGGCACCCGCGGCATTGATATCGCCATACGGCTCGAAAAGCAGGTGCGCAGCTACCCTGGCATCGAAATCTGGCTGAACAGCACGGCGCTGGCAGTGTTCAGCGACGGGCGCGTGGGCGTCCTGCGCCACGGGCGCGAGTATCTCCTGGTGAAGCCGCAAGCCCTGCTGGTGGCGGCGGGCGCGCGCGAGAAGTCCCTCGCCTTCAGGGGCAATTCACTGCCCGGGGTCTACGGAGCCGGGGCTTTCCAGACCCTGGTCAATCGAGACCTGGTGCGGGCGGCACGGCGTCTCTTCATCGTGGGCGGGGGCAACGTCGGGCTGATCGCCGGCTATCACGCGCTGCAGGCAGGCGTCGAGGTGGTGGGACTGGTCGAAGCCCTGCCCGAGGTCGGCGGCTACAAGGTGCACAAAGACAAGCTGGTGCGCCTGGGCGTGCCGGTCTACACCTCCCATACGATCCTCAGCGCCAACCCCGGGCTGGAAGGCACGGTGAAGTCGGTCACGGTCGCCCGCGTTGATGCCGGCTTCCGGCCGATCATCGGGACGGAACGCTCATTCAACTGCGATACGGTCCTGGTCGCGGTCGGGCTGGACCCGGTCAACGAGTTCTACCTGAAGGCGAAGGAGTTCGGCATGCCCGCCTTCGCGGCGGGAGATGCCGAAGAGATCGCCGAGGCGTCGGCGGCGATGTTCTCGGGCAAGATCAGGGGTTTGGAGATCGCGGCGGCGCTGGGCCACGACGTGGGTGAGGTCCCGCCAGATTGGTATCACACGGCGGAGGTCATGAAGTCGAAGCCCGGCAGGATCACCGCGGAAACGGCACCGGAAGCCGAGGAAGGCGTCTTCCCGGTCCTGCATTGCGTGCCAGGAGATCCCCTGCAACCCTTGTACGTCCATATGCCCCAGCAGGCCATCGCCATCGACCCCGGCGACATCCGCGCGCTGCCGCGCTTCATTGCGGAGCAGCTCGGCAAGCAGTGCATCGCCTGCGAGAAATGCGTCACCATCTGCCCCGGCCTCGCCGTCACGCTGGTGGACTATCGCAAGGATGCCGCCAACCCGATCGTGGTCGTGCCCTACGAGTTCCAGCGCGAGAGCATCAAGCCAGGCGACGTCGTGACTGTGCTGGATACGGCGGGCAATGTCCTGGGCAACGTGCCGGTTGTCCAGCCGCGCGCTCAAAGCCAACGACCGCACCATCGCCGTGCGGCTCCGGGCGCCGAGGGAGATCGCCAGGCAAATCGCCGGCATTCGCGTGCAGGAGACCCAGGTGACAGAGCCGATGGACCACTACGTCGTCGCCTCGGCCCTGACGGACGATGTGATCATCTGTCGCTGCGAACGCGTGCACGGCGGGCAGAATCCGGGCGCTGATCCACAAAGGCTATCGCGACATGAACGAGATCAAGGCCGTCACACGGGCCGGCATGGGCACCTGCCACGGCCGGACCTGCCGGGCCTTGATCCAGCGCCTGTTCCGCGACGAAGGCGTACCGGATGCCGAGGTCGTGGACACCGTCCGCCGCCCTTTGTTCATGGAAGTGCCCCTCGGCGTGTTCGCCGGTATGGGGCGCGACGAGGGCGAGCTGGAGCGCCGCCATCCCGGTGGTGCGCTGCGCGGCACAGCGGGAGGTGAGCCATGACGGGCAATTCTAGAGCGCATTACGACGTGATCATCATCGGCGCGGGCAGCGTGGGGGCCCCAACGGCCCTGGCGCTGGCCGAACGTGGCGTGCGCACGCTGGTGGTAGACTCGGCCGCCACCGCGGGGCAGGGATCGAACAAGAAGGCCATCGGCGGCATCCGCGCCACCCATTCTGACCCGGCCAAGATCCGCCTGTGCCTCCGCAGCCTGGAGATCGCCGGCAACTGGGAGAGGGTGCGCGGCGACAACATCGAGTGGTACCGGGGCGGCTATGCCTTTGTGGCCTATCACGAACAGGAAGAGAAGACGCTGAAGGACCTGTTGGTCATCCAGAAGCGCTTCGGGCTGAACATCGATTGGCTGGACGCCAGGGACATGCTGGGGGTCATCCCGGATCTGAACCCGGAGGGCTTGCTGGGCGGCACGCTGTCGCCCGACGACGGGCATTGTTCGCCGCTGCTGCTGGGCCACGCCTTCTATGCGCACGCGCGGGCAGCCGGCGCCGAGTTCCATTTCAACGAGCCGGTGCTGGCGATCCCAACCGAGGGCGGACGGGTGAGGGGCATCCGCACGGCCTGCGCCGAATACGACGCCGGCGTGGTGATCAACGCGGCCGGCGCACGGGCCAGAGAGGTGGCCGCCCTGGCCGGGCTCGATATCCCCGTGCGCCCGGATGCCCACGAAGCCGCCATCACCGAACCGGTGGCCCATTTCCTCGATCCCATGGTGGTGGACATCAGCCCGGCGCCCGGCTCGACCAACTACTATTTCTACCAGCACCGCACGGGGCAGGTGGTCTTCTGCATTACGCCGAACCCGCCGCTCTGGGGCGACGACACCCGAGAGACAAGCGCCTTCCTGCCCCTGATCGCGCGGCGCATGGTGAGCCTGATGCCCCGGCTGGCCAACATCCGCGTGCGCCGGACGTGGCGCGGGCTCTACCCCATGACGCCCGACGGCTCACCGATCGTGGGCTGGGCGTGTGAAGTCAACGGCCTGCTGCTGGCGACCGGTATGTGCGGGCAAGGCTTCATGCTTGGCGCGGGCCTCGGCGAGCTGCTGGCCCGCCTGGTGCTGCACCAGGAAACGCCCGGCGACCTCGAAATGCTGGAGTATCCCGTCGCCCTATCGCAAGTTCGCCGGCCAGGAGGCGCTGAAGTAGGCCGGGGGTTGGCCCACGCCGGTCTCGCCAAGGGCCCCCGGCGCTTCAGCGGCCCGGCTCGTCTGGCGGTAACGGGTCTGCCTGAGCGGGTCTACCCGACAACGGGCGCCGCGGCAGGACGCCAGCGACGAAGTCCCCGCAGGGGGAGCATCGTCTGGTGCCACCGAAAGGGCTCCTTGTTTCGGCACTGGCAGGCGCTCGCTATCTCGATCCGCGCATGCGCGGATCGAGCACGTCGCGCAGGGCATCACCCACCAGGTTGAAACTGAGCACGAAGAGCAGCAGGAACAGGCCGGGAAACGCGACAATGTACCAATAGGTGGAGAGGTTGGTGATCCAGTCGCGGGCAAAGCTGAGGATTTGGCCCCAGTCAGCGTAGCCCACCTCGGTGCCGACACCCAGGAAGCTGAGCGCGGCGAAGGTGAGCACGACATTGCCGATATCCATCGAGGCGTAAACGAGCGTGGGGAAGATGGCGTTGGGCAGGATATGCTTGGCCAGAATGCGGCGGTCGGTGGCGCCCACCACGCGCTGCGGCCATGACGTAGTCACGCTCTCTGACCGTCAGGATATCGCCGCGCACCAGGCGGGCATAAGGCATCCAATTGAAGGTCGCGATGGCGATCATGGCAGGAGCAATGCTCTGGCCGATCTTTGGGGTCAGCACCGCCGAAAGGATCAGGGCAGCCATGATGTAGGGCAGCGTCATGAAGATGTTAACGATGCGCATCAGCAGGTTGTCGATGAAGCCGCCGTAATAGGCCGACACCGACCCGAGGGTCACCCCCACGATCAGCGTGACCAGCACGATGATCAGCCCCACCTTGAAAGCCGTGCGCGTGCCCCAGATGACGCCGTAGAAGATGTCATACTGGCCACTGGCGGTGCCCATCAGGTGAAACCACTTGTCGCGGTGCATGATGGGCTTCCACCAGAAGGGCAAAGGCGGCTGCAACCGTGTCCAGGTTGCGCCCACCGGCTGCGGGTCTGACAAGAAGCCGTCCGCGGGATGCGGTAGGGGTCGGCCGTGCTGAGAGGGGGCGCGATCAGCGGCGCGCCTACCGCGATCAGGGCAAAAACGGCCAGGATGATCAGGCCGGCGACCGAAGTCGGCGTCACGAGCAGCCCACGCAAGATCTTATAATTGTCCGGGCCGATCCAGCGCTCGACCCGGCCGACGGGGCGCGCTGGCGCGTGGAGGGCCACGCCGGCCGGGGCCCCGCGCCCGAGGCCGGGAGGCTGGTTGGCCACTCCGGAGGGCAGCTCCGCAGCATCCTGAACAGCCATCAGCTATGCCTCCCCAGTTTCCTGACGCCCGGCCTTTGAACTTGCGGCGTTCCGTGATGGCAGCGAAATACCGGCAGGCACATGCTCATTCATCAGGCCAGCCGGACGCGCGGATCGATGTAGGCGTATACGACGTCGACCAGCAGGTTGAGCACGACGAGAATGAAGCCGTTGAACAGGGCAAAGCCCAGCACGGCGACGACGTCCAATTGCTCGGCCGCCGCGGCGGCCGCCGAGCCAATGCCTGGATAGTTGAAGACCGTCTCGGTGATCACCACCCCACCAAGCAGGGTTGCGACCTGGAGTCCTGCCACCGTGGCCACCGGGATCAGGGCATTGGGCCGCGCGTGTTGGTTGATGACGATGCGCTCCGACAGCCCTTTCGCGTGGGCCGTGATGACGTACTCCTGGCGCATGGTCTCCAACATGGAAGAACGGGTGATGCGCAAGAAGAGCGCCCAGTTGATGTAAGACAACGTGATCACGGGCAGGATCAGGTGGCGCAGCGCATCCAGGAAGATATCCGGGCGCAGGTTGAGCAGGGCATCGAGCGTGTTCAAGTCGGTGTACTGGTGAAAGAGCGCAGGGTTGCTAACAACCGCCTGCGCCCAATCAGACAGCCGGCCCGGCGGGAACCAGCGCAGCTTGGCGTAGAAGATCATCAGCACCAACAAGCCAAAGACGAAAGTCGGGAAGGAATAGCCGACGATGCTGAATACGCGGGCTGCCTGGTCGATGAGCGTGTTTTGGTGGACGGCGGCCTGGATGCCGAGCCAGATGCCGACCACCACGATGGGCAGGATGGACCAGAGCGCCAGCTCTGCCGTCGCCGGGAAGCGGCTCTTGATCAGGTCGACGACCGGCTGGCCCTCGGTGCGCGAGTAGCCGAAGTCGCCGCGCAGAACGCCGCCGGCGAGCTGGTTCGTCTCGGGGTCCATCCGCCCGACCAGCCAGCTCCAGTACTGCACGTAGATCGGCTGGTCCAGGCCATAGCGCTTGATGATGCCGTTAAGCGCCTGTGGGTTCTTGGGCACATCGTGGACATAGAGGGCCGAACGCTCGTCGGGGCCCAGGAACGAGAGCATGCCGAAGATGATGATGGTGACGCCGAACAGCAGCACTGGGATGAGCAGCAGACGGCGGACGATGTAGGCGGTCATTTCCCGATCCAGTTAACGCCTGGAACCCCATGCCCGGAGGCCGGGCTTCCGTATCGCATGGCTCCCGATCCGCGAGAGACCGGGGGCCTGGGGGCCGCTCCCACATGGATGCCGGCAGGACAGCAGGGCCGGCAGGAGCGAGGTTGCCCTGAAAGGAAAAGCCCCGCCCCTGCAGGCCGCTGCCGCTTACAACGGATCAGCCGGCGCTATTGCTTCGACATCGTATAGTAATAGTTGCGGCCGAAGATCGGATTGTAGACGTAACCTTGCACCCAGCGCTGCTGGTAGCGGCGCTGAGTCTGGACCGCGCCCAGGATATCCGGGGCGGCGTCGTAGAATTGCTGGTTGAACTGCTTGTAGATGGCGGACCGGGCGGCCGGGTCCGTCGCCGCCACGGCCTGGTTCGCCAGCTGGGTCCACGGGTCGCTGAAAGTCTTGGGCAGGCTCTGGCGGCCGGAGTAGTCTCCCGCCGCGGTCGCGTAGGGCACGATCCAGTCGTTCGGATCGTGGATGTCCTCCTGCCAGCCGCTGATGAACAACGGCAGGGTCTTGGCCCGCTGCGCGGCCAGGAACGCCGGCCAGGGCAAGCCCACGGATTCCAGGACGAACTTGGGGTTGACCTGGTTCAGGTCCTGCGACAGGATCTTGAGCGATCGTCTGGCGCACCAGGTTGCCGGTGTTGTAGCCCACTTCGAAGCGGAAGCCCGTATCCCAAAGCGACTTGCCGTCAGGCGACTTCAGCGTGGAGGCCTTGAACGCGTCGGTGCATTTGTTGAGGTCAAAGCTGTAGTGCGGCGCGTTGGGATCATAGCCGGGCTCGCCGGGCAGAAAGATCGAAGTGGCCTGCTGGGCCTCGCCGTACAACGCCTGGCTCACATAGGTGTCCCAATCGAAGCAATAGTTGAAGGCCTTGCGGATGTTGACGTCGTTGAAGAAGTCGGGCGGGATGCCGTTCCCGTCGAGCTTGCCGCTGCCGACGAACTGATTGCCTCCCTGCTGGGGCACGTTGATACTGAAGTTGAAGAAGACGTCGGTGCGCGAGATCCAGGGCAAGCCGGTGATGACGCGCAGCGGGCCGCTGCCCGTAGTCTGGCAGTTGTAAAGGTTCGCCGAGCTGCCGTCGTAGGTACACTTCTCCCCGACGAGACCGTCGGCCTGCGTATAATTGGTGGGGTCCACCATCGCATCGTCGGCGTCGCCGGCCTGGAGCATCGAGTAGCGCGTGCCCCATTCGCTGACGTACTTGATGAGCACGGTACCGATCTTCGCCGGCCCGGTCGGCGCGCCCGGCCACAGGGGGCTATTCGTGTTCCAGTAGTTGTCATTGCGCGTCAGCCCGACTTCCTGGCCCTTGGTCCAGTGGTCGAGCTTATAAGGGCCGGTGCCCATGGCTTTGGCGGTGATGGGGTCGGTATCGGTCGTGGGGCCGTAGTAGTTCTGCCAGTCGTTGCAGTTGCCATCCCACAGCTTGTTGGCCATGGCCCAATTTTTGCTCAGGGCAGCGCCCCAGGGTTGGGCCAGGGTGGCAACGAACGGGCCCCAGGGTTGGGCCAGGTGAAAGGTCACGGTGCCGGCGGTGTCGTCGGCGGTGACAGCACTCGTCACAGCGTGGCAGGCAGCCAGCAGCTTGGCGGGGTCGGCTGCCTTGAGCTTGTCAGGCGTGTCTTCCAGGGACGTGTCGATCAGGTCGGCGATATCGACGTACTTGGCGCCCAGCAGGGGCTGCACCATGAGCCACTGCGGGGAGATGGTGCCGCCGGCCAGCATGCCGCGTTGGAGGGAATAGGCGATATCGCTCGGCTTCAGGGTCGTGCCATCCGAGAACTTCACACCCGAACGGACGGTGAAAGTATAGACCTTGCCGTCAGAGGAAGTATCCCACTTGGTGGCCAACATCGGCACGAAGTCATTGGGCTTGTCTTTGTTGTAGAAGACCAGGGTCTCGTAGACGTTCTGGAGGACCTCCTGGCCCACGACCTCGTAGTCGAGGGCCGGATCGAGGTTGTCGATGTCGCCGTATTCGGCGACCACGAATGTGTTGGGGTCCTTCGATTGGGCCTGGGCTGTCGGGGCAGGGGTTGTAGTCACCGGCACCTGTTGCTCGACGACCTGGGTTTGCACCTGGGTGACCACCTGGGTCTGCACCTGGGTAACCACCTGGGTCTGCACGACGACCTGAGGCGTCGTGGCCACGGGCGCGCAGCCCGCTACGAGCATCGTGGCGATCAGCATCAGCGAACCGAGAGCGATGATCCGGGATCTCATGTGCTTCTCCTCCTTACCCTTTTTGAAAAGGACGGTTCACAGTGACAGCCGGCTAGCGATCCGTGCGCTGAGGGCGGGGTGCCCTTGCCCGCGCTGGCGGGCAAGCCTCGACTATCTACTCATGCGAAGTGACACGCGGCCCAATGGCCCGGCTGCACCTCGCGCCATTCCGGGATCTTCTCGGCGCACAGGGGCTGGGCCACCGGGCAGCGGGTGCGAAAGCGACAACCGGAGGGCAGATTGACCGGGCTCGGCACATCTCCCTGGAGGATGATGCGTTGGCGTTTCTCCTCGACGGTGGGGTCGGGCACCGGCACGGCCGAGAGCAGAGCTTGCGTATAAGGGTGCAAGGGGCGCGCATAGAGCTCATTGGTGGCAGCCAGTTCGACGATGATGCCCAGATACATCACGCCGACCCGGCTGCTGATATGCCGCACCATGGACAGGTCGTGAGCGATGAACAAATACGTCAGGCCAAACTGAGCCTGCAGGTCTTCGAGCAGGTTGACTACCTGCGCCTGGATCGAAACATCAAGCGCGGAGATAGGCTCGTCGCACACGATGAAGGCCGGCTGCAACGCCAGGGCCCGCGCGATGCCGACGCGCTGCCTCTGCCCTCCTGAGAACTCGTGCGGGTAGCGACTGACAAAGGCCGGGTTGAGGCCCACCAACCCCAGGAGAGACTCGACGCGCTGTTGCACCTCCCGGCCCCTCGCCACGCCATGCACCACGAGCGGTTCGCCGACGATCTCGCCTACCGTCATGCGGGGGTTCAGGCTGGCATAGGGGTCCTGGAAGATCATCTGCATGCGCCGGCGCATGCGGCGCAGTTCCTCGCCTTTCAAGCTCACCAGGTCCGAGCCGTCGAAGTAGACGTGACCGCCGGTCGGCCGGTAAAGCTGGAGGATGGTGCGCCCGGTGGTAGACTTGCCGCACCCCGATTCGCCCACGAGCCCGAACGTCTCGCCACGCTTGATTTCGAAGCTCAACCCGTTCAACCGCGTGGACCGCACCCACCTGGCGCTGGAACACGATACCGCGGGTGATCGGAAAGTGCTTGACTAACCGGTCCACCTTGAGCAGGGTCTCGTCGCCTTTGCCAGCCGTCTCAGCGATGTCTGCCATGATCATATTTGGACCTCAGTGTGGTTGGAGTCTGTCCGCTGGCCTGTCCAGCAGGCCAGCGGGTCGATCTTCGGGTGCGCCGCTTACCGGTTCTTCCCTGTGGTCACATCCACGAAACAGGCGATCTTGTGCCCCACTGCGATCGGCTCCAACTGCGGGTTTTCCAGGCCACAACGCTCACAGCGGAATCGGCAGCGGGCGTAGAATGGGCAACCTGCTGGCAAGTCGATCAGGTCGGGGGGGAAGCCGTCGATGGAAACCAGGCGCTGTTCGCCACGCCCCTTGTCGAGACGAGGCAAGGAGCCCAACAGGCCCAAAGTATAGGGGTGCGACGGGTGAGCGTACAGCTCTTTGACGGAGGCTTCCTCGACGATGAAGCCGGCATACATCACGATGACCCTGTCGGCGAGGCCGGCGACCACCCCCAGATCGTGGGTGATCCAGATGATCGCCATCCCGAACTCGTCACGAAGATGCTTGACCAGGTCGGTGATCTGCGCCTGGATGGTTACGTCCAGGGCCGTGGTCGGCTCGTCGGCAATCAAGATCTGCGGGTGGCAACTCAGGCCCATGGCGATCATCACCCTCTGGCGCATGCCGCCAGAGAACTGATGCGGGTAATCGTCGATGCGGGAACCGGCTTCGGGGATGCCCACCATTTCGAGGAGCTCGATGCTGCGCTGGCGTGCCTGGGCCCGGTTCATGCCCAGGTGCAACATGAGAGCCTCCGAGACCTGATAGCCGATGGTCAGCACGGGGTTCAGCGAAGTCATAGGGTCCTGAAAGATCATTGCGATGCGATTGCCGCGCACCTGGCGGATCTCATCATCGGACATCTTCAGGAGGTCCCTGCCGTCGAACCAGACCTGGCCGCCGGTGATCTTGCCGGGGGGAGATTGGATCAGACGCAGCAAGGACAGGACACCGACGCTCTTTCCACAACCACTTTCGCCCACGATCGCCAGCGTTTCGCCTTCATTGAGGAAGTAGGAGATACCGTTGACGGCCTGGACGACTCCGTCCTGAGTAAAGAAGCGCGTTTCGAGCTCCTTTACCTCCAGCAACCTGGCCATGCGTTGCCTCACTTGGTTGTATCGAACGACCTCGGTGGCAAGCCCGGCGAGCCTCTGGACTACAATAAAGACACGAAAGACCTCGAGGCGCACCGCGCAGCCTCTATTGGGGACGCAGCACGAAGAGCAGGGCATTCCTTCGTGATTCCAGCTTACCGGGCGTAAGAACTTGCGCGATGATAGCATAGGCACCCGGCGGTGTCAAGGCAGTTTCCGATCGCGAGGATGTCTGCCAGGGACAATGCGTGCCGCTGGCAGCCGCCTCGCTCGCCAGGATGGACACCAACCCAAGATTATTGAGTCTTTGTAGCCTTAACATATAATCCGGCTATACGGAGATGAGCGATGAACGCGAAAGTGATGATTTCCCTTTCTGAGGACTTTCTAGCTGAAGTGGATCGTGTCGCGCGCGCCGAAAACCGGAGCCGCAGCGAGTTAGTGCGCGAAGCTATTCGCCTCTACATGGAGATGCGTGGCCGAAGGCGACCGGGTGACGACCCCCGCGTTCAGCGGGCGGTTGCCGTTCAGGATGCCATAGGCAGAACCGCGAGGCAAAGGCGAGGACAGCACGGAGGACATTCGCCGGTGGCGCGAGGCGCGGCGGTGAGCACCGAGACGGTTGTGCTGGATACGTCTGTGGTGATCAAGTGGTTTCGTCAGGAGGAAGTCCTCGCCGAAGCGGCGCTGGCATGGCGCGACCGGTTCCTCCAGGGGAGCGCCGTCCTCGTAGTACCCGACTTGATGGCCTACGAGATCGCCAATGTGCTGGCTTACAAGCAAGATCTCACCACAGAACAGGTACAGGACGCAGCACGCAGCTTGTTTGAGATGGAGCTGGATTGGGCCGGGCCATCTGCGGCGCTGAGCCGGCGGGCGATTGAACTATCCCGCGCCCACGGCATCACGGTCTATGATGGGGCGTTCGTGGCGCTGGCGGAAGCGCTGGCTGCCAGGCTGATAACAGCCGACCGCCGGCTGGTTGACCGGCTCAGCAGCCTGGCGTTCGTCACTTTCCTCGGCAGCGAGTAGCCCCCCCTCGCGGAAAATCCGAGTCTGGTATATGTTCGGCGTTCCCCTTGACAGGGTGTTGCCATCACCCGCAAGATCAGCGGCGGCACCTGCTCGGGCCAGGGCTCTCGGCGCGCGTCTGACCCTGTCCATCCTGCCCCGGCACCCGGCAAGCGCCGTCATAACCCATTCACTGAATGCCTTGAGGCGCTGATGCAACCCGCGCCAGTGACCGAGGAAGCATCCCTATGAGTTCTCCCAACCTAAAGCTTATCAGTCACTGACCCGAAACCTCGTGACCGAGCAGCCACTTTGTGATAAAATAGTGCTAACCGGGCATGGCGAAGATGACAGGTCGTCGCATCGCCGGCCCCGACTCCTTCGCGATCGTCCTGCCGAGCTGCCGTGGGGGGACCATGTTCCGCGTTTTCACGCCTCCCGTGTTCGCAGACAGCGAGCGCACCGAGGCCGCGCGCACGCTCTATCTGATCGTCGGCCTGGTAGCGGTTACCTTTACCCTGCTCATCGGACTGCTCGGCCCGCTCGTGATGCCACACAATATTGCGCGTTGGCTGGCGGCCGCTCTCGCCGCAGATGCCATCGGGCTGGCGGCGCTGGGGCTGGCCCGGCGCGGACATGTGCGGCTGGCCGGCACTGCGTTCCTGGCCCTGCTCTGGGCCTTATTGACTTGCCTCGCCTTCACAGCAAACGGCATCCATAGCCCTGCCGTCTCCGAATATGTGATCATCGTTTTCGCAGCCGGTCCACTTCTGGGCGAACGCTGGGGCATCGCCGTCGGAGGTTGGTGTGGGCTCTCCGCGCTGGGGCTGGTCGTGGCAGAGTCGTTGCACCTGCTGCCACCCAACACGGTGTCTGAAAATGCCCTGTCAACATGGATCGGCCTTGTCCTGGCCATCTTCAGTGCGATTGGCTTGCAGTACCTGGCAACAGACTCCCTCAGGCGGGCTCTGAGACAGGCACGCCGCGAAGCCGCCGAGCGCGAGCAGTCGGAGACGCAGTTGGAAGCTGCGCTCCACGCGCTAGGAGCAAGCGAAGACCGGTTCCGGTCCTTGACTGAGCAAGCGCCTGTGGCCATCGGGATCTACCGTGGCGGCCAGAAGGTCTATGTGAACCCCACCTACGCCAGGATCTTCGGGTTCGCGAATGCCCAAGAGGCGGCCGGTCGTCCGATATTCGAGATAATAGCGCCACAATACCGCGAGGAGGAAACCCGGCATCACCTTCGCTATTTGGCAGGGCTGGAAGCCACTTCGACCCGCGAGACTGTAGGGTTACGGCTGGATGGATCGCAGTTCCCGTTGCAAATGAACCTGACGCACGTGATGCTGCCGGATGGTCCCGCCATCGTGGGTTTCCTGAGCGACATCACCGAACGCAAGACGGCCGAATCGGCGAGGGAAGCCACGCTCCGGGCAGTGCAGGAGAGCGAGACTCGCTTCCGCGAGATCTTCGAACAGGCCGCGGTTGGGATCACCCATGCCCGCCTGGATGGACGCTTTCTCCGCGCCAACCAGAAGCTGTGCGATATGCTGGGCTATGCCGAGGCAGAAGTGCTCGAGCACAGCTTCCAAGAGCTAACACACCCGGAGGATCTGGACGCCGAGGTGTCCAACTGGAAGCGCATGCTTGCGACCGAAATCCAGACCTACAGCATGGAGAAAAGGCTCCTGCGGAAAGACCACTCTATCGTTTGGGTGAAGGTTACCGTCTCAATGGCTGGCAAGAGTGGCGAGGCACCCGCGCGCACCATCGCCGTGATCGAGGACCTCACCGCCAACAAACAGATGGAGGACGATATCCGGCGCCAGCGCGGGCAACTCGAGCACCTGTCGCGCGTGAGCTCGATGGGCGAACTGACCGCTGCCCTGGCCCACGAGCTGAACCAGCCGATCGCGGCCATCGTTGCCAGTGCTCAGGCGGCCCGGCGCTTCCTGACGCAGGAACAACCAGATCTGCCCGAGGTACAGGAAGCCCTGGACGACATCGCTGAGGATGGCCAACGCGCGGGCGAGGTGATCCACCGGATGCGCGCCCTCTTGCGCCGGGGTGATCTGGTGCACACGGCGCTTGACGCCAACCAGGTCATCCGCGAGACGATCGTTTTGGTGCGCAGCGAGGCCATCCTGAGAGGCATCAGCCTGCGGCTGGAACTCGCTCAGGATCTGCCGTTAGTATATGGAGACCGCGTCCAGCTCCAGCAAGTCCTTTTGAACCTGCTGATCAACGGCATGGATGCCATGCGCGTGCCGGGCAAGCGGGCGGCCACGTTGGTCGTGCAGAGCCGGCTGCGCTCTGCGGAACAGATCGAGATCACCGTGCAGGACGCGGGTGAGGGCCTCGATGGCCAAACCCTTGCGCATATGTTCGACGCCTTCTTCAGCACCAAGCCGGATGGGTTGGGCATGGGGCTGACGATCTCCCGGTCTATCGTGCGTGCGCACGATGGTCAAATATGGGCCACCCGTAACCCTGCTGGGCCCGGCGTCACCGTCCACGTTGTGCTACCGGTCGGCCAGGAGGTTGGGCCATGAGCGCAGCCGGCCCTGTCGTGAGCATCGTGGACGATGACCCCTCGATGCTGCGCGCGCTGCGCCGCCTGCTCAGGTCGGCCGGCCTAACCGTTAACAGCTTTGCTTCGGCGGAGGAATATCTTCGCTCTGATCGGTATTCTGGGCCTGGATGCCTGGTACTCGACGTTCATATGCCCGACCAGGGCGGCTTGGACTTGCAGGCCCAATTGCGTGCCGCCGATATTCGGGTCCCAATCGTCTTCATCACCGGCTATGGCGAGATCTCCAGCAGCGTAAAGGCCATGAAAGCCGGGGCAGTGGATTTTTTGCCCAAACCCTTCGCCGACGCGGACCTGTTGGACGCGGTCCGGGAAGCGCTCGACAGGGATCGCAAGGCGCGCGAACAAATGACGGAACTGCGCTCGATCCAGCAGCGTTTCGACACCCTCACGCCTCGCGAGAAGCAAGTCTTCCACCTGGTCGTCGCCGGGACCCTCAACAAGCAGATCGCCCTGCAGCTGGGGGTGACCGAAAAGACGGTCAAGGTACACCGCGGGCGGGTCATGGAGAAGATGCAGGTGTCCCTCTCTGGCCGACCTGGTAAGGGTCGCCGAAAGGTTACACAGCGCCAAACCGGCGAATTGACCCATATGGGACCAAGGTCCAATAGACCATCCTCGGCATGTGGCCCCAAAGTCCAATAGACCACGCTCCCTCCTCCCCCTACACTGACGATCAAGAACGCGATTGTCCCGGACAGATAACCAGCCCTTCCGGCCGGCAGCCAACCCTTGCTGGCTGGTGCGCCCAGGGCTGCCAGGATATGGAGCAACCATGGAAGCTGCGGCCCGACTGCGCCGACTGATACCGGCATTACGGCTTCGCGCCGTCGTAA
>CAWEHT010000051.1:0-23651 GCA_963808455.1 uncultured Chloroflexia bacterium | reverse complement strand
GCTATGTCCTGCTCGTTCAGCGTATTCGCCAGGGTCGACGAGCTGCGCCCCCGGGCAAGCCACGGCACGCCTGCGCGCTGTGGCCGTCCCCGGCGCGCAGGCGCTCGGCGATCAGCTCAGGGCGGCCTTCGGATCGGGCGGCACCGGCAACTACCGCTATTGCAGCCCCTCGGACCTGGACGCGGCGGCGCCGGCGGGCGGCTGCGCCGGCAGCTGGCACGTGATCGGCTACGCCAGCGTGCCGAACCGAACCGCGGCGGAGTTGGCCGCGCCGGCCAACCTGCTGACGGCTGTGGTGGACGTGCCCGAGGAGGTCTACCTGGCGCCGGTCGAGGCCCTGCGGTGGCAGGGGCTGGTAACGGCCGCAGCGATCGGCCTGCTGGCCGTGGCTGCTGGGCTGGCCCTGGCGCAGTCGCTCACGCGCCCGATCCGGCGCCTCGCGACGACGGCGCAGGAGGTGGAGGCCGATAAACCGTTCGATCCCGGCCAGATCAGCGGGGTGGCTGCGCTGCGGAACGAGATCGGCGAGTTGGCGCGCGTGTTCAGCTCGATGGTCATGGCCTTGAGAATCCGCGTGGCCGAGCTGCGCATCCTGCACGACGTCGGCCAGACCATCAGCTCCAGCATCGACCTCGACCAGACGCTGGCCTTCATCGTCGACTCGGTCCGCGGCGCGATCCCTTACGACGCGGCGGAGCTCTGCCTGTACGACGAGGCCCAGGGCTGCATGGTTGCCCGCATGGCGGCGGGCCGGGGGCCCGCAGGGAAAATGGAACGCGCCTATGGGCCGGATGAGCCACTGATCGCCGGCCTGCTGCAAGGCACGGGCGCCGTGCTCGTCCCCGAGATCGCCGGGCCCGGCGCGCCGGAGACGCCGCCCGGGCGCACGTGGGCGGCGCTGGCCCCGTGCGCCTACCTGGGCATCGCGCTGCGGTCGGGCGAGCAGCTCGTCGGCACTCTGGAGTTCGTCTCACGACGGCCCGGCGGCTTCACGATGGACAACCTGCGCCTCCTGGAGAGCCTGGCCGTCCAGGCCACGGTAGCCATCCGGAACGCCGTGGAGGTGCGCAGCCGTGAGACGCAGTTGAAGCAGCAGATCGCCGCGCTCAGCATCCAGATCGACGAGATCCGGAGGGAGAAGGAAGTGCATGAGATCGTCGACAACGAGGATTTCAAGCGCATCAGGGAGAAAGCCGCGGCGCTGCGAGGCGCCCGGCGCGGAGGGAGCCCGGCGAGCGGGCAGTGATCGGCGCCCGGGGCCAGGCCGTTCCGTGGGTTTGCCTTTCCACAGCGAGGCAGCTGCATGGGGGCCAGCGCTCGCCGCCGGGACCGGTCGCCGTCTCAGAATGGACACGATTCGGCGGGACGTGCACGTAGGTCACCGCATGGGGATGGACCAGGCCCAAGTAGATATCCTGTCTATCCGGCCCATCCTGTCAATCCTGTTCGAATCAATCCACCGGGACGCGGCAGCTGGGCCGGGCGGGCGCCGGCCGGGCGGCTGGCTTGACCTCGCCCCGAGACTGGCCTGGCCCGGCACGTGCGCCAGGCCAGGAGGCCCGCAATGAAACGTTTGTACATCGTCTACACGGGCGGCACCATCGGCATGCGCCACACGCCCGAGGGCTGACCGCGCCGGAACCCGGCCTGCTGGCGAAGCTGATGCGGGCGATGCCGGAGATGGCAGACGCAGTGATGCCCGAGTTCGACATCCACGAGTATGTCCCGCTGCTGGACTCGTCCAACATGCGCCCGCGCGACTGGGTCACGATCGCGCAGGATATCGTGGACCACTACGACGCGTACGACGGCTTCGTCGTGCTGCACGGGACCGACACGATGGCGTACACCGCCTCCGCGCTGCCTTTCTTGCTGCAGGGGCTGGGCAAGCCGGTGGTCGTGACCGGCTCGCAGATCCCGCTCTCGGAGTTGCGCAGCGACGGGCGGGCAAACCTCATCTCGGCGCTTCTCGTCGCGGCCCAGTGCCAGATCCCGGAGGTCTGTCTCTGCTTCGGCAGCAAGCTGCTGCGCGGTTGCCGGGCAACCAAGGTGGACGCCGAGGGATTCGAGGCTTTCGATTCGCCGCACTACCCGCCGCTGGGGACGCTGGGCGTGGACATCCGCATCGACCTGGAACACGTCGCGCCGCTGCCCGATGGCCGGCAGATCGCGCTGTCGACGAGCGCCCTGACGGCGACCGTCGGGGCGTTGCGCCTGTTCCCGGGGATGGCAGCCGAGTTGTTGGCTCACGTGCTGGAGCCGCCTCTTCAGGGGCTGGTGCTCGAGACGTATGGCATCGGCTCGGGGCCGACCTCGGACCGGCGGTTTCTCGACACGCTGGCGGAGGCGACGGGGCGCGGCGTTGTGGTGGTCGCCATCACGCAGTGCCTGCGCGGATCGATACACATCGGTTCGTACGCCACGACGTCCGCCCTGGCCCGTGCCGGGGTCATCAGCGGGCACGACATGACGGCCGAGGCGGCGCTTTGCAAGATGTGCTGCCTGTTCAGCGCCGGCAGCTCGCCCGCTGCCGTCAGGGAGATGATGGGCCGCAACCTGCGCGGGGAGCTGACCTTGCCTGCTGCCTGAGCGCCCCCATGCCGCCGCGGAGGCACATGGTATGGCAAGAAACCCCCCGCTTGTCATTCTGAGTGGGTCTATCCACAATCACCGACGCCGGCGAGCCACAGCGAAGAATCCGTCGCCAGGGAGTTTCTCGGAAGCGCCCCGCGCCCGCGGCCCGCAAGCAAGGCCCCTGTCGTATTGGGGGCCGCCCAGGAACCCGGGTCCCCCGTCTCAGGCGCCTGGCCCCTGGGCCCCCTTTCTTCGTGGTTCTTTGTGGGGGCCGGCCGGCCTCCCACTAAGTGGTTCACCCGCTAAGTGATCTGCACAATAGCTGTACAATGGCAATCCTGTGCTATACTAATGCCGGCACCACGCCATGTGGCTGCACGGGCGTTCAGCATGCCACAGGGGGCGTCATATGATCAGTGTCAACCGGCAGGCGGCGGTGATCGTCGCAGATATGGCAAAGCAGGCAGAGCAACTCGGCATCAGAGCCACGCGCCTCGATTGCGGAACCCAGGTGATCGACATTGGCCTCAAAGTCCCCGGTGGGCTGCAGGCCGGGCTGCAGCTGCCTCGAGCCGGCCTGGGTGGGATGGGCCAGGTTGACCTCCTGCCGCTGAACTTCGACGATTTCTGGCTACCAGGGGTTGGCGTCGCCATAGATCAACCGGAAATCGGCTGTATGGCCTCCCAGTATGCTGGCTGGGGCATTCGTAAACCGGGTTTCTTCGCCATCGGCTCAGGGCCGGCGCGGGCCAAGGCCAGGATCGAGCCGCTGTTTCAGAGCCTGGACTACATGGATGATGCTGGCCTGGCCGTGCTGATCCTCGAAGGCCAAACCCTGCCCACTGAGACGATGGCCGAATACCTTGCCAGGAAGTGTCGTCTGGAGCCCTCGGCGCTGACTCTCGTCCTGGCGCCGGCGGCCTGCCTGGCAGGCTCGGTCCAGCTCTCAGCCCATGCGGTTGCGACCGGCATGCACAAGATGTTCAAGCTCGGCTTTGACGTGCGTAAGGTTCTGCACGGTTATGGAACCTGCCCGATCGCCCCTGTGGCGCCCGACGAGGACCTGGCCTCGGCCCGGGCCAACGACTGCCTGTTGTACGGCGCCCGGGTTCACTACGCGGTCAGGGCAGACGATACGGAGCTGGCAGCCATGATCGAACGAATCCCTTCGTCTGCTTCGCCCGAGCACGGCACCCCCTGCTACGAGCTGTTCAAGCGGGCCGGCAGCGTCTACGAAATCGATCCGATGCTCTTCTGCCCGTCGGAAGTGACGATCAACAACCTTGCGACAGGCAAGACCTTCCGTGCCGGGCGACCGAGCCCCCGGGTGCTGAGAGAGTCTTTGTTCGGCGGTTGACCGTCCCTTGCAGCCCGCTCCTTGGCCGAAGGCTTCAGCTGTTGGTGCTAAGCCTTGCGTGCAAAACAACGCCTTCATGGGCGCGAAATACCAGATGATTGCCAGAAATCCGGCGCAATGGTGACCATGGCGCAGCTAGCGTGCGGCCCGCGAGAAGGGTGCGACTGTTAGTGCGACGGCGCGCCGCGGCTTGACGCCCGCGCTCGCGCTTTTTAGAATGAACCTCAGTTGGTCTCTCGCCCGCCTATCGGAAAGGTGGCCCCCTGTAACGAGGATCGCGTGCCTTCGGGGGCATCACGCCAGGTGCTTCTCCAGGTGCGCGAAGAACCACGAGACCACCGTCTCGACCACGCCGGGACGTGCCCCAAACTTCAACTGGCGGCCGATCGCGTCCAGCGGGTAGGCGTCAACGGTGACCACGCTCTGGTTTGCGGCGCCCTGGTTCACGCCCACCAGGATGTGCGTACGGTCGCCGAGCACTTTGCCCAGGATCTTCTTGTCGAACGTGGCCTCGATCTGGCCCTGGCCGATCTCCTGGCGCACCACCTTGCCTTCCAATCCGGAGATGGCGCCCAGCGCCGCCTGGAACACGGCGCTCGCAGGCGCATCGTAACTCTTGCTGGTCTTGACGTTCAAAGACATTTGCGCAGCCTCCCGCCGCGTATCAGAGCGCAGAAGTGACCGGGGCCACGCAGACCTCCTGGAGCAACGACTCCACGAGGGCGCGCGGGCCCACCGTCGTGCCGGCCTGGCTGGCCGTGGCCGCGCCGCAGGCCGTGGCCCAGCGCATGGCGCCGGCCAGGGGCAGGCCTCGGGAAAGCCCCCACAGCAAGCCTCCCACCATGGCGTCGCCGGCGCCGATGGGGTTGCCCTCCCTGACGACCGGCCCCCTGGCGACCCAGGCCCCCGCGCCGTCGGTAAACAGCGACCCCTCTTTGCCCAGCGACACCACGACGTGGGCCGGACCCAGCCTGCGCACCGCCTGCGCGGCGGCGGCGACCTGGTCCAGGCTCCCCACCGGCAGGCCCGTCAAGGCGTGGGCCTCCTCGGCGTTGGGCTTGACCACGTCCGGCCCGCTCCGGCAGCCGCAATCGAGAGCCTCGCCGCTGGTGTCGAGGATCACGTGCGCGCCGCCCTCCCGGACGGCCCTCACAACCTGGGCGCAGAAATCGGGGGGAAGGCCCGGCGGCAGGCTGCCCGACAGCGCCCACCAGTCTCCTGGCCGCACCAGCCTGGCGATCTTCCCCAGCAGGGCCCCCTGCCGCTCCGGCTCGATATTCGGGCCGGGCTCGTTGACTTTCAGGTAGCGATCGTGTGCGGCGGTCACCACGCTGACGTTGACCCGCGTCTCGCCGGGCACCCAGACGAAATCGGTCCCGATGCCCAGCGCCTCCAGTCCATCCTGCAGGATCCTGCCGTTGTGGCCCCCGGCCAGCGCCAGGGCGGTGCTCGGCGCCCCGAGCGCCATCAGCATGCGCGAGACGTTGAAGCCCTTGCCTCCGACGTCCACCCGCGGCTCGAACGGCGCGCAGCACCGTGTCGAAGGCCAACGCCGGCACCGTCAGCTCACGGTTGACCGCAGGGTTCAGCGTGACAGTATAGATCCGGGGTCTTTCCATGTCGTGGCCGGCTTCCACCCTTCCGTCCACTTTCTCAGCCCTGCCAGGCCGTTTCGAACAGCGCCGCCTCGGCATCCGTCGTCCACACGTTGCCCGGCCCCAACTTCTCGGCCACCTGCGGCAACCGTTCGCGCAATTCGTCCAGGCCCAGCAGCGGCAGGCCTGGCAGTTGTGGGAAGATCACGATCTTGCCCGGATAGCGGCCGTTCATCATGGCCTCGATGCCCTGCACCGCCGCATCCAGCCCGCCGATGGCCGCCACCGACCGGCCCGGCGAGAGCGACCCCTCCGCCGCCCGCTGCAGCACCCAGGCCTGGTCTTTGATGGTCAGCCCCGACGTGCCGGTGAATTGGGCGCTGCCCAGGTAGACCTGGCTGAGGTCGAGGGACGCCAGCGTGCCGTTGGGGACGCCGGCGAAAGCGACCAGCATCCCGTCCGGGTTCATCAAGCCGGCAGCTTCCGCCATCAGCGCGGCCACGGGCACGCAGACCACGACGTCATCCGCGCCCCGCCCGCCCGTGGCTTCCATGGCCAGGTCGTGGAGCGACGCCCCCGCCGCGCCGGGGTTGACCAGGGTCAGGCGCCGGCCTTTCTGTTCGGCGAGGGGTTGGAAGCGCTCGCGCAGCGCGGCCAGGCGCTCCTCGCTCACCTCGGAGGCGATGACCTGCGCCGGGCCTTCGGGGAGCTCCAGGGCCAGCTGCACGTGCATCTGCCCCATCGGGCCGCCAGCGCCCAGAAACACCGCCGTGCCGCCCGGCCGCAGGCTGGGCCGGTTGCGCGCCTCGCCGTACGAGGCCGAAAGATCGGGGCCGCGGTTGCCGGCGAAGACGATGTAATCGTAGTGCAGGCGGCCGACGTCGGCGTCAACGAGCCCGTCCAGCGGCGTCTCGCCCACCAGGTTCAGGATGCCGCGCCGGGCGATCTGCCGCGCCATGGCCCCCACCGCGGCGGCCGAGCGTGGATCGAGCGCCACGATGTCGTCGAAGCCCTGGCCCCCGGTGAACTCCTCGGCCAGGGCCGCATAGCCCCCCGGCCCGACGCCGTCGCGGGCGACGACCCGCCCCGCCCCGGCCGCCTCGGCCATCGCGCGCACGGAGGCCGGTGCGTCGGTGAGCACGATGACGGCCGGCGCGGCGAGCCCGGCGGAGGCGCAGTAGCCACGTTCGTCGCCGGGCCGCCCCACGATCCACATGGCCCCGCCCGGCTTGGGCTGCAATCGCCGGCGTTGGGTGTACGCCGCGACCACGCAGCCCCACGGCTCCAGCAAGGCGGTCTCGGCGTAGCCCAGCCCGGCGGGCAGGGGCAGCAAACAGGCCCCCTCGTCGGTCTGCAGCACTTCCGGCCCGATCAGCTGGTACTGGATCAAGCCGCCGGGCACCGTGTAGCCGTAGGCCGTGTTCTTGCCGTTCTGGTAGATATCGGGCTGCACGGCGAAGCGCTGGCAGGGCCGGTAGCGATCCTGCAAGGCCTTGCCCACCTTGATGATCGTGAGCGACACCTCATGTCCGAGGCGGGCTGGATACCTGGACAGGTCTCGGCCATACAGCTTGGGATGGCCGCTGCCCTGCTTGACGATCTTCAGGTCGGAGAAGCACAGCCCGACGCAGTCGATGCGCACGAGCAGCTGGTCATCGGCGGGATCGCCGATCGGGAGCTGCTCGGGTTGGCCCCCCCGGCCGATATTCTCCAGGCCCGCGCCGTACATGTTCCAGGCCCAGGCCCGATCGGGAAGCACGTGATCGACGGAACGGTAGCGCTCGTATTTGCCAGACATGATATGACCTTGCCTTTCGAGCCGGCCGGGAGGCGCTCAGGGCCCGGGTGACAGGCGGCGCACCTCGGGTGCGGTCGCGCAAGCCAGGGCCTGCTGTCCGAGGGCACGCGCCTGGCTCAGGGCCAACGCGCGCACCTGGGCCTTGACCCTCGGGACGGCCGGCGCGCTGACGCTCAGCTCGTCGACGCCCAGGCCCACGAGGATCGGCACGGCCTGGGGGTCGGAGCCGAGCTCCCCGCAGACGCCGGCCCATTTGCCGGCCTGATGGGCGGCCTCGACCGTCCTGGCGATGAGCCGCAGGACGGCCGGGTGCAGCGCATCCGACTTGGCCGCCATCACGGGATGCCCGCGGTCCATGGCCAGGGTGTACTGCGTCAGGTCGTTGGTGCCGACCGAGAAGAAATCGATCTCGGGCGCGAACGCCTCGGCCATCAGGGCGGCCGAGGGCACCTCGACCATGATGCCCAGGTCCACGCGCGGGGAGCCGAGATCCTCGCACTCGGCCTCCACCAGCCGGCGCGCCGCGCGCCACTCGTCCAGGTCGGCGACCATGGGGAACATGATGCGCACCGGCCCAAACGCGGACGCGCGCAGGATGGCGCGCACCTGCTGGCGCAGAAGCTCGGGGCGGTTCAGGCAGAGGCGCAGGCCGCGCTCGCCGAGAAACGGGTTGGCCTCGTGCGGCATCTGGATATAGGCCAGCGGCTTGTCGCCGCCGATGTCCAGCGTGCGCACGACGACCGGGAGGCCGCGCATGGCCAGCACGATGGCGCGGTAGGCCTCGAACTGTTCCTGTTCGGATGGCGCCGCGCTCCGGTCGAGGAAGAGGAACTCCGTGCGGAGCAGGCCCACCCCTTCCGCACCGGCGGCGACCGCGCGCTCGGCGTCGGCGACGCCCCCGATGTTGGCGACGACCTCCACACGGTAGCCGTCGAGCGTGATGGCCGGCTCGCCCGCCGCCTTCGCCGCGCCGGCGCGCCGGCTGCGCTGGGCCTCCTGCGCAGCCTGGGCCTGCCCGATCGCTTCGGCATCGGGATCGAGCGTCAGCTGGCCGGCATCACCGTTGAGGATCACGACGCTGCCGCCGGCCAGCCCCAGCACGCGGTCGCCGGCGCTGACGACGGCCGGGATGTTCAAGGCCCGCGCGATGATGGCGGCGTGAGCCGTCGGCCCTCCGGCCGCCGTGCAAAGCCCCAGCACCCGGCTCTGCGCCAGCGCGGCCGTGTCGGAGGGGGTCAGGTCGTCCGCCACGAGGATGACGGGGCCATCGGGCAGGGCCGCTGCGTCCTGCGCGCCGGGGCCGGCCAGCAGCCGCAGGACGCGGTCCTCCACGTCGCGCACGTCCGCCGAGCGTGCCGCCAGCAGCGGGTCACTCGAGCGCGCTCGAGCGCGCCCGCCCGGCTCTCCATCACCGCCTGCCAGGCGACCGCCGCGCTCTCCCCGCCGCGGATGTGCTCCGCGGTCGCGCCGAGCAGCTCCGGGTCGTCGAGCAGCTCGCGGTGGACTTCGAAGATCGCTGCCTCATCCCGCGCTCCGCCCCGGGCCATCTGCCGGCCCAGCGCCCCCAATTGCTCGCGCGCCTGCGCCACGGCGCCCTCCAGCCGGCCCTGCTCGGCGACGGCGCCGGCCGAGGTCTCCAGCACCGCCGTCGCGCGCCGCCTGAACTGGTAGACGGGCCCGATGGCGATCCCCGGCGAGGCCGCGATCCCCTGCAGCACGTTGGCGGCGGCGGCCGGGCCGGCCGGCCCGCCGCCGGCAGCGGGCGGCGCCCCTCCGGGGCCGGCGGGCTCGACCGGCCCGGCCTCGCCCAGGCCGGCAGCGACCAGTTCCTCCAGCGCGCTCAAGGCGGCGACCTCGTCCGTCCCCGTGACCGTGACGATGATCTCGCTGCCGCATTCTGCGCCCAACGTCAGCATGGAGATGAGGCTTTTGGCGTTGGCGGTCTTGGCGCCGTGCTGGACCCGGATGTCGGAGAGGAACTGCTTCGCCATGTTGACGAAGGTCTTCGCCGGGCGGGCGTGCAATCCGGTGGGATTGCGGATGACGGTGCTCCATTGTTGCATGCGAAGGATCCTCACTCCTGGACCGATTGCGCCTCCAGGTACTCCAGGACGGTGCGCGGGTCGGTCGTGTGGATGAGCTCGTCGATGGCGCGCTCATCTTCGACGACTTCGGCCAGCCTCGCCAGGACGCCCACGTGCTCGTCGGACGAGGCCGCGATGCCCACGACCAGGCGCGCCGTCTCGCCCGGCTCCCACTCGACTCCGGCGGGCAGCTGAAGCACCGAGATCCCCGTCCGGTGAGCGCGGCCCCGATCGTCATACTCGCCGTGAGGGATGGCCACACTGTTGCCCAGGAAAGTAGACATCGTGCGCTCGCCGCGCCAGCATCCCGTCTACGTACTCCGGCGCGACGCAACCCGTGTTCACCAGCAGCGCGCCGGCCTGGCGGATGGCATCGATCTTGTCGCCTGCCGTGGCCTGCAGGCAGATGCGTTCTACAGACAGGATAGACATCGGGTCACTCCACCGCCGAGGTGATGGTGCCTTTGTTGGCGAAAGCCTGGACGAGGGCGTCGAACGCCGGATCGTTGAGGAAGTGGTTGAACGTGATCACCACGGCGCCCGCCGACTGGGCACGCACCACCTTGGCCAGCCCTTTGTGCACGACAACGACCTGTGCATCGGCAGGCACCGCGCGCGCTGCCAGATGCGTGACGGTGACGTTGGTGACGTTGGCTTGCTTGAGCTTTTTCTTCAGCGAGTTGACGCTCATGAGGCTCGACCCTACGCCTGCTTCGCAGGCGAGAATGATCGTCTTCACGTCAGCCGTTGAGATGGTCGTCGCCATAAAGTCCTCCTCGTAAGATGGGCCGCGGGATCAGGACAGGCCCGGCACGAGGCCGGCTGCCGGCTGAGCCTGGGCTGCTTCGGGTTCCTCTACGGGCATGGGGCGCACACGCAGGATCAGCGCACCCACGGCGAAGGAGACGACCGCGCCGATCAGCACCCCGGTGAGCACAGGTATGTACTCGCCCTTCGGCATGACGGCCAGGTAGGCAAAGATCGAGCCGGGCGAAGGGGTCGCCACCACGCCAGCGCCCGAGATGGTGAACCAGAGGTCGGCCGCAAGGCCGCCGCAGATCGGTGCCGCGACCATGATGGGATAGGCGAGCACGTAGGGGAAATAGATCTCGTGGATGCCGCCCAGGAACTGGATGACGGATCGCGCCCGGCGCGGACTCCTTCATCATCCCCTTGCCGGCCACCCAGTACGCCACCAGCAGCCCCAGGCCGGGCCCGGGATCGGTCTCCAGCAGGAACTGGATCGCCTTGCCGGTCAACTTGGCTTCCATCACGCCCAGCGGCGCCAGGACGCCATGGTTGATGGCGTTGTTGAGGAACAAGATCTTGGCGGGCTCGATGATCAGCGCGGCCAGCGGCAGCAGCCGGGCGCTCACCAACGCATCGACGATGCTCCCGGCCACGTTGCTGATGACCTGGACGATGGGGCCGACGACGAGGTTGCCGAAGAGTGCCAGGATGACCGCCAGAATGCCGGCGGCATAATTATTGATCAGCATCTCGAACCCGACGGGGATGTGCTCCTCCAGCCTTTCATCCACCTGCTTGATCAGGTAGCCGCCGAGCGGGCCCATGATCATCGCGCCCAGGAACATGGGGATATTGGCGCCCACCACGACGCCCATCGTGGCCGCGGCGCCGACCACCCCACCGCGCACGCCGTGGACCATCTTGCCGCCCGTGTAGCCGATGAGGATGGGCAGCAGGTAGCTGATCATCGGGCCGACCAGCGCGCCGAACTGCGCATTGGGGATCCACCCCGTGGGGATGAAGAGGGCCGTGATCAACCCCCATGCAATGAAAGCACCGATGTTGGGAATGATCATGCCGGCCAGGAAGCCACCGAACTGCTGGATACGCTCTCGCATTGTCAACCCTCCCCTTGAATTAAGGATGCCCTGAATAATGCCGCCGGATTCTTGCGGCAGGAAGCTTGCGGCAGTCAGTTACCTGTGTTCGAAGGACCGGTCAGGGTACATCGACCTGTGAGGCCAGCCACTGGGTAATGGTCGCGATATCCTGAGGTAAGAGCAAAGGATGCACCTGGATCACCTGGGCGCGCCCCTTGGCCCGGACTGGTAGAGGGATCGTTGTAATGATGAGGTCGGCCCCGGGTATCCCTTCGTTGCCCACCTCACGCAGCGACACGACGCGGTAGCTCCCCAGCCTCGGAAAGTAAGCCTTCATCGCCGCGACGATCAGCTGGGCAGTCGCCATGCCGCTGGGGCAGACGACGATCACGCTGCGCACGTAGTCCTTGCGCTCCCGGATGTACGCCGCCCGTAGGAGCAGCCCCAGGCTTGAAGACCTCGCTTTCCGGCAAGATCACGCCCAGGTGCTCGTGGACCAGTGCCACGAGCTTGCGGGCTATGGCGCTCTCCGCCGCGAAATCCTGCTTGAGCGGCCCATTGCGGGCCAGTGGCAGCATGGGCAAGCCGAAGCACTGGCGCAGACAGGCCGGGATCACGTGGTTGGTGAGGCCTTCCCTCAACGTCTGATCCTGGCCCAGGCTTTCGATGCCGTAGGCGCCGGCCACCTGGCGCATCATCTCCGCGACCAGCTCCACGTAAGGCTTGCCGTCGCCGGCGTCGCCGTGCCAGCTCTCGTTGCGGGGCGCGGCCAGCAGGTGCATGCCGACCCAGCCCGTCTCGCTGGCCGGCCAGTGCGAAGGCCAAAGCCAGGCCAGCTTCGCCGCCACCCGCCCGGCGATCGGCCACACCTGCAGCGTCTCCAGCCAGGCCAGCGTGCGGGGATCTATTTCGACGATATTCCCGCCCTGCACCCGCTCGGCCTGGACGGCGAAGGCGAGCGCCAGATAGAGCACGGCGTCATCCGAGAACCGGCCGCCGAGCCGCGCCTCGGCTTCGGCCACCAGGACGGCGCTCTTGCGGATGTCCCAGCGGCGGATCAGCGCGTCGGCCTGGCTGACGAGCAGCAAGAGGTCCCTGTCGTCGGCCATGTCGAACGTCAACCCATCCGTATGCGTCAGGCGGGTCAGGGGCTCGCCGAGCGCGGGATCGCCCCACAGCATGACGAGCAGGGCCTGCCGTTTCGCCGACTCGCTCCCCTGGAGACAGATGCCGAAGTTGGGCTTGCGTTCGACCCTCAGGCCCTGCTGCCCCAGCCAGGACTCGATGAGGGTCAAATCTGCTATGATGGTGGTGCGCGAAACTTGCGCCTGCCGCTGCAACTGATAGATGATGAGGGGGTCTGTCGCCGTCAGCAGCTCGAGCGCCAGCAGCTGCTGCCTCTGCTTGCCCGACAGGACCAGCTGGAGGTCGGCGGCGGAGCTGATCTCTTTGACGATGCTGCTGCGCAGCTCGGCCGGACATTGCACGTCGATGCCGACGCCTGGCGTCACACGCAAGGTGATCTGCTTCTGCGCCAGCCAGTATCCCACGGACTTCAGGTTGTAGCTGATCTGGCGCGGCGAGAGCTTCAGCTCTTCGGCCAGGTCGGCCATCCCCACCGGGATGCCGGCGGCGAGCAGGCGCATCAGTAGGTCACGTTGGCGGGTCGTGAGTGCGGTCATTGAACTTCCCATCCCGGTCCATGCGCCCGAAGCTCAACCTGGAACTTCAGAGCACTCGTTCCTGGGACGCCGGCATAGCGTGAGGCCATGCGGGTCCGGTACGGGACACCCGACGTCGCGGTCGGGCTGATCTGCCGTGCAACTGAAAGCTATCATACTGCGGATCTGGCGGCAACTATTGGCCTATTTGTATGACTTTTAGTGCCACGGCGCCGACAAATGCGTATCATTAACTACCCGAACGGCATCGCCCGCCTGGCAGGCCGGGCCAACGCGCCGCCCTTGCTGCTCTACGGGCACGTTGACGTCGTCACGGCCGCCCATCAGGCCTGGACGCACCCACCTTTTGAGGGCCTCTCTTATCAGGTTTTCGGCGCTTGCATCGACGTGCAACGGCAGCTTGGGGCACATTGCTTGGAGGTTGACTACCAACGTGCACTCGAGCCTGCCTTGGCCAAGCGCGGCCTCGAGTATATCCCTGAAGCCGAGATCCCAATCACTTACGACAGCGTGGAGGTGACCCGCCGGCGGGCCGACTTCGTGATCTGGGATGCTGAGTGCACAGTCGTCCTAGAGATCAAGGCCGCCAGGGGAGTGAAGCTCGAGGATTTCGAGGCCTGCATCCTGGCTCGAGGCGGGCCGGTCTTCGTGGCCAACGACGAGGCGCACCACACGCCTGGCGAGGAGTGCGAGTGTAAGAGGGGCATCCCTCGCCCGCCCGAGGGCATGGTGCCGGCCGGCGACTTCGGGGCCCGGCACCTGGTGGAGGGCCACCCCGCGCAGTTCAGCGGCATCCGCTGCGCGATCTGCGATATCAATAGCCATTATCGTCCGATCGCTGATAGATGCGCCCTGGCGTCCCTCGCGGAAGGCCCTGGGTCCCGCGACCGGAGCCTTCGCGTCAGCTGAGGCTGGAGGCCACATGGGACAGCCCGATGAGAAGCCGGGGGCCTTGCAGTAAGGCTCCTATCGGTTCGCCAACGGGCACCGGCGTCACGGAACTCAAGCTGCAAATCGCCCTCGCCGGTGGGACATCCTGCCTGGCGCTCGGCCGTCGATCTTATCACCTTAGGAGCTTGGCCCAGACCTTGGGCGGTTCGTCGCCTTGAGGCGCTGGCCAAGACTTAAGGCCCCAGGTCAGAGCTGTAGATCGCCCCAAAATCGGGGAGACCAAGGCATACCTGCGCCACGACCGCCAGCCGGCCAAACGTCTATTCCCCGGTTCCATGCCTATCATCGATGCAGGTAGGCGATAGGTACTCTTGGCAAACTCGAGTCAGTGCTGCATGATATTTTCAGCACTGTCTTACTATCAGATGTTCACATGGCCAAGCGGCGACGCAAGCATGGAGACAGGATTCCCGGCCCAGGACGCCTCGGTCCAACCCATTCGCCATGCTCTGCGCTGTGCGATCGAGGAAGCGCCTGGTCCGCTCAGCGCGGGCGATCACCGCTATACAAAGCCCGCCGCACAGGAGGCGCACGATGCAACTCACAAGCACAACCGGTAAGTTTCGCAACATCAGAACCACGACGAATGCCATCAGCAACAGCCCTGGGCGGTTCGTCACAATCATGGCTGAGGCCGAGTTTGATGACGGTCAGTGGCGAGACATCGAAGACCATTCCCCGGTAATGGCTGCCACGGACGCGGATCGGTTGGCCGCTGCGGTGCAAGCAGCCGAGGCCCCTTTGGTTTACTGGAGCGCCTGCCACAAGCGCTGGAACGCTCAGCTTCCTAAGTACGAGGGAGGGCAGGCCAACTGAATCCCGCGGGCCGGGCCGGTTTGCACGCTGACCGACCCCAACCGCCGGGGCTTTTCATTCCCGCTCCTTCCGGCCCACGCTGCCAGGGGTAGTATTCGCTTCCCCCCGCTCAACTATACAGGATGCGCCCGGCACCGGCGGCCTGCGGGGACTCGATGGCCGGGCGTCTTCTGCTATGGGCTCGAGCCTACATCACCACGGGACCCGGCCGTCCTCGTCCGAGAACGTGCCCGTTGGGCCGTCCGGGCCGAGGAGCGCGAGCCGCACCGGCTCCCGCGCGCCCTGTTCGACCGTGCGCGTGCCCGCGAAGTTGTTGAGCCCGGTGGCGGTGAAGCCCGGGCACGCCGTGTTGACCTTGATGTTCGTCGACTCGAGTTCGCGTGCAAAGGAAAGCGTGATCGCGTTGAGGGCGGTCTTCGAGGCGGGGTAAACGACGCCGAACCTCACGTGACGCGGATTGGTCGGGTCCGCGTTCAACGTCAGCGAGCCGACGCTGCTCGACACGTTGACGACGCGTGCCGCCGGCGCCTCACGAAGGAGTGGCAGCATGGCTTGCGTGACGGCGATTACGCCGAACACGTTGGTCTCCCACACCGCGCGGAGCGTGCAGCAGATGGCAAATTCGCAGGTCCAGCAGGCAACCTCGCAGAGCACGCAGGAGCAAGGTGCTGCCGCTCCCGGGCTTCAGAAGCTGGCCGGCTTCATCCACACTCTCCGAAGCTCGCTGTCCGAAGCAGACCTTGCCTACAATGCTCGGGCGGAGGCTGAATTCGGGATTGCAACGATGGAAGCACAGCCTGCTTCCCCAAAGCCCAAAACCGTCATCACCCAGAATGCCTCAAGACGCTCAGAAATGTGCTGGAAAGCTGTATCTAAGATCGAAGACTCCGAGGCCTTCGGTTGCCAGGTCAAAGAGGCCAGCCACGCGGAACCGTATCTGATTGCCGTTCGCATGCGCAAGTTGCTTGAGCGTATCCCAGACCGGCTTGCTTAAGTCATCGGCGCCGAGCTGTGTCCTGGTCTTGTGACGGTAAAGCGCCAGGCCATACAGATCTTCTGTAAAAAGTATCGCCCGATTGTCGTAGCTACGGAAAGCGCTGGTCAGGGCGCGATGGTTGGGTAGCTTCTCCTTGGCATTGACAGACACCGGCTGGAAGGCACAAAGGGATGCGTGCATCTCGATCTCGGCGGCTCCCCTGGGTGAGCCTCGTTCGCACCCAAAGCCATGATCGATTGGTGGTTGCTTGAGGTCCAATTGCCGGGTCAAGTCGCTTGAGTCAGTCGCGAGCAAGTCTCGCGCAGACAGGGAGGTGCGTCAAGATGAGTGCGCCTGGCGAATCTGGACGCCCCCCCAATTGGGCGCGACCCATCGCCCGACTCCGCGAACCCGAACGAGAGCGCCGGCGAAATCGGGGGCCCAAGTGTCCACAATAGGTGTATACTAGGCGGGGCGTCTGCCGACCCGCCCGAATCCGGCATCTCATTGCATACAGGCGCCGGCCGTATGAAGCGTGCATCGGTGTCCCAAAACGGCGAGCAGCGCCAGAGCCTGCGGAAATCGAGAGCGAGTGCCATGCACCCGTCGGTATCCACAGGTTTTGGGTTCGTTCGTAGTCGTCGCGGAACTCCCCAAGCCGTTGGGACAGCGGGTAGGTCGGCATTTGCAGAGGACAGGGTCAAAGCGCGGATTCAGATCTTCGATTTGACCTCGCTGGTGCAGAAACAGGGCACCCTTTCGGTGATGCAGAGACGGATTCTCCCCCTGCGGGGACATCGTCGCTGGTGGCTGGCCGCGGGGCAGGCCAGCTTGCCTACCCGCTCAGAATGACCGACGCCGCTACCGAAGATGTCTCCTGCACATGCACTAGGGCGCCGGGAAATGGTGGCCGTATGAAAATTCAGTCTGTGTACCTGCATGGTCTGCGTGGGCTCCCCGATATCGATCTCGATTTCGTCGATCCCGCGACGCTCCAGCCGAGGCTGCGCACGGTGATCGCTGGGAGTAATGGGACTGGCAAGACGACCATCCTCGATGTTGTCTTCGCCCTGCTCGAGATCGCGAAGGGCACGAAACCGTCCTGGTTGCGGCCCAACGGGCTGAGGGCGGGGATTGTGGTGGTCGATTTGCCGATTGCGCCGCCCTACCCACTGGTCGTCGAAATCGGGAACGCTCAGCAACTCGTCGGTGTGTCATACCTGAGTGGAAGACGTGCCCTGTCCAGCGGCCCGGAGCCGTCAGGGGCGTCGATCACGCGTGAGGTATGCCAGCGGAGGCTTTGCCGGCGAGGATCGCACGCGCTGAGTCCGCGGAGATCGACTTCCCCAACTGCCTCTACTTTCCCTCCGAAGATCGCGGGCTACGTGCCAAAGGAGCCGGCCAGGTGATCGCTGAGCCAGACCACTATCAGTGGACCTACCGCTTCCGCGACACATCCAAATGGGGAGGCTCATTGGAAAGTTACCTGGTTGCCATGGATTACCGTGATCTGATGGCTGAGCGTTCAGGCGGAGTGCGCAATGAAGGGGAGTTCCAGCGCTTCACCAGGTTGATCAACCAGTTCCTGCAAGACAAGCAGCTGATGGGTGTCGATCAGAAGACGTTCCGGGTGCTGGTCAAGGGAGCCAAAGGGCAGCAATTCAGCCTGGACGCGCTCAGCTCTGGCGAGAAGCAGATTGTGCTCATGCTCGGCGAAATCCAGCGCCGTATTCGGCGTGGCAGTCTACTTCTCTTAGACGAGCCGGAGATTCACCTGCATCCGCGCTGGCAGCGGATATTGGTGCGAGCTTTGACCGATCTCGCTTCTCAATATGCCGCGCAGTTCATCATAACAACGCATTCGGAGGAAATCGCCAATGCGGTCTTCGAGCATGAACGCGTCATCCTCGACGCTGTGTTTGCTCGCGAGGTGGAGGCGTGACCCCTCTGCCCCCTTTGCAGCCGGTCTACGTTGAAGGCGATGACGACATCAACATCCTAAGCAGGTGGTTTCCTGCCATTCAGCTTAAGGCAGCGAACGGCAAAGACGCCGTTATGGCCAAGGTGGAGCGCGATCCAAAGGCGTTGGGCGTGCGGGACCGCGACTTCGCTTCAGACAAGGAGGTCTCTGATAGCCGAGAGCCGGCTAGCCGGGTGGCGATTCTGAAACGCTACTGTATCGAGAACTACCTTCTCGAGCCCAACATCATAAGCGCAGCCGTCGTCGGGTTTGCTGCTCATGGTAGGGAGCTGGCAGCCTGGACCGATGAGGGCCACGTTCGAACTCAGATCCGGGCCTGGGGTCAAGAGTTAGCTCTGTACGCGGCTGCGAATTCGATCGTCAATGAGTGGCGCGGCATCATTGAAGCGGACTTTCTTCGCTACTTCGGCCCCCTGCCTGCACTCTCCTATGCGGCGGTGCTCGGTGCCATGCAAGAGCGGCTGCGTCTGCTGACGCGCCCTGAAGATTTACCAGCCGCTCTGAAAGCTCGGCATCAAGAAGTTCAGAGCGACGTCGCAAACTGGGACGGGTTGCATCGGTGGATCAATGGCAAAGTTCTCCTGGAGGAATGTCTCTACCCTCAAGTTTCTTCTCTTGTAACCAACCTTGGCTAGGCCCGTCTGCGAGCAGCGTTGATCGACGCTGGACATGAACGTATTCCTGCGGAGCTGATCGAGCTCAGCCAACAATGGTCCGCCTAAGATAGAATTGGATGTCTGACGCGACCTCTCAGGAACCCGCCCTGAAAAGCACTCTCGCTGAGCCGGTCGGCTGGACGTGGGCTGGCGACGCGATTCGAGCACAGGCTCGATGAGCAGTGTGCGTACAGCCAGTTGCCGGTCCGGCAAGGTGGCCCCTAACTCAAAGGACATGGGGGAAAAGGCCATATATAGTCGCCATGATGCTGGCCGCCCTGCTGGGGAAGCTCGACGGACAGCGTCTGCCAGGCCCACGTCTCGCCGGCCATGCGAGGGCTGCTGGAGGCGCTGGCGGGCCGTGTGGGCGGCCGGGCGAGCGCGCTCTTCGCCGGGCTCCTCGACCCAACCTTGGCAGGCGCGACCCTCGACGCGCTGGCGCCGTTGGGGTTAGGGCGCCTCAGGACCCTGCTCGACGCGCCACTGCATTACACGGCCAACGCCACCTTCGTGCAGGGCGGCGACAAGATCGACGTCATCCCCGGCGAGATCGCCGTCGGGCTGCACGGGCGCCACTTGCCCGGCCACGCGCCGGAGGACCTGATCGACGAGACACGCGCGATCGTGGGCGAGGACGTGGCCTTCGAGGCGTGGCCCACCATCTCGGCCCCGCAGCCCCGGACATGGGGCCGCTCAGCACCCTGGCGGGCATCTTGTGCGAGGATGAGCCCGGCGCGAGCCCCGTCCCGTTCCCGCTGCCCGGCATGAGCGCCGTCCGTTCCTGCTGCCCGGCAAGACCGGCGGGCGCTTCCTGGCGCGCCTGGGCATCCAGTCTTACGGCTTCCTGCCGATGAACCAGCCTGCGGGCTTCGACGCCCTCTCGAGGATCCGTGCGGCCGACGAGCGCATCCCGGCCGGGTGCCTGGCCTTCGGCAGCGAGGCGATCTTCAAGCTGCTGCAGAGGTACGGGAGGCAGGGGGCGCGGTTCGAACTGCATCCTGAAACGAGGCCTGAGAGATCAGGCCGGGCGGGTACCCGTAGTGCGACTCAGCGCACTTCCTACTGCAGGCGCCGGTCTGCATGGGCGCCGTCCGCGCCCGTGGCCCGCGGCCCGCGGCGCCCCAGCGCTGGATCAGCGCGTTCGACCCCGCCGGCGCGCCGCCAGTGATGCGAGCCGGCCCCGCGCATCGAGCCCGGCATTACCGCCTCACTCGAGATCGATCCCGGGGCGCCGCCCGTCTTTAGCGGGCATTGACACCCCCGCATGAAGGTGGTATATTTTTCGATGCCGTTTCGCGCACTATTCCCGATTTGGCGGTTTGCCTCGGCACCGCCGGGGTGAGTGGCCTGCGGGCGCGGGTCCCGACGGCAACGGACGGACATCCCGTTGGCCGAGAAGCCCAACCCACCCACGTGGCCCTCGGATTTCACCCGGCACCCTCACCATACGGGGATAGAGGCAATCACCAGGCTTGCCATCCGGGAGCGGCATTCTGGCTCCCGCCCAGGCAGTCGCCTATCCACCAGGCATAGTGGTTCTTGGGCGAGTGAGGAGACGAAGCGGATGGGCCTGCGGACGAAAAACCTCCTTGTGGTCGGCACGGTGATGGCCGGCCTGCTGATCGTAGCTACCCTGGTGTCGTCCGGGATATTCGTTCGCAGCGTCCAGTCCATGGAAAGCCGCAAGCTGAATACCGATGCGGCGCGCGTGGCCATCTCCCTGTCGGCCGAGCTCGACCGCCTCAACACCGTCGCCATCGACTGGGCGCAGTGGGACGATACTTACGCCTTCGCGGTGGATCATAACGCAGCCTATGTTACTGCCAACCTGAACGCCACGATCACCCAGCTCAAAGTCAACCTCATCCTCATCTACGATGCCCAGGGGCGTTACGTTCAACGGGGTAGCCGTTGACGTGGATTCTGGCCATGTTGTGCCGGTGCCAACTGAAGTGCTCACCGACGTTGTCGCCCACCCGGCGCTGCTTAGGCACGGCAACGCAACCGGCGCGGAAGAGGGCATCAGCACACTCTCGAGCGCCCCGCTCCTGATCGCCTGCCAGCCGATCCTGACGAGCGCGGCCCAGGGACCTGTCCACGGTACGGTCCTGGTGGGACGCTATCTCGACGTTGACGAGATCGCCGCTCTCGCCAAGCAGAACCAGGTGGCGCTCTCGTATCGCTACTTGACCGATCCGGCCCTGCCCGCCGATTTCGAGCGCGCGCAGGCCGCCCTGACGCCTATGCCGGCCGCAGCGCTCACAGCAGGCGCCCTATCCGCCGTCCTGTCCACCCAGCCCGATTTCGTGCTGCCCTTGGGCCCTGACTCTATTGCCAGTTACTTCCTGCTGCCGGACCTGAGCGGGCAGCCCGCCCTGGTGGTGCGCGTCCACGAACCTCGCCCCATTTTCCAGGAGGGCCTCAGCGCAGTTCGCTACATGAGCCTGGGTGTGCTGGCGATCGGCCTCGTCTTCGGGCTGATCATGCTCGTCGCCCTGCAGAAGACCGTGATCTCGCCTCTGCTCCGGCTCAGCGCGGCGGTGGCGAGCATTAGCGCCGGCAACGGGCTGTCGGGGCGCGTTGCCGTGTCCGGTCAGGACGAGCTGGGCCGGCTGGCAGCCGCCATCAACAAGATGCTGCAGACCATCGAACGGGAGCAAGACTTCACCAATGCCGTGATCGACAGCCTGCCCGGGATGTTCTTCGTCGTCGATAGGGCAGGAGTGCCGGTGCGATGGAACACGAACAGCACGAGTACCACAGGCTACGCGGACGGGGAGCTGGATCACGGGCATCCGCTCAGGGTGATTGCGGACGAGGATCGCGCCCTGGTGGCCGACAAGATGCAGGAGGCTTTCCTATCCGGCCGGGCCTCCGCCGACGCCTGCATCCTGACCAGGGATGGGCGCAGGATCCCCTTCCGTCTGACCGCGGCCCGTTGCACGATCGAGGACAGGACGTACCTGATCGGCATGGGCATGGAGACCACTGAAGTGGTCCAGGCTCGCAACGCCTTGCAGCAGCACGCCGACCGGCTGTCGTTGTTGCACGCGATCGACCAGGCCACGGTCGCGATGCAGCGGCCCGAGCAGATCGCCACGCTGGCGCTGGAAGGGCTGGCGCCCCTGGTGGGCTATTGGGCGGCTTCAGTGTACGTTTGCGACGCCGAGGGGATGGAGGCCCGCCTGGTTGCCGAAACCGGGGCCGAGTTGCCCCACCTGACCTCGCAGTTCCGCATCCTACGCTCGACCGTGTTGCCGCTGAACCGGTGCGGCGAGTCGCGGTTCGTGCGCGACGTGCGTGCGCTGCCGGACATGACGCCCGCGCTGCAGACGCTGGTGGCGGCAGGGTTGCGGTCCTTTCTGGAGGTGCCGCTTTTCGCGGAAGGCGAGAGGTTCGGCGTGCTCAGGTTGGGATCGGATTGTGAGGACGCCTTCAGCCCGGAGCAGATGGCCATGGCCCGCGAGGTGGCCGACCAGCTGGCCATCGCCATCCAGCAGGCACGCCTCAGGGCAGAAGTGCAGCACCACACCGCCGACCTGGAGCAGCGGGTCGCCGAGCGCACCGCGGAGCTCTCGAAGACGGCTTCCCGGCTGCAGGTCGCCAACGAGCAACTCAAGAGCCTCGACCGCATGAAAAGCCAATTTGTGTCCAACGTTTCCCATGAGCTCCGGACCCCGCTGGCAAACATCAAGCTCTATCTGAGCCTGATCGAGAACGGCAAACCCGAAAAGCACGGCCAATACATGGCGACGCTCCACCGTGAGGCGGAGCTGCTGCACCGGCTGATCGAGGACCTGCTCCATCTCTCGCGGTTGGACCTGGGGAAGGTTGAGCCCACCCTCGCCCCTGTCGATTTCAACGCCTTGCTCGGCACGCTCGCCGGCGACCGGGCGGGGCTGATGGCCGATCGTGGGCTGAGCCTGGGCGTGCAGCTCGACCCGGCCTTGCCGCCCGTTCAGGCGGATGCCAGGCTGTTGACCCAGGTGCTCACCAACCTGATGACCAATGCAATGAACTATACGCCGGCCGGCGGCCGCGTCACGCTTAGCACCTGTTGCCGGCAGCAACTCGGGAAGGTCTGGGTAGGTTTCGGCGTAACCGACACGGGGCCGGGCATCTCAGAGGAGGACCAGGCGCGTCTCTTCGAGCGCTTCTTCCGCGGGGCGGCGGCGCAACAAAGCAGGGCAGCCGGCACGGGATTGGGGTTGGCCATCTGCTACGAGATCGTGAGCCTGCACGGCGGGTGGATTGCGGTCGAGAGCCAGCTGGGGAAAGGAAGCACGTTCACAGTATGGCTGCCGGGCGGAGACGGCCCATAAAGGAATAGACGCCGGTGGCCCTCAGCCTGGCCGTGCCGGCGCAGCCGCTAGGCTTTCCGTGAGTCGCGCCGGGAAAAGTAACCCGGCTTTCTGGACTATTTGGTCCATATCTTGTACGCTCGAGGCCGAGGAGCGGGGTCAATGGCGCGACCACAGGAGTTCGATACGGGCCAGGCGCTGAGATCGGCGATGCATGTCTTTTGGAGCAAAGGTTACGAGGCGGCGTCGCTGGCGGACATCTTGACTGCTACGGGGCTCAGCAAGAGCAGCCTGTACGCGACTTTTGGCGACAAGCGTGCGCTGTTCCTGGCCGCGTTCGATGCTTACCGGAAGGAACGCATGGTGCACCTTCATGAGACGCTCGACGAGGGGTGTCCGGCGCGCCATTCAATCGAGAGCTTTTTTCGAGAGGTCGTGATGCACTCCGCCGGGCCGGACCATTGTCGTGGCTGCATGACGGCCAATGAGGCAGTCGAGCTGGCACCGCACGACGTCAACGTACAGAGGCTGGTGGCCGAGGACTTTCAGGCGGTCGAGGACGCCTTCACCCGTGCCATAGAGCGCGGGCAGGCAGACGGCTCGATTGCGAGCTGCCGGGAACCGCGGAAGCTGGCGCGCTTCCTGGTCGTAGGTTTAGGAGGCCTGGAGGTCATGGCGCGGGCGAGATGCGAGCGCGCCCGAATGGACGACTCGGTGAGCGTGATGATGGCCGCGCTGGACTGAGTCCGGGCACGAGCTCTCTTTTTTGTGCACTTTCTGGACCGTGCGGTACAGAACATTCGATAGGGGAGGGACCCGATGACAACCGTTACAATGGACCTGAAATTCGACCAGCTCGCGACCGACGAGCAGATCGCGGCCACGCAGCAGGCTTTGCAGGCGCACAACATCCAGTCGGTGGCCGTAGACACCGGCGAGCAGGCGGCGGGACTATCTGTTGAGCCTCATCCCGGAAGGGGCCGAGGTCCACATGGCCATGTCAACCACCCTCGACCAGATCGGGGTGGCG